>CAMDLX010000104.1 GCA_945901935.1 Bifidobacterium breve | reverse complement strand
TAGCGCAAATAGCTTGCAGGGACGATCTTGTTGGTAAAGAGCGTAAAGGTTGGAGGATCGGTAGCGCCCTGAGTGGCGTAGAGGATCCGGCCGCCGTGTGGAGCCGGCTGAGCCTGCTGCGCACGGCGAATCAGGTCGTTGACTTTACGAGTCGGAATCCGGGTCTCATATTGCGAGATTGCCTCACCAAGCGCCGGAAGCAGACGATGCACTCCCCTGCCATTTAGCGCAGAAACTCGTAGCACTGCCGCATCACCTAGAAAGTGCATCTTCTGTCCCATTTGATACAGAACATCTTGGCGAGCTGCTTCATCAAGGAGCTCCCACTTGTTGAGTACCACGATGATTGGGCATCCTGCACCATCAACCCGCTCGGCTAGCCGCTGGTCCTGATGGGTGATCCCCTCCGTTGCGTCAATGACGAGCAACGCCACGTTTGCCTTATCAACGGATTTCAGTGCCCGCACCATCGAGAAGTACTCGGTGCCGTCATCAATTCGTGACTTGCGACGCATTCCGGCTGTGTCAATGAAGCGCAGTGGCCCCACCTCGGTCTCGACCACCGTATCGACACTGTCTCGGGTGGTTCCCGGCATGTCGTGCACGACGGCGCGGTCCTCACCGATCAGACGGTTGAACAAAGTGGACTTGCCAACGTTGGGTCGACCGACCAATGCAATGGAGGTGATCCCGTCATCATTTTCAGCTGCGATTTCTTCTTCAGTGGGCTCAGGCTCAGGGAGGAACGCAATGATCTGATCCAACATGTCACCAGTGCCGCGACCGTGCAAAGCAGAGATTCCGATTGGGTCGCCCAGGCCAAGTGAGAGAAGTTCCCACACTCCAGCCTCGTGACGTTGGTCGTCCACCTTGTTTGCAATCAACAGGACAGGAGCGGTGGCCTGACGCAACAGTTCTCCTACGCTCGCATCCTCGTCTGTCACACCAATAGCGGCATCAACAACAAACAGAATCACATCAGCTTCTTTGATGGCCTGCTCGGATTGGCGGCTGACCTTCTTGTCGAGGGAGTTACCTCCAACCATCCAACCGCCCGTGTCGACTAGGCGAAACTCGTAGCCCAGCCACTCGGCCTGAACCTCTTTGCGGTCGCGGGTCACCCCGGACTTCTCTTCGACAATTGCAATGCGTCGGCCAAGAATCCGGTTCATCAAGGTGGACTTGCCAACATTGGGTCGTCCCACAATTGCAACAAGTGGTAGACGGTCAGTGCTCGTCATCGGGCATCCGTTTCTGAGCTAGTAGTTCGGTTGTTCGTCAATGGCTCAAGCGCCTCTCGCAGCGCAACGCCGTCAGTAGGAATAATTTCAACGGGTCGCGGCAAGTCTGCAGGGGTGAGACCATCTAGGAAGCGGCCTTGAGACAAACACACATCGGGCAGCAAGTAACGGTGCCCGACAGGCTCCAGAGCCAGCACCCGCTGCAAATCTTCTCCCACCATGAGACCAGCCACAGAGATGTTTCCACCGAAGAACTGATTGTCGACGGTGACGATGCGCACATCTGTCCTGTCTAGGGTGCTGAGCAATGGAGCTAGGACTTGCGCCCCGTACTCACCAGTCAGAATGCCGACTGGAGCAGTTCGTCGAGGTAGCAACTGCAGCAGTGTTTGACCGCCCTCGGACTCATGCACCGTTCGCGGAGCACGATACCCAACTGCCGGGGCACCATCAACGGAGGCAAAAAAGCCGGGCTGAACGCCAATTCCCTCTGCTGCCCCGCCATGGAATTCCATTTCAAAGGCTCGAGCCATTCCGATGCCATCCTCGTGCATGGAAAAATCGCCGTAGGTCCCTGCCGATGGAAACGGCATTCCGGCTAGCAAGTAGTACTCATCTGCGGCGAACACCATGCGTCGGCCGATCGCTGCAAGAAAAACCTCTTGCCACGCGTCAACTGTCTCAACGACGAATCTGGCTTCTTCTTGAGTATGCGCCCGCATACGCGTCTCGGAACTGTAGGAACTCACTCCGAGCGGAACCACGGCAACATCGGCAAGATCTGGGTACTCATCAAGCACCCCACACAGCGTGTCTACGAGGGCCGCTCCGTCGTTGACGCCAGGGCAGACCACGACTTGCCCGTGTACCTGTATCTGATGATCCAACAGGGCACGAAGCCACCGCAGACTCATCGCAGCGCGCCGATTGCGCAGCATCTCGGTGCGAAGTTCGGGGTTGGTTGCGTGAATGCTCACATAGAGCGGCGACAGTCCCTCTGTGACCACACGCTCAAGATCGGCTTCGGTGAATCGCGTCAGCGTGGTGAAGTTCCCGTAGAGGAACGAGAGTCGGTAATCATCGTCCTTCAGGTACAAGCTGCGACGCATCCCAGGAGGAAGCTGATAGATGAAGCAAAACTCGCAGTGGTTATCGCAGGTGCGCACCTCATCAAACACCGGGGAGTCAATCTCGATACCCAGCGGAGTGCCCGGAGGTTTCAGCACGTCGAAAGTCAGCTCGAGTCCATCCCTCAGCAGATCTAGCGAGACCTCGGTCTCATCGGTCAGCACTCGGTACTCAATGATGTCGCGAACAGGTCGACCATCCACCGCAATGACCTGATCTCCCGGAAGGATCCCAAGCAGGTCTGCCGGAGATCCAGATGTCACTGCGACAACAGTTGCTACTGATGCTGCAGCAGCAGGGCTCGATTCAAGGGCTGAGGGGGATTGCATGGCGTCACAATGCTACTAGACAGCACCCTGATGGACCTCGGGCGCGTTTCCATGCAAAACTTATGGTTTGAATGACGACGGGGAGATATGAGATGAAAAGAACCACCTTTGGAACCTTTTCGGTGCTTGCGGTAGTGCTGATATTTGCCGCTGCTTGTGTACCTGCTCCTCCCCAGCCTGCGACGGGAGTCAACCCAAACTCAGCACCTCGTGCCGGAGAGGCTGCCTATGCACAGCACGGACCCTTCGAGGTTGGCGTGACTACCCTGCAGATGTCTGATCGCAAGGTGGAGGTCTGGTATCCGGTCAACCCGCAAGACATTGGGACTGCTCCTCGCGACGAGTACTTCATCCGGGATTATGTCAGCGCTGCCTTTGACGAGTTACTGCCAGCCGAGGTGAACCCACCCTTTGTCACTGATGCAACTCGCGGCGTTCCCGCTAGTGACGGTGGTCCGTTTCCGCTTGTGCTGTTCTCACACGGATTTGCCAGCTATCGCACACAATCAACTTCGCTGACGACTCACCTAGCGAGTTGGGGGTTCGTAGTGATCTCTCCGGACTATCTGGAGCGGGGATTGCGAAGCGTGCTGGGTGAGCCCCCGGCTTCACCTCGGTCAGACACTGCCGTCGCTGACGAGGCAATCACCTTGATCCGTTCTGAGAACCTGGCTTCGGGCGGGCTTCTTGAGGGCCGTGTTGACTCAACCTCGGTCTATCCCATCGGCCATTCCGCAGGCGGCGGAACCTCGCTTCGTTTGCTGGAGCGAGCGGATGTGCATTCCGCTATTCCAATGGCCTCTGGGTACAGCATGCTTTCGCAGTTGAATGGCAGCTTGACGCTCCCTGCAGGAAAGTCCATTGCGTGGATTGGTGGCGTTCGCGACGGGATCGCAGCAATTGCTGATGTCCGACGTGGGTTTGATTACACGCCAGGCGAGCGCAAGCTGGTAGAGATTTCGGGTGCTGGCCACAACAATGCCTTTACCGATATCTGTGAGATTGGTGAAGGCGGGGTCGCTGCCCTCGCCCTGAGTACTGGCATCCCGATTCCAAGCTCTTTGTTGGCGCTCGGCGATAACGGCTGCAAGGTTCCCCCGTTCCGAGATTCCCCAGATGTCTGGCCAGAGGTTCGCCACTTTGCGACTGCCGAGCTTCGGTACCGGTCCGGACTCGACGCTCAGCCAGTTGGTTTAGGAGACCAAGTGCTGACCAGCTTCGACGATATTGCGCGCTACCGTCACAACCCATGAGTCGAGTTGAACCGTGAGCTACCTGCTGTGACAGAACGTGTGGACCAAGTATTGCTTGCCGCCCCTCGCGGATTCTGCGCCGGGGTCGAGATGGCCATCAAAGCACTTGCCTGGATGGTCACTTCATTCGATGGACCGATCTACTGCTATCACGAGATCGTGCATAACCAACGAGTCGTTAGGCAGTTCGAAGAACTCGGCGTGGTCTTTGTGGACAGCATCTCCGAGGTTCCAGAAGGTCGACCAATTATGTTGTCGGCGCATGGGTCAGCCCCAGAGGTTGTCACTCAGGCTCGCGAGCGAGGCGGATTTGTCGTGGACGCCGTCTGCCCGCTCGTAACAAAGGTGCATCACGAGGTCAAAGTCCGTGCCGGCAAGGGCTACTCGATTGTCTACATCGGCCACGAAGGCCATGAAGAGGCTGTGGGCACCATGGCCGTAGCCCCCGATTCGGTGCACCGGGTTGAATCACTAGAAGAGGTCGCGGCGCTACCTGCGTTTGAAACTCCCGTGGCGCTACTCGCTCAGACCACCCTGTCGCATCGCGATTGGGAACAGGTTGCAGAAGCGACTCAAGCTCGCTTCCCAGACATGTGGATGCCCGGTCACTCGGACCTGTGTTTTGCAACCACGAATCGCCAGTCTGCATTGATGCAAATTGCCGATCGATGCGATGCAATCGTCGTGATTGGGTCAGCGAATTCTTCGAACACAGTTGCTCTTGAGAAGTTGGCTCGCTCGGCCGGATGCGAGGCTGTATACCGAATCAATGCGCCCGAGGAACTACCCGTTGGCCTGAGCGGCGTCGTGGGCGTGACTGCGGGGGCATCGGCACCAGAAGAACTCGTCGAAGCGGTTCTCGAGCGCCTAAGTCCGCTCAACGGAGTCGAAGAAGTGCGAATTACGGAGGAAGAGGAGTATTTCCCTCCCCCGCGAAACCTGCGTGAATTGCTCGGCGCTATAGATGAGATCGGCAGGTTTGGTCTTGGTGGAGATCCAACCATTCAGGTCAACTCGGGCGACCGGGAACTCTCTGCAAGCTCAGTGTTAGCCAGCTTGGCCTGAGCTGTTCATGCTGTGGCTCGAAGCAGCCGTGAAGGATTGTTGCAGATCAACTGTCATGCGCTCGCTCAGCTCAGTGACACTGTGCCGAGGCACCCTGCCCTCTAGTGGCACCTCCGGGTAAATCGGCTCGCCGATTACAACCGATACACGAACCCGACGAGGGAATTTTGCGCCGGGTGGCAGTGCTTGCTCTGTTCCGCCTAGAGCAACCGGAAGAACCGGCACTCGATATCGGCATGCAATCCAAGCGGGGCCCTCGTGAACCTCTGTAATCAGTGGTCCTGACATTCGCGTTCCCTCGGGGAACATCAACAACAAGTCGCCATGTGCAAGGGCCTGCTCGCAGCACCGAAGGGCAGCCCGATCGGCCTGCCCTCTGCTCACTGGGAACGACCCCATCTTTTCTAGAAAGCTGCCCATCCATGCATGCTGCCAGAGTGATTCTTTAGCCATGCATCGAAGTATTTGTTCAGACGGCAGAGCAGCCCCAATCAAGAACACATCCAAGTTTGAGCGGTGCACTCCAATCACAAGGTAAGGGCCATCGATTGGGATTCTGTCGGCCCCATGAACGCTCAAACGAAAATAACTCCGCGCCAGCAGACTGACCACCTTGCGAATAGAGCGATGAACCATGCGGCCCGAGTTGCTCATCGGCGCCACCTCGTGGCGGCCTTGGGTATGCGAGGTGACAGATGCAGCGCCGCTCGAATCCTGTTGCACCCCGGTGCCCCTGGACTCGAGCGGATTATTCACGATCTGCTCTCTACGAGTGCAGCCAATAACTCGACGACTTCATCGATCTCAATTGTGGATGTGTCAATGCTGACAGCGCCATCGGCCTCGACTAGCGGACTGTCGGCTCGACCACGATCGGCTGCGTCCCGTCGCGCAATGTCTGCAGCGACTTGGTCATATTCCAAGTCGGTCATCTCTTTGGCTCTGCGCTGGGCGCGAACCTCGGGCGAGGCTGTCAGAAAAACCTTGAGGATTGCGTCGGGGAAAACCACTGATCCAATATCTCGACCTTCGATTACTCCTCCACCGTGTTCGGTGGCCCAGCTGCGCTGACGTGCCCGCAACTGCTCACGTACAGCTGGGTTCGAGGCCACCATGCTGACAGCACGAGAGACCTCGGGTCCGCGAATCTCTAGGGTTGCGTCAACCCCGTCCACAGTGACCACGCCGTCTATAACGGACATCTCTACTGTGGCAGCAAGTCGACCAACCGGATCTGGGTCTGCCGGGTCGATCTGCCTGCGAATCGCAGCGAAGGCAATACAGCGGTACATCGCCCCCGTGTCGAGGTACGTCAGTCCGAGTCGCTCAGCCAAGCGCCGGCCGACTGTCGATTTACCTGATCCCGCTGGGCCATCAATTGCAATTACTCGCACGGTACTCGTCCTCCGATTTTCAGTGACTCTACCGGGATCATTTGCCACCTGATCCACGAAGAGTCTCAAGATCATTCCAAAAGTTGGGATACGTCTTTGCGACGCAGGCTGGGTCTGCAATCTGAATGCCTGCTGAGCGCAAGCCAACTAGGGCAAAACTCATTGCCATGCGGTGATCCCTGTACGTCTGCACGACCCCCGGATTGGGAACACCTGGGTGAATCAAGAAACCATCTGGTTCTTCAACTGCAGAGATCCCAAGGCGTTTCAGTTCTGTCACTACTGCAGCGATTCGATCAGTCTCTTTGGCCCGAATAAACCCGATACCAGTCACCCAAGTTGGCGAGTCAGCAAAGGGTGCAATAGCTGCGAGCGTCTGAGCAGTATCAGATATCGCGGCCATGTCCACTTCAATTCCGTGCAGGCTTCCCGTCCCAACCACTTGGGTTGAAGTGGCAGTTCTGATCACCTGTGCGCCCATCCGCTCGAGCAAGTCAACAAAGCTCAGATCGCCTTGCAGTGAGTCCGTACCAAGGCCGTGAATGGTGACGCTCCCACCAAGCAGCGCAGCTGCCGCAAAGAAGTACGAAGCAGCCGACGCGTCCGGTTCCACTACAAACTCGTTCACGGCCCGATAACCCGTGGGCTCCACTGACAATCTGCGGAAGTTCTCATGGGTGGTCTGAGCACCAAATGCTCGCATGACCTTGAGGGTCATCTCTACATAGGGCTTCGAGACTAGATCGGACACCATCTCGACTTGCAGGCCCGCTTCCATCTCTGGGGCGGCGAGCAAAAGCCCCGAGAGGAACTGACTGCTGACATCACCCCGCAACTCAATCGGACCACCCGCCAATCCCTGAGCCTCAATCTGCACAGGCAAGCACCCAGGGTCGCCAAGGGGCACGAGCACACAGCCCATAGCCGTTAGCGCATCGAACATCTCGCCCATTGGCCGCAGGCGTAACGGGCCGGCCCCGTCGAGCACCACAGTGGATCTACCCAAGGCTGCAACTGGCGCAATGAACCGAGAGGTAGTCCCTGACAGAGCCGCATCTAGAACTGCCCCATCTACGGGCGGTACCCCGCGGATGCCGTGAACCGTAAGTCGTTGCGCTGACTCCTCAGCTTCGATGCCCACACCGAGTGCACCGAGACAACGAACCATGGCCTCGGTATCTTCAGCAAAGAGTGCCCCCTCTAGAGTCGAGGTTCCGCGAGCCAAGGCAGCGCAGATTAAGGCCCTGTTGGTGATGCTCTTTGAACCAGGTGGCCGAACCACAACATCGAAGGGTTGCGAGAGCGGTTCTACCTCAAGCGAGTTCATGTACCGATACCACTCGGGACTGCGAGCGAAGTGCCTCAGCAAGCGAGGCCGCACGATCCGCGTCGACAACCAAAATCAAGCGGCCGCGACGGTCACCTGCAGTATGAGCAACCTCGACGTCGTAGACGTTAACGCCCAGCTCGGTTGCCAAAGCAGTGACCGATGCAAGCTCGCCTGGTTGATCAACAATGGACACTCGAATCTCGGCCAATTGTTCGGCAGCCGGGGCACCTGTAGGCAGGGATCGACGAGCCTGTTGCGCCAAGCGAAGTCGTTGCTCTAACGCCTCTGAATCCCCTGTGGCAACAATTCCCCTCATCTCGCCGAGTGAGTCCAAGAGGTCATCGAGTACTCCCAGAATCGCATCGCGGTTATCGGTACAAATATCTAGCCACATGCCCGGGTCACCCGCTGCAATGCGAGTCATATCTCGAAATCCGCCTGCAGCAAGTCGCAGCACCGCTGAATGCTCTTCTGCTTGTGTTGCTGCAAGGTCCATCAGCGTTGCAGCGGTCAGGTGCGGAACATGCGACACCGTGGCTACAAGGTGATCATGCTGTGCGGCATCAAGTGTCAGCACCTCGGCTCCAAAGGAGCGAACCACCGAATGAACCAGCGCCTGAGCAGCAGGGTCCGTGGCTGCAGTTGGGGTCAAGACCCACGTCGTTGCATCGAAGAGGTCGCCACGAGCGCCATCTACTCCAAT
>CAMDLX010000103.1 GCA_945901935.1 Bifidobacterium breve | reverse complement strand
GGAGTTCTTTTGCTGTTGCTGGTTGCCATTGTGGCTACCATCACCGTTTCCACCGCCTGATCCACCGCCTGATCCCCGCCGCTGTTTTGGTCGCCGCCGAGCCTCGGTCATCCTGCTGCTCCTTCGAGTGGCTTACCTAGTGAGTTGCTTTGTTCTTCTGACTCGATCACATCTTGGGCCAACTCGGCAGGATTCTCTGTCAGCAGACTCTCCTGCTGCAGGCCCAAAGCTGTTCGCAGCTGTGAGGTGTCGAGGTCTGCCAGCGAACTCGATTTTGGTAGCACCAGGTTTGCAATGTGACGCTTGCCTGCTACGACTTCCTCGACTCGCTCATCAACAGTTCCGGGGCAGACCAAGCGATGCGATACCACCGTTCGGGTCTGGCCGATGCGCCAGGCACGGTCTCGTGCCTGATCTTCGACGGCAGGATTCCACCAGCGGTCATACAACACGACATGGCTCGCAGCTGTCAGATTCAGACCAGTTCCTCCCGCTTTCAGCGACAGAACAAGGGCTCCAGGCCCCTCACCGTTTTGGAACTCCTCTACGAGTTTGTCTCGTGCTCCCCGAGCAAGACCGCCGTGGTAGCAGGCGGTTTCTATCCCCGTATGAGCAGTGAGGTGTTCTGCCAAACGCATTCCCCAAGAGGCAAAGTGAGTGAACACCAGAACTCGTTCACCCGAGGCATACACAGCGTCGACAATCTCTTCTAGTCGCGTCAACTTTCCAGATCTGCCGATCAGCGGCCGATCGTCATGCTGATAGGCAGATGGATGGTTGCAGATCTGCTTGAGCGCTGTAATCGCAGCCAAGATGGCACCCTTGCGTGGCTCTGCACCGAGTTCGTCCGAGCTATTTGCAACCAGTCCATCTAGAACTGCCTGATACAAGCCAATCTGCTCCGGAGTCATCGTGCAGTGATCCAACTGGTCAATCCGCTCGGGTAGCTCTGCTGCGACGATCGGCTCTGACTTGGTGCGGCGGAATACCAAAATTCCGTTCAACGCTCGGAGGGCAGTCTCGGCCCCTTGACGCGAGTGATCCTTGCCCGCAGACAGTTGCGCAATAAATGCTGGTCGGGGACCGACGAGCCCTGGGTTTGTGAAGTCAAGAATCGACCAGAGGTCTCCGAGACCGTTCTCAATTGGCGTACCCGTCAGGGCAACCCTGACTCTGGCTGGAATGCGGCGCAGTTGCTGCGAAGTCTCGTTCGCCGAGTTCTTGATCGCCTGAGCCTCGTCAAGAATCAACCGATCCCAGCTGAGCTCTGCGAGCGTCTCGACATCACGAACAGCAGTGCCATAGGTAGTGATGACAATGTCAGCACCTTTGACCTTCTTTGACAGTTCTTTGGCAGAGGCGCGAGATGCTCCGTGATGCACCACGACCTTGAGTCCCGGTGTAAACCGACCTGCCTCTGCAGCCCAGTTGCCGACTACTGCTGGCGGTGCAACAACGAGCGCTGGCCCCTTGCCGGCAGTGCGCGCAATGTGCGCCAGCATTGTTGGGGTCTTGCCCAAGCCCATGTCCAGAGCCAAGCAACCGCCCAGTTCCACAGAGTCAAGGAATCCGAGCCAAGCCACAGCCTCACCCTGATAGCTCCGCAACTCACCCTCGAAACCATCAGGAGATGTGATTGGCTCTTTGGAGATGACCTGCGCCTTGTTCAGCAGGTCGGCTGCCCAGCCTGTTCCACTCACGCTAAAGCCGCCAGCCAACGGAGACTCTTCTAGGCCGATGGCATAACGCAGAACTTCCGCACCAGTAAGTTGCGTAGTCGACGCACGCTCAGCCAATGCGGCAGCAGCGGCAGCAAGATCAACCCGGTCGAGTTCCACCCATTTTCCGTGGCTTCGGACCAGCGGTCTGGCCTCGGCCGCAAGTCGCGCGATGTCGGCTGCACTGAGTTCGACATCGTCAAAGACTGCAGACCAGCGCACTTGAGCCAACTGGTGTGCGCCCACCACAGATGGGTCAGAAGAGATCGTGTCAAGGCGCAGGGCCGCTGTCGGCTTCTTGCGGCTCAGTGCGGGAACACGAACATCGAAACCTGCTGCGGCAGCGAGCGGACCAGTCTGGGTCATGAGTTGCCAGGCCTCATCTTGGCTGAGCACTACTTGACCTCGGCGCGCTGCACCGGGCCGCTTGAGCACCGGCATGAGACGCTCAAGACGCACGAGCTCATCGGCAAGATGTCGCTTGGGACGGCTCTCGACCAAGGCAACCTCGAGCGGGACTAGTTGGCCGTCGGGGTCTGGTCCGGAGACTGACAGGAACCAAGCATTGTCTTTATCTGGCGGGTCGAGAGTTATGACGAGGCGTGCGTCAGTAGGAGTAGTAACAGCACTTGTCCAACGCTCCATGCGCTTTGCAATATCAGCCCCGACGCGAGCTGGGACCTCAAAACCTGAGCCGTCCATACGAGTGAGCACTGTCTCAGCGATGCTGACCGAGTCGTTCGGGTCTGGCGGGGGAGCGGGAAGGGTTAGCTTGCTTGCTGCGTCGCTCACGATTGCGTTGATGATTGAGCCAAGTACCGACAACGTCAGCGGTTTCGCATCGGTTCGTTCAAGTGCTGTCACCGGACCAGGCATAGCTGCTGCCAAGTCATTCAGTTCTGTGGAGCCCAACAGTGCGGGACCCCAGCGAACAGAGAGTTCGGTTCGCCCCTCTACGCCCTCCTGCTGTCGACCACGACGGCGGTTACGAATCGTGGGCACGACTTGACCTGCTGCAACGAGTCGAACTGCCCACACGGCTACTCGCCCAAGCCAAGTGACACTTGATCCGATTGCATCATTATCGTGACCACCCCCCACGTTTGCGAGCCAACCGATTGCATCGCCGATCGGTAACGCAAGTGCAGGGGCTGCAGTTCCCGAAGGCAGTTTCACCGGTGGGTGCGATGTCCAACCTGTTGCAAGCACGCCGGCGTTCTCCAGGCGAGCGGCAAGATCAGCAGCATTCGCCGGAGCAGTTCCAGGCCCTGCAGCCCATACGACAAGCCTGCCTGCCGCCCAAGAAGCCTGAAGTCGCACTTCACCAGCGGACTCAAGCAGTACCGGGTCCTGCCCGGACTTCGTGTCTCCGAGGAGGCGATCTAACGCAGCCTCGAGCCGGTCTCGCTCTGCCTCGAAGTCCGAGATCACTTGCTCTCGCTCCGGAGTGCTCAGCCGACGAACAGCCAGAAGGTCTTCTTCAGTGCGGTAGAGAAGTCGCTCAAGCGTCCACTTCCACGAGCCTTGATGCTGCTCGAGCATCGCTAGCTGCGCCGCTGTTGCTTCTGCTGCTGCAGCAGCTTCAACTGCAAAGGTAAACCCGCTCGGCAGGTTCCCTTGGCTAGCACTCGTTGTGATTTGTTCCCCTACGGTCTGCATAAGCTCCTCGGCGCTGCTAGCGCTGACATCACTACAAGCACAAGGGCGATGCGTTTTCTCACTCGTAGAGCTTGAAGACGACATGTGTGCTGGGCGTGATTTCCCGGTGCGATCCATCTGGATTGCTTCGGCCATCGCGGCGCCGGCTCTACTCGAAAGGAGGCTGTGCCCTGATGGGATATGTACAAGTGGGACTATAGACCACAGAATCAGCTTCAGGAGTAGCCGGGTGAAGCAGCGATAGGAAGTACACTCGCACTATGGGAAGTTCCGGCGGAAAGCCACGCAAGCCAAAGCAACACAAATTGCCCAAGGTGGGATCGCCAGAGAACCTGGAGTACGACATCAAGATGAAGCAGAAAGAGGCCTTCGGTGGTTGGCCGATAGTTCTGGTCATGGGAATCTTGGTTCTTGGCTTCTTCGCTTGGATTGTCTTTACTGCGCTGTAAGACGTCAGCGGCCTGAGGGATTGTGATCCTGATTAAGCGCTGGTTCTCTGAGTTACTATGAAAGATTCACACCCAGTTTGGTAGCAGTTCTTGTGCCCTCGAAGTGGGTCCGGAATAATTCTGCACATTCCATACGACATTCTCTGTGGCGATGGTCTACACTCTTCTCGTTGGGACAGCCATACGGGCGTGCTCGAAAGTGAAAAGAGAAGAAGTTGGCAACAGGTACCGTAAAGTTCTTCAATTCCGAGAAGGGCTTCGGCTTCATCTCGCGTGAGCAAGGCGAGGATGTCTTCGTCCACTACTCAAACATTCAAGGAAGTGGATACAAGAGCTTGGAAGAGGGACAGCGCGTTGAATTTGACGTAGCCCCTGGTCGTAAGGGTGAAGAAGCCCAGAACGTTCGGGTCGTCTGAACCTAAGTATTCTTTGGGGGCCGCCGGCTGCTAGCCGGCGGCTTTCTTATGCCCTGAAACAGCTTTCGATTGCCAGCTCGATGGGATCGTCTGAGTTCAGGGGTTCGTCCTATCCGAGAGGACGCTCAGTTTTTGGTGCCCATGATGCGACTCTCTCTGGGTCGTGTGGCAAAATGTAGTTCTCGGTATTTACCATTCCCGGCAGCAACCCCTGTTGTGCCGGCGCCGGACGAAGGAGCACCATGGGTGCGAGTCGAACAAGTTTTGAGAAACTGCAACGTGACCGGGCCAAAAAGGCCAAGGCATCAGCAAAGAGGGATAAGCGACTCGACAAGAGTCCAGAGGATGCCTTGACCCGCGACGAGGATGAAGAGACGATTGAACTCTCGTCATTCTCTGAGGGCGACGAGATCCCGCCCGATCAGTTGCTCAAGATGGTCGCAGACCTGCATCAGCAGTTTGAAGATGAAGAGATCACCTTCGAGGACTTCGAGGATCGCAAGACCGAGCTCTTCGCTCTCCTCAGTGTTGACTAATGAGTGTTGACTAATAAACCTTGACTAGTCAGTGTTGACTAGTCAGTGATTTGGCAGTTCTGATCTGCCCTTTGTCATCTCCATAAGGTCCAGGGCGGACTCGATCTGCTTTGGTGTGAGTAGCCCTTCATCGAGGAGTTCCTCGCGTATCGATGATCCCTTCGCTTGGGCGGTGTGCGCGATCCTCGAAGCAGCCTCGTAGCCGATTAGGGGCACGAGTGCAGTGACGAGGGCAGATGATCGCTCGGCATTGGCGAGTAGCACTGACTCATGTGCCACGCTGCCACGCACACATTTCTCTGAGAGAGCCAGAGTTGCGCTGCTCAGAAGGTCTATCGACTCCAGCAAGTTTCGGGCCATAACTGGAACCATCACATTCAGCTCAAAGTTGCCCGAGGCGCCAGCGAAACCAATCGCAGCATCGTTTCCGATGACCTGAGCAACTACCTGATGTAGCACTTCGGGAATCACCGGGTTGACCTTCGCAGGCATGATTGAACTGCCAGGTTGCAGTGCCGGAAGGGATAGTTCCCCAAGACCTGCAGCGGGGCCAGAAGACATCCACCGTAAATCGGATGCGATTTTGTTCAGGCTGATGGCCACTACTCGGCAGGCCCCACTGCACTCAACGAGCGAGTCCTGTCCACCTTGAGCCTCGAAGTGATCGGTGGCCTCATGCAGGCTCAGTCCAAGGTCCTGCGAAAGCTTGTCAACCGTCAGCGAAGCAAACTCTGGGGGTGCATTCAGCCCCGTTCCGACAGCAGTTCCACCGAGCGGCAACGAACTGACTCGCTGCTGAGTGGCCTGTATGCGGTCGATGCCCAGGCTGACCGCCGTGGCGTAGCCACCAAATTCTTGCCCCAACGTGACTGGTACTGCATCCATCAGGTGAGTTCGACCCGCCTTGACAACCCCTGCCCACTCAGTCTCCTTGAGTCGAAGGGAGTTGAGCAGGTTCTGAAGCGAGGGAATCAGAGTCCGTTCTACTCGTGTCAGTACTGCAATGTGGACTGCAGTAGGGAAGACATCATTGGAGGACTGCGATGCATTGACATGATCGTTCGGATGCACCCTCTCGCCAAGGTCGTTGCTTGCCAGAGTCGAGATCACTTCATTGACATTCATATTGGTGGAAGTGCCTGAGCCTGTCTGAAACACGTCCACCGGAAACTCTTGCTGCAAGTCACCTTGAAGTAGCTGGTCACATGCCCTGCCGATTGCATCTGCAACACTCGCTGGCACAACCCCGAGCTGGCCATTGGACTGAGCCGCAGCGCGTTTAACGAGTAGGAGCGACCGGATCACCTCTGGGTGCACTCGCTCCCCAGAGATCTCAAAATTCTCGACGGCCCGCTGGGTCTGCGCCTGCCACAGTGCAGCTGCCGGGACTCTGACCTGACCTAGCGAGTCATGCTCCACTCGAAACTCGCTTGCAGCGCTCGGCTCCACTCCAAACCCCTCGTTCAACTAGGTACCGCTATCAGTAACTTACGCGCTCGACCAGTTCGAAAGCGGCGGAAGCAGATCACGCCAGTACTTTGCGGTCGCCGGTAGCCTGATTAGATGGCATCTCGCACCGAAACTCCCGATCTGCAGCCAAGGGACCGGCCGCCGCTGCTCGGCAGACTCGGTAGTTTTATGGCACGGCATCACCGACTGGTGCTGCTTGCATGGATCATCATCATTGTTGCTGCTGGGTATGTAGGTGGAATCTACAAGAAGAGCATTTCGGACAATGTGCGAATTCCAAACACTGATTCACAAGCGGCTTACGACCTCCTGGACCAGCGGTTTGGCTCACAGAACGCAGCAACTGCGACGGTTGTCTTTGCAGCGCCTAAGGGCACTCTCCTAACTGATTCAGCCAACACTGCACAGATTGACGCCGCCGTTGCTCAGTTAGAAAAGGTCAAAGGTGTGAGTTCGGTATCTAACCCGGTCTCCACCACCGGGGCAGACTCTTTACAGCAGATTGTTGGCAAGCTGCCACCAGACGAGGCCGCTGCAGTCGAAGAACTAGCCAAGAACATTCCTTCCGCTTTGAGCAAGAGCGGGTCAATTGCCTACTCAACAGTCACCTTCAACAAGTCCGTACTGGACTTGTTGAATTCCTATCCCGTGAGCGCTGATACGAAGGCTGCTGATTACCCCAACCCCTACTCACAGGTGAACAATGCGCTACAGCAGGCTCGCTCTGCTGGCCTGACTGTTGCAGTTGGTGGGGCTGTTGCAGACACGTGGAACGTGCCGCTTAGCGCCTTTGCAAATCACGCCGATGAGATCGGGCTGTTACTAGGTGCTCTGCTACTTCTGTTTGCGTTCGGCTCGCTCTGGGGCATGGCAATCCCCATTGCCACAGCGTTGTTCGGTGCAGTCACAGCTAGCGGGGTGGTTTTCATCCTTGCCAATTTCACCACGGTCTCTTCGGCTGCACCTCCGGTTGCGCTGATGATCAGTCTGGGCGTCGGTTTGGACTATTCGCTCCTCATCGTTACTCGGTATCGGGAGTTCATCGAAACCGGCGAGGAGCCAGTTTCGGCAGTCGGTCACGCACTTCAGACTGCTGGCAACGCTGCGTTATTTGCCGGCATCACGGTAGTGGTGGCACTTCTGGGTTTGCTGCTCGTTCCCATCCCACTGGTTCAAACCCTGGGTCTAGCCGCTGCACTTGGTGTGACCGTCATGTTGTTCGCTGCCATGACCTTGCTCCCTGCTTGGTTAGGGTTTGCAGGGTCAAGAATCGACGCAATTCTGCTACCCGGCAGGAAGAGCGTGCCCGAGGACCCAGCAAGAAGTTTTTGGGGCCGATTCGCAACCAGAATGTCCCGTAAGCCTTGGCTGAGCCTGATTGCGGGTTCAGTAATCCTGCTCCTGCTGGCAGCCCCGTTCTTAAAGATTCAGTTCGGCATGCCTGATGACGGCTCAGAACCAAAGTCGCTCTCGCAACGTGTTGCCTACGACCTGATGACGGACGGCTTTGGAAAGGGTGTGAACGCTCCGCTAGTCGTAGCCGTTGCCCTCAATCCGGATAAACCCTTGGCATATCTTGATGCGCTCAAAGAACTCACCCCCGTGAGCAAGGCTCTTGCCGCCGAACAGCCCGCAGGCACAATTAAGGGAGTTCAGTACTCGCTCGGGCCTATCCCTAATTCGGCTAACAAGACCACGGCAGTCATCTATCAGATCACTCCGACTACGGGCCCCGATGCCCCAGAGACAAAAGCATTGGTAGAGCGACTGAGAGCTTCCCTGGAGACAGCGACTCGAGGAACCTCACTCAATGCCCACATCGGCGGCAGCACTGCAACTTTGATTGACCTGACAGATCTGGTGCAGAAGTATCTGCCGATCGTGATCGGGGCTGTGGTACTCGGAGCATTCATTCTGTTAATGCTGGTATTCCGGTCAATCTTGGTACCGCTGAAAGCAGCAATCATGAACCTGCTCTCGATTGCAGCTGCGTATGGGGTTGTTGTACTGGTCTTTCAGTGGGGATGGGCCCGGCAGATTGTCGGCCTGACTGAGACCATTCCAATTGTCTCGTTTGTCCCGCTCGTCATGTTTGTCATTCTGTTCGGTCTGTCAATGGACTACGAGGTGTTCCTGATGAGCCGCATGAAGGAAATCTGGGACAGCACCCATGACCCTCGGCAATCAGTGATACTCGGAGT
>CAMDLX010000102.1 GCA_945901935.1 Bifidobacterium breve | reverse complement strand
TGCGGTTCACATACGCGTTGGCCGGAGCTCTAAAGCTGATGCCGTAGTAGGGCACCGTCGGTGCCGGAGCGCAAGCAGCGGCGGTCATTCCTAATGCGCCGATAATAAATATCGCCGCAAGGACACGTTTTGGAGCAGTTCGAGTAGTCATCAGTTTCCCCCTGTTAGTTGACCTGCGAAAAGTACCACAACGCCTCTCAAGCGGCAGAAAGTTTCAAGAACCTGCCCGCGCCACCGCTTCCGCATTGGCGCCGGTAACCGACGGAATCCGTAGCTTACCGGCGCCAATGATTCAGAGACCACGCCAAGATCGACTCCTGAGGTCACCGTGCAAGCCAACCTTCGCACGCTCGCAGCCACCGGCATTGCGGTAGCGGTAGCGCATGACAGCGACGAGGCCGGTTCGCAGGTCGCCCTCGCACTCGGTTTCGTCGAAGCGCTCGAATCGGCGATCAGTGACTTGTGCCATCACATGCTGACTGGGACGCTCCTATTCGCCCAACGATAACCGGCGGCAGCGACAGGAGCCAGCCTTGTCAGGGTTCAGTGAGATGTGCGGGCCGTTCCACACGTGGCGCCGCAAAGGTCCGCCGGCAGCCCGAATTACGGGGAACAGATTCCCGAATTACGGGGAAGCCATCACCCGAATTCACGGGAAACCCCCTAAGTGGAGCTGGGGGGAATCGAACCCCCGTCCGCTAGGTGGTTACCGAACTCGCTACGACCATTCCTGCACTGCGGCCTCGATGGCTACCGCACTGGCAGGTCAGCGGGCCTCACAAGGAGGCCACCACCAGGTCTTTCCCCGATGTCAGTGTTCTTTCACACGGTCAGTGGTCTTTCCCTACGGTCCATCCACGCTTCTGTTGCCGGGCTGCATGGATCAGGCCCCGTGCGCCGTTACCGGTCACGATGACTCTCTTCAACCTGGGTTAAATCAGGCTGCGAGAGCGAACTGCTCGTTGGCGGTTCATTTTGTGCCCCCGTTTAACGAGTCTGTGGCAACTCGGGTCGCAAACTCGACTTCCAGGTCCCAACGTCGAAACCAGTCAGCCCCTCTGCATTGCTGTACTGCGGTATTGCTGTACTGCTGCACCACTACATAACTCTTTGCCTTACCTCTCTGTTAGCAGCACTTACAGAGTACCGGGTCGGTCGGACAGTCGGCCACTGCTTTATCAGCACGGCGGAAGTTTGACCTCTGAGCGAGAGAGAGCAGGAACAGAAGTCAGTCGGATCGCCGCCGGGCATTTGCGATGTCTCTCGCAGCATCGCGCTCAGAGTCTCGCCGCTTGATGTCTTCTCGCTTATCGCCCACGTTCTTGCCCTTACCGACTGCGAGCTCAACCTTCACCTTGCCGTCAAGGAAGTACAACTTGGTCGGCACAAGCGAGAGCCGCTCCACCTTCAGCTTCATGCCGATGCGGTCAATCTGATTGCGATGCAACAAAAGCTTGCGATCACGCACTGCGAAGTGACCGCTATGCAGTTGCGAGTGTGAGTAGGCAGCGATGTGCATGCCATGCATCCAGGCCTCGCCCGCGTCGATCGAGGCCCACGCGTCGGTGAGCTGCACTTTCGCCTCCCGCAACGACTTGACCTCGCTACCGGTCAGAACAATGCCGGCCTCGTAGGTGTCGGTCAGAACGTAGCGATGACGAGCCTGCCGATTGGTGGCGATCACCTGAATACCGGTCTGCTTCACAGAACCAGCAAGGTTACTACTGATCTCCGAAGCGCGTCCGGAGCGGAAAATCGACACTATGTGTCGAAAAAGCGCTCCAGACGCGAAGTCCAGATGATTCCGAAACCCAGACGGCCGCACTAGCTTGGGCAGCGTGCTGAGCTTGACCCCAGAAATCCACGTTCAGATGATCGCCCACGCACTCGATGGGATGCCGCTTGAAGCTTGCGGGCTTTTCGCCGGCCTAGCGGACTCAGCAAGCTCGGAAGCAACACAAGTGTTGCGGTTCTATCCATGCGTGAACGAAGCGCAGAGTTCCAAGCTGTACACGGTTCCGGGCAAGGCGTTCTTGCAAGCAGACCGAGACGCCGAAGCGAACGGTTGGCAGATTCTGGGAGTCATGCATTCTCATACGCATACGGACGCATACCCGTCTCCGACCGATGTGGTTCAGGCGCCCGACCCTGACTGGCACTACGTGATCGTGTCCCTTCGAGATGACCTGCCCTCGCTTCGGTCGTACCGGATTGTGGATGGCACAATCACTGAGGAGCAGGTGAGGTTGGCGCCATGAGCCGCCAAATTGCACCTGCTCGGTTCATCTCTCAGATGTCACAGCCCCCCGAATGGTTCTCGACCCAGGAATTCCCTAGCATTCAGGTCAGGATTATGACTGCACTCCGAGCCAACCCATGACTGTCTACAACTCCGTGCTCGAGATGATTGGCAACACGCCGATTGTGGACTTGAGCCAACTCAGCCCCAATCCCAACGTGCGAATTTTGGGCAAGATGGAAGGGCAGAACCCTGCAGGCTCGGTCAAAGACCGCATTGCGCTTTCGATGATTACCGAGGCCGAGGCCGAAGGGCGCATCACCCCCGGATGCACCATCCTTGAGCCCTCTTCGGGCAACACCGGCATTGCAATGGCCATGATTTGCCGCATCAGGGGCTATCACCTCAAGATTGTTTTGCCGGGAAATGTGTCTATCGAACGCCGTCAACTGCTCGAAGTTTATGGGGCCGAGATCATCGACTCCCCAGGCGAAGAAGGCTCAAACGGTGCAGTCCGCAGGGCGATCGAATTGGCCGACGAGCACCCCGACTGGGTGTTTTTGTATCAGTACGCAAACGAGGCAAACCCGCGGGCTCATTACCGAACCACCGGGCCCGAGATACTGCGAGACGTTCCAGATATCACCCATTTTGTTGCCGGCCTCGGCACTTCGGGCACGCTCATGGGCGTGGGTACTTTCCTGAAGGAGCACAATCCCGAGATAAAGATTCTGGCGGTTGAGCCTCCGACCGGAGAAAAAGTCGAGGGGCTTCGCTCGCTTGAAGATGGTTATATTCCGCCGGTGTTCGACAAGTGGGGCGGATACGACCTGTTGGACGGCAAGTCCATTGTGCGGCCGAGGGAGTCACTCGAATACACGCGGAAACTGGCCGACGCCGGAGTCTTCTCTGGCATTTCAGCCGGAGCAGCCCTAGCCGGTGCATGCAAGGTGGCTCAAAAAATTGAGTCGGGAGTCATTGTCTTTATCGTCTGCGATTATGGATGGAAGTACCTCTCGACCGGAGCTTGGACGCTCGACTTGGATGAGGCGACTGCAAACGCAGAGAAGGTCATCTACTTCTAATCCGGCCGACTCCTGCGAAGTACAATCCTTGCTCTGCTGACAAGCTTGATTGCAGCACCGAGACTGGACCTTACACATGGCGTCATCAACTCAGAGTTCCCAGACATCGCCACCAGTGTTTTGGATTGACGGCAAGATCTTGGACTCGGACTTGTTGAGCCAAGACACCGAAGCCCGCCTTGGGCTACTGCTTGGGATTTCGCCAGTTGTGTACATCAACGCCGACCCTGAACTGGCGGTAGATCGAGTGGCGCAAACGGTTCAGGCGCATGTTCAAGTCCTGAGCGAGGCGGCGCAGACCCTTGGGTACACGGGCTTTGACCCTGCTCTGGCAGCATCACAAATTGCTGCGGCGCTCTTGGGCCCTGCGCAGGACGGCCCTGCACAGGGCGGCTCTGCGCAGGACGGCTCTGGGCAGCAGCCATATCTGTCGGCTGCACTTATCCCCAGCGCCAGCAGCCATAAGGCAGCCCCCCCGGCTGCAGACTGGTTTATGCACCTCGATGGATTCACGCCACCTCGGGTTCTTTCTCCGGATTCTCCGACTGGACTGCGAGTGTCTCTCGCTTCGCATCGGCGCAATCAGAGCAGCCCTGCAGCCAGACTTCTGCTGTCTCAGGACACCGAATTGATAGCGGGCAGCGTTCAAAGTGAGCAGACTGACGCAACTCTGTGGCTAAATCTGGAAGGCCATGTTGCTTGCATCGACGAGCACAGTGTCTTTGTTCAGATGAGTAACGCAACGATCCTGACGCCCCCGCTTCAAGACGGAGCCATTCACTCGGCGTGCAGAAGCGCGCAGATCGAATCAAGCGGGGCGCAAGAGCAGAGCCTGACACTCGCAGACTTACTCGGTGCGCAGTCCATTACTTGCTTGACCCCTTGGGGGCAGACTGTTCCGGTGTCTTCTCTTGCCGGTCGGGAATTTCTATGAGCGAGCAGCAACCCTCAGGGCCCTTCATCATCAGCCACAGCAGCGTGGACGGACCTGTGGTCCGATTGCACTATGGGTTCGGCAGCACGCAGGAGTTCACCGAAGCCATCGAGTTTGACCGTGACCTTCCACAAGAGGGCCAGGTCGGCTTTGAAGATTTCAGCCGGGCCGTGCGAGTTCTACTGCTGATCGCAGGTGTCTCGTACTACAAGTCGATTGCCCCAACCCAGATTGAGGCCCCTGCGCTGAACGCCGCCGAGCGCGCCTTGCTGCTCGCAATGTATGACGAGGGGCTGCGCGAATTTGCCTATCGAAACAACCTGCCCGTCCCGCTTCCGGTGGACCTAGTTGAACGCCCCGGTACCGCCCCGACCGTCACAGTCGACTCACCGACCGTTCGAGACGGGGCGTTGATTCCGGTTGGCGGCGGCAAGGATTCGGCGCTCGTTGCTGATCTCGTTCCCGAAGGTGTGCTCATGGCGGTCAACCCAAAGGGTGCCCACCAACATTTAGCAGAGCATCTTGGACGACCATTGTTGAGCGTTCAGCGCACACTCGATCCACAGTTGCGAGAACTTGTAGCGGCTGGTGCACTCAACGGGCACGTGCCGGTGACGGCAATCAACTCGGCAATCGCCGTTGCTCTCGCCGTGCTGATCGACCGCCGCGATGTGCTCATGGGCTTGGAGCGTTCGGCTTCGGAGCCCAGCTTGGTGATCCCCGCAGAGGCAGGCCGGCCAGAAATCGAAGTGAACCATCAGTATTCAAAATCGGCCGAGGCAGAGCAACTCCTGCGAGCTGTGTTCGACCCGATTGGGGTTCGCTACTTGTCGTTGCTGCGGCCAATGACCGAGCTTGCAATCGGCCGCAGTGTTGCTCAGCGTGGCCTGGCATCTGACATCGTTTCTTGCAATCGAGCGTTCACGCTTTGGAATGAAAACGAATCCAGTCGCACACAACGCTCATGCGGAGATTGTGCAAAGTGCCTGTTCACTGCCCTCATGCTTGCCCCATCTCTGAGCCCCGATCAGGTGCGAGCGCTGTTTGGTCGAGACCTACTTGATGAGCCAGATCATCTGGACCCTGTCCGAGAACTCTGGTCAGCGGAGAAACCGTTCGACTGTGTCGGGGAGCGACACGAGTCCGCAGCCGCAGTTGCGCTGCTAGCGGAGTTGCCGGAGTGGAAGTCTCAGCTCATTCCCAAGCAGCTCCAAGCCGAGGCCGCTCAGGTATTGGCCGAGGTTGGGGCTCTGCCAGCTCAGTTCTTACAGATCGACTCGGTAGAAGGTTTGCCGCCGGAATACCAACAGATGATCGCCGGTTTAGAGCGCTAGGTGGCATTGGGTTGCGAGGCGAGTCTTGCGACCCGACTAGCAACGAGCGATTCGCGCATGACACACCAAGAAACGAATGGATTGAGCTCATGAAACTTGATGATCTGACTCAGCAGCGGGTGGTTCTGCTCGGCATGGGCACCGATATGCAAGCAGCGCTCGGGGCGATTTTGGCGGCACATCCCGCAGAGATTTCCCTAGTGGACGAGGCCGCAAGTCAAGGCTCGGAGTTGGGGTCGCGGGCCAGTGCTCACAGTGGATTGCAGAGCGAACTTCATGGCGGATCGACCGTTCATCCAACTGCTGAGCAGTTGCCGCTGATCAGCATTGATGAAGCTGTCGAGACTGCCCAGGTTTTTGTGCGTTCCCCGGGGTTTCCGAAGTATTTGCCGCAGCTTGTCGACGCAATGGAACTCGGTGCTTTGATGACCACTCCGCTCGACCTGTGGGTGGGTTCGCTTGATCCTTCGCAACGCGTGGTTGCAGTCACCGGCACCAAGGGAAAAACAACTACGACCGACTTGATCGGTCACTTTGCTACCGAGGCGGGACTCAGGGTTGGGCTAGCGGGCAACATAGGGATCCCAGTGTTTTCTTCGGGCTGGGATTCAGGTGCGCCGATTCTGGTACTCGAGATTTCTAGCTATCAGGCAGCGGACTTGCAGCACGTTCCTGCTATTGCAGTGCTGACTTCGCTCACCGAGGATCACCTTGATTGGCACGGCGGAGTAGAGCGCTATCACGCAGATAAGTTGCGAGTGCTGAGCAACAACGGCAGCGCTGCCAAGGTCATCATTGTGTCTGCTAACAGCCCAAAGGCCCTTGCTGCGACTGCGCCATTCGACCCGGTTGTTGTTGTCCCACCGCACAGCGCCGCTGCCCTGCCGCAACAGCGAGTTCAGAATGCAGCATTGGCCGCGGAGGTGGTGTTCCAACTTGGCGGTGGTCGAATGACCGAGCAGCAGATACTTGCCGGTGCGGCGCGCTCCATGCCCGGTCGTCTTGATGATTGCCCTGGCCCGAGCGCCGAGAGTCCCGCTGCGGCAATCAAATTTGTAGATGACGCGCTCGCATCGAATCCATCAGCCACGGCCGCTGGCCTAGCCTGGGCCCGCCAGCTAGCGGTTCCGACGGTGCTGATTCTCGGTGGGACTGAACGCGGTGTGGCAGCTCGTCCACTTGCCGACGAGGCAGCGCAGTGGGCGCCTGGGCAGTTGCTCACGGTCACCGTTCCAGAGAATGGCGCATCACTAGCTGATCGCTCTGGCCTTGAGGTAACTGCATCAGCCACCAGTGTGGAAGAGGCGGTGCAGATTGGTGTGGCTGCCCTGCTCGCTCAGGACTCGGCCGGTGGAATTCTGCTGTTCTCGCCTGCAGCGCCAACTCCTCGGGCCGCTGGAAATTGGCAGGATCGATCGGCAAGCTTTCGCGAGGCAGTGCTCGAACTCAGTTAGAGTCTCCCGGCAGTTCCCCTCAGAACTAGAAACGAGATTCCCTTGAGACCAGATGGCCGCGCACTAGACGAACTCCGCCCGCATAGCTTTGAGCGGGACTTCACCGCCTATGCACAAGGTTCGGTACTCGTCACCTTTGGCGAGACCAAAGTGCTGTGTACAGCAATGTTGGACGAGGACGTACCCCGATGGATGCGCAACAGCGGCAAGGGTTGGGTGACTGCGGAGTACTCGATGCTGCCCGGAGCCTCACCGGAGAGAATCCGCCGTGAGACAAAGGGTCCGAAAGGTCGCACCCAAGAAATCCAGCGTTTGATCGGCCGAGCCCTGCGCTCAGTGGTGGACATGAAGGCCCTTGGCGAGCGGCAAATTCTGCTTGACTGCGATGTTCTGCAGGCTGATGGTGGAACTCGCACCGCAGCAATCTCTGGTGCGTATCTTGCTTTGCACGATTGCATGACCCGCATGGTGCAGGCCGGCTTACTCAACTCAGTGCCGCTCATTGATGAACTCGCAGCGATCTCAGTCGGGATTGTCGGCGGGGAAGCCTGTTTAGATCTTCCCTATGTCGAGGATTCCACAGCCGAGACCGATATGAACGTGGTGATGACGGGCAAGGGCTTGTTTGTCGAGGTCCAAGGAACAGCCGAAGGTGCGCCCTTTAGCCGTGACGAGTTGGATTCGCTGCTCGGGCTTGCCGAGGGTGGCATCCGCCAGATTCACAACCTGCAGCGTGAGTACATCTCGGTCCCTCCTTCCCCTCGCAACTTCGGTCGCTGACCCGACCACAGTTCATGGTGGATCACGCCGTTCCGAGCAGGGTGGTGTTGGCCTCTGCGAATCCAAAGAAGGTTGCGGAGCTTTCGGCAACGTTCTTGGGTCTTGGCATCACTGCACCTGACGGGTCACCAGTTGAACTGTTGCCGCGCCCCGAATCAGTTGCAGATGTGATCGAGGATGCCGACAGCTTTGTAGGCAACGCCCGACTCAAGGCGACGGCACTAGCCGTAGCAACTGCTGAGGTTGCCATTGCTGATGACTCAGGCCTAACCGTCGATGCACTTGCCGGAGCACCGGGTGTGTACTCGGCTCGCTATGCCGGTGAGGGTTCAAGCGATCAGGCAAACCTTCAGAAGTTGCTGAGTGAGTTAGATCGGCTTGCTGACCTAGCAGATCCTGCACACCCAGTCAGTCGGGCTGCGCAGTTTCGCTGCGCGATTGTGCTGCGCTGGCCCGATGGTTTTGAGCTCTGTGCTCTGGGTTCGGTTGCTGGCCGAATCTGCGAGCAGCCGGCGGGGTCGGCAGGCTTTGGCTACGACCCAGTGTTTGTTCCGGACCTAGGCGATGGCCGGACCTTTGCTCAGATGTCGCCAGAGGAGAAGCAGTCGATCTCGCATCGCGGCGAGGCCCTGCGAAACCTTGCAGCGCAGTTGGCGCGCTGAGGACCTGGTCGCCCCGGTATCGCGTCTGGA
>CAMDLX010000101.1 GCA_945901935.1 Bifidobacterium breve | reverse complement strand
GGTCTCGCTTCTCTTGGTAATTGCGAAGAAAGGGCCTTGGGCTCTCTTCCTATTGGCCTCATCACAACTCGGGTTCTTTGTTTCTAACTCGGTCAAGTATCTCGTGGCTCGGGACCGTCCACCTTGGGGCGAGTTCACAGCTCGACAAGCCGGCACCTCGTTCCCCTCGGGCCACACGTTTACTGGTGTAGCCAGCTGGGTCGCTATTGGAATCATCGTCTTGTACATCTTCCCAAAGCGGTGGTCACGAGCAGCAAGCGCCGTGATCGTCACAGTTGGCGTACTTGTGGGGCCAAGTCGAGTGATTCTTGCTCGGC
Source organism: Bifidobacterium breve (assembly GCA_945901935.1). GTDB lineage: Bacteria > Actinomycetota > Acidimicrobiia > Acidimicrobiales > Microtrichaceae > IMCC26207. The sequence goes on along the minus strand of CAMDLX010000101.1, from coordinate 8,203 downwards.
ACTGGGGGACTGATGTGCTGGGAGGATGGCTCTTAGCGTCCGGCTGGCTCCTACTGGTCTGGGCAGCATTCCTGTGGCTATTCCAAGAGCGCCTTTCAGCAGGGCTTTTAGAGTCAGCAGGGGCAGGCGATCAACCGAGCCAGCCGGGCTCAGCCCAGCCAGCCGATCAAGCTGATCAGGGTTCGATAATCGAGAAGAACAAATCGAACTGATCGAGCAGGGACACAAAGGTGGCTAGCGGCTCAACCGAACCGTCAACTCGAAGCGCTCCTGACTCAAGCGACTGATCCACAGTGGTGAGTTCGCTCGTGAGACTGATGAACTCCTGAACGGTTGTGGACACAGTTGAAGATGAGACTCCGCCTGACGGGCTGTCAAGTCTGCGATGACGCAAGGTGCCACTACCGATGAACACGTGAAACGCCTGCTCGCGATCGGTGAACACAATCTCGAACTCAACCTGGTGTTCACTTGCACGCGGCCCGTTCAGCTTGACTGCGCAATTATCGAGCACCATCTCGGGCGTCATAGCTGCCATGACATCAAGGCTCACTGCCCCACGCAGGCCGGGAATGGACGGGCTGCCGTTGCGCAACTCACTTGCACCGGTCAGGTAGAACGACCGCCACGGTCCTGACTCTGACTGGTATCCGAGTTGCTCTAAAGCGTCGGCCTGAAGTTCTCGTGCAGATTGATTTGTTGGATCAGCAAAGACGACATGGTTGACAACCTGCGCAACCCAGCGGTACTCACCACGGTTGAAGTCCTCCGTCGCCCGCTTCAGCACGGCATCTGCGCCACCCATGTACTCAACGAGCTTCTTCGCCGCGTCCACTTGCGGCAACTCGTGGAGGTGAGCGGGGTTTGCATCGAACCAACCCAGATATCGCTGATACACGGCCTTGACGTTGTGGCTCACTGTTCCGTAGTAGTCACGGTTGAACCATTCGTCGGCAATGGCATCGGGCAGAGTAAGCATCTCTGCGATCTCGTTTGCAGTATGCCCATGATTGGCTAAGCGCATGGTCTGATCGTGCAGATAGCGGTAGATGTCACGTTGTCCGGACAGGAATGCCAACATGTCTGCTTGACCCCAGCGAGGCCAATGGTGACTTGCAAAAGCGACGTCGCTGCGGTCGAGGAACAGGTCGATTGCATCGTCGATGTACTTGCTCCAGCTCAGCGAGTCACGAATCTCTGCGCCTCGTGGTGTGTAGACGTTATGCAACGTGGCGGCACAGTTCTCGGCCATGCACACAGCGCGGTAGCTCGGGAAATAGAAGTTCATCTCGGCTGGAGCTTCGGTCCCAGGGGTGAGCTGGAACTCAATAGGTACTCCATCGATCTCTAACACTTCGCCGCTCTGAGTGATCGACTGAGTCGGTGCGATCAGGCCCCTTGAACCGAGGATTGGGATGGTCTTGCCAAGTCCGGCATCGACATGGCCGAGAGGGCCAACTGGCAAGAGGACGCCGTACATGTACATGGCTCGACGAGTCATTGCAGGACCAGCGGTGACGTTCTCGCTCACAGCGGCTTCAAGAAATCCCTCGGGTGCAATGATGCGAATCTGACCCGACTCGATTTCTTCATCGGTCACGATGCCGCGAATGCCGCCGTAGTGGTCGGCATGACTATGGGTATAGATCACCGCAACAATTGGTAGCGGGCCAAAGTGCGAGTCGATCAACCCGCGGGCGGCGGCTGCAGTCTCTGCAACAGTCAGAGGATCGATCACGATCCAACCCGTGTCACTGCGAATGAACGAGATGTTCGAGATGTCATAGCCACGCACCTGGTAGATGCCGGGTACGACCTCAAAGAGCCCGTGAATATTGTTGAGGGCGGCCTGCCGCCAGAGACTGGGATTGACTGAGTCTGGTGACTCACCGGAAACAAACTCGTACTGCGAAGGGTCCCAAACGGGAACACCTAGTTCGCTGTTTATGGCTCCGGACTCGATCTGCCCCAGTAGACCGCGTCGGGCTCGATCAAAGTCTGCGGTGTCCTCGAAGTTAAATCGGGCCTGCGCAGCGGAGTTGGCGAGAACGGTTGACGGGCTTGCAGGCTTCGGCTGATTTGATGCTGTGGTCACTTGCTCACCCTAGGTACTTGATCTGCCCTAGGCCACTCACTTCGGCTTGGTCACCAACTCGGCTCCTAATCGGTGGCCTCATCAGAAAGTTCGTCGAGTGCTTTTCTTAGGTTTAGGTGTGGGCCTACCAGCACAAGCAGCAACGCCGGCACTGCAATGATGATGAGTGCAGAAGTTACCGAGAATTGGTCTGCCATGATCCCAATCGCTTCTTGGCCGACGGGGGCCAGAATCATCGGAATGAGAGCGTAACCAGTGAGGACCGATGCTCGGGATTTTGCTGGCGCTCCGGCCTGCATGAGGGTTGCCAATATTGACTGGTCAAGCGTGAGGGCAAAGCCGATCGGAATCAGCAGAAGCACTGCCAGCGACATGACGATCAATGGGCTGACATCTCGGTGGACGATCACTGCGATCAGGAGAAGGCCAGAGGCCGCTATCAGGAAACAGATTCGTTGCACCAGCCCCCAACTCACTCGGCCGTGTGCCTTTCGCATTGCCATGACTACGAAGAGTCCGCCAACCACCGAGCTGGCCTGAAGCAGAGACTGGATTCCGGCACTGGAGTCCATTTTGGCATCGTCGGCAATCATCTGAGCAAGCGCGGGAAGGGTTACGACATAGCTAGCGATGATGACGCTCAGGCCGGTAAACATGCACACGGCCCGCAGCCCCGGGTTAGTGCGGCGAATCTCGAAGACGCCTCGGAAGCGTTCCACCTCCCCGTCGATGTGTGGAACTGGCTCCTTGGTCAACCTGAGAAGGGAAAAGCCGGGAAGTAGAGAGAGTGCGCCGAGCGCAAACACCCATGTCGGGCCAAGCGCGGTGTAGACAGCACCGCCCGCCAGTAGGCCGATCACGGTTGCAAGTGCAACAGCCTGAGCGGCCTGGCCATTGAACTCTGGAAGCTGACCTGGCGCTGCGATCATTCGTCGAACAAGTCCCGCAGACGGGGCGCAGAGGCCAATGAGGATTCCGAGAAGTAGGAAAAACATGAGCAGGTTTGTGGTGTTGAGATGACCCGTGGCAGAAAGTGCAACGGGAATCAACGTGATCGTGAATTCGACACCTGCTTGCATCACCCAGATGGTTGGCCCACCGAAACGTCGAGCAAGGGAAGTTGCCGCGCCCGGCAGAACGAGTGATGGCAGGTTGAGACAAACAACGATGAGCCCAGTAGCTGCAACCGAACCTGACTGCGCGTAGATAAAGAATGAACTCGCCATGGTGATCATGGCCCAGCCGAGCTCAAGAATGAACAAGCTGACTAGGTAATTGCGGCGCATCGAAGCGAAGCGCTCATGATCCCGGCCTACTTGAGTTCCCGTCAGGTCGCCATGGTCGAGCTCAGTTGAGTGGTGGCGTATGGATGCACGAAAACTCATCTGAGGAGGCTAGCGGCCGCGGCGTAAGCAGTGTCGTGATGAGAACCAGCCTCCATGGATTCGTCCCCGCTCGGTCTGGCGAGCAGCTCTGGTTGATCCATATGACTGATCCCAGCTGCTTGACAGAGCCGGAGGAGCTGACAAGGGCTGGGCTAACATCCAGTTTCTGTTCGGCCTGCGATGGAGCGACCGAATTCGACTGGGGATAATTCTGTGAGATTTCGAAAGCTTGTACTTGTTGTTGCCGCCCCCGCTGTGTTGTTGTTCGGCTGCACGGAGAGCAACGGCGCTGGACCATCAGAAGCGGCAACTGAGAACGCGCCAGCTGGTTTTATAGGTATTGGCAGCATCGATCAGGCCTCGGCTATCGGGATTCCTGCAGATGAAACAGTGGAGTTGTTCGACGACAAGGGCAAGGCAATTCGCTCGGCGAAGGCGGACAAGCTCGGGGCGGCAATGTTCTACGAGGTTGAACCCGGCGAGGGGTACACCATCCGAGGGGACTTCGGTGATGGAGAGGTATCAACCGCTCCCGTGACAGTGCTCAATCGAGAGGACACTCCACCTACAACTCAGTACACCGACCAAACTTTTACCCCGGGACTCAATTACATAAAGATGCGCGACGGCATTGAGATCGCAATGACCCTGCGTCTTCCAGCGGGGAAGACGCTCGCTGATGGCCCGTTCCCGACTGTTATTGAGTACTCAGGTTATGAGGTCGCTCCGCCAAATGACCTGTTGAGCAGTATGGCGGCTCAGATTGCAGACCCCTCGGTCAAGCCAGACCCGCTTGCACCGTCGGGCTCGACTGCGGTTGGTTCTTTGGTGGCACCGTTGCTCGGGTATGCAACCGTCAGCGTGCAGATCCGAGGGAGTGGCTGCTCAGGCGGGGCGTTTGATCTGTTTGGCCTGCCAACGATTTATGACGGCTACGACGCAGTCGAGACAGTGGCGGCGCAGCCATGGGTGGCTCACAACAAGGTGGGCATGGTCGGCATTTCGTACTCCGGGTTTAGTCAGCTCTTTGTGGGTGGCACACGTCCGCCGCACCTTGCGGCTCTAGCTCCGATGTCGGTCACCGATGACCTCTACACAGGCATCGGCTTCCCAGGCGGAATCCAAAACACAGGGTTTGCAAAAGGCTGGATCACAGAACGTCAAAACGATGCCAAGGCCGCTCCAGAGGGTGGCCAACCTTGGGCAAAGCTCTTGATCGAACAGGGCGATGAGCAATGCAAAGCGAATCAGGTCTTGCACGGTCAGGCCCAAGATGGATTGAAGATCATGTCCGAGCTCGAATTCCGGGACCCGGTGCTCTTCAAGGACCGCACTCCTGCAGATTGGGCAGCGAACATTGACGTTCCAACCTTTATCGTTGGTGGTCTTCAGGACGAACAACTCAATAGCCATTGGATTGAAGCACTCAGTGGCATGACGGATAATCCAGACCTCTGGATCACGATCTACAACGGGATGCATAACGATGCACTTGCCCCGCAGATTCTGACTAGATGGATCGAGTTCCTTGACCTATTTGTGGCCGACCGTGTGCCGAATGTGCCCGGCGACTTGATGGCCATTGCGGGTGTCCTATCTCAGGAAGCCTCGGGGGCTCCGGCAGAACCCTTGCAGCAGAGCAAGCTTTCTTCGATGGCGAGTTTGGAAGAGGCACGAGAAGCGTTTCGGGCTGAGCCGATGGTGACAGTGCTTCTTGACGTAGGCAGCGGGCCATTAGGTCCCGGTTCGCTTCAGCCCGGTTATGTGCAGACATTCGACTCTTGGCCGCCAGCGAATCTGCAAGCTAAGAGTCTGTTCGCTGGCCCAGATGGATCACTCACCGACACTGCACCAACTTCTGATGACCCCAGCCTGTCTGACCAATATGTAGCTGACCCCGCCGCGCGGCCCGAGACCAGCCAAGACAACAGCGAGGGCAAGCCCAAGGCGAACTTTAAAGATGAGCCGAACAACTGGGTACCACTCGTAGATGGCAAGGGTCTTGGCTACACGACCAGTGTTCTTGATTCGGATGTGATGATTGCCGGAGCATCGAGTTTTGATGCCTACATCGAGGCCAGCGCACGCAATACCGACTTGCAGGTGACCTTGTCAGAGGTTCGTCCTGACGGCAAAGAGATGTATGTGCAAACGGGTTGGCTTCGAGCAACGCACCGGAAGCTCGACACAAAGCTTTCTACGCCGACTGATCCGCGTCAGACGCACTTAGCAAAGGATGCCCAGCCGCTGACGGCTGGTGAGCCTTCGTTGGCTCGTGTTCAAATTTTCCCTGTGGTCTACACCTTCCGTGCCGGATCTCGCATCAGAGTGAGTATCAGCGCCCCGGGTGGAGACCGACCGATCTGGACGTTCAAATCGATTGATGATGGAACGACCACGGTGACTGTGTTTCGCTCGGCTGAGTACCCGTCTGCGCTGGTGCTGCCAGTAGTTGAGGGTGGTGTTGCAGGTGCTCCGCTGCCAAATTGTGGAACGCTGCGCGGTCAACAGTGCCGAGTATTTGAGCCTTCAAGCACGGGCGGTTGACCCTCGCCCCAGCAGGGCGACCACGGGCACAAAGGCGAGAGCAAGAAGTCCTACGCCGATCATGATGGCTCCCAGAGTGCTACTCAGGACTGCAGTGGATTGACCTGTTGTGCGAGTCATGATGATCGAGGAGGCAATTGCTATGCCAACGCCGCCTAGGCCGATCAACACGGTTAGGACAACGCCCGAGGCGGCACCCGCCTTTTCTGCTGGAACTACTGCTTGGGTAACCACGCTGGCATACGACCAACACAGGCCAAGGCCAGCCCCTGCTGGTAGCGAGAAGAGCAAGAACAGGGCCATATTGGATGTATTGACACCCATACCAATTGCGCCGAGGCCTCCGAGCAGCATGGCAAGGTCCATGACCGCCCAAGACTTGAACCGCTCGAGTCGGCCAGAGAGTTGTGCCGCTAGCGTCACCCCGCCAGAAAATGCGAGCAGAGCTAGGCCAGAGACGACTGGTGAGAGTCCCTCAACCGTTTGTAGATAGATGACCGCTACAAAGATGATTGCTGTCGCAGCGACATTACCGACTGCTCCAGCCAGAATCATGACGGTGAATTCCCGAATCCGAAAAAGTTGAAGGTCTACAAGCGGAGACTGCACGCGTTGCTCAACTAGTCCGAATACAACAAAACCCAAGATGCCAACCAGAATGAATCCTGCAGTGAGCGGAGAGAGCCAGCCCCAAGCTGAGCCTTGGTCAATGCCGATGGTGAAGATTGCCACCGAGGCAACAATTAGGCAGAGGCCAGTCCAGTCGATGTTGCGAGAAGCGGTCTCATCTCGACTCTGAACTACCGAGGTGCGAGCGAACGCAATGACGAACAGGGCGATTGGCAGGTTGATCAAGAGCACCCACCGCCAACTCAGCAACTCAGTCAAACCGCCACCAATGAGGGGGCCAAGTGCTTGACCAATGGCTGCGAGACCGAAGACCATGCCCACGGCCCGTTGGGTCTGCTCCTTAGGGAACCCGTTTGTGACTACGGCTACCGAGACTGGCATCAGTACTGCGGCCCCCGCCCCCTGAACGATTCGCGCAGTAATCAACATCTCGGGGCCAGTGGCTAGCCCTCCAATGAGTGAAGCACCCGCAAAGACAGCGGCACCAATAAACAGCCAGGTTCTGCGACCGAGCAAGTCAGCAAGGCGTCCGCCGACGATCAGAAATGAGGCCAGTGCAAGCATGTAGCCGCTGATGACCCATTGCAGTGCTGTGGTCGTGGTGTCAAAGTCAGCGGCCGTAGCTGGTAGTGCTGCCTGAACGGCAAAGAAGTCAAGGTTGATAGCGAAAATTGCTAGGGCTGCAGCAAGAATCAGCGCTCGCAGCTTTGGATCCTTGGTAAGCGACTCCGCCATAAGGGAATGAAAGCTAGCGGTATTCCTGCCCGTGCTTGCCAGCAATCGCTCCGAACTTTGACCGATCTGAGTCTGACTGCGAGAGGTCTGCGTACATACTCGAGGCGTTGCCAGCAGAGGTCATAGAAACCATTTCTCCACCGTCCTCGCCGAACTTGTACCAATGAGTTGTGTTGGCCGGAACATGAACCAGCGTGCCTGCACTAGCGAGCGATTCCTGATCGCCAACCCCGCATAGAACCGTGCCGCTTACCACGTAGAAGGATTCGTCCCATGGGTGAGCGTGGGGTCCAGGACCGGTGTCGGCCGGACCGGTCTGAAGAAATATCTCATAGCCCTCGGTTTTGGATTGTTCGGCAAGCACCGTGATCTCGAACCCCGCGATACCAAGAGGTTCGGGCCTGTCTTCTTGGGCTAGGAAAATCGGTTCAGGCATGTCAGTAGGACCTCTCTGTAGACAATTCAACACTAGGGCATCGCAGCCGATTCATGCCCGTGCGCCTGCACAGCGGCTCGCTATGCAGCGGCTCGCTATGTAGGGGTGGGCAGTACGGTGCGCCGACCGGTGGAGTGGGCACTGCGGTGATGCGAGCAGTGCGGTGATGTGAGCAGAGCGGTGGTGTGGGCGTTGCGGTGATGCGAGCAGTGCGGTTGTGTGGCCGTTATGGGGGTGGTCTGGGTTGTTGTTTTTGGTGGCGTTGTGAGTTGAGTGTGTGGCCGTTGGGTGTGGTCCATGTGAAGTACTGCTCGGGGGTGATGGTCATGGTCCAGCCGTTTCGGTGGGTGACCATGTGGTGGTAGCGGCACAGTG
>CAMDLX010000100.1 GCA_945901935.1 Bifidobacterium breve | reverse complement strand
CGACCAAACAAGTCGGGTTTAGAGGAATACTTTCGGAATCAACCGAGCTTGGCGCTCTTGATGGCCTTGGTAAGGCGTGCGCGAGTTCCAGCGTCAAGGGCAACCTTGCGCAGGCGCACCGCTTGTGGGGTCACCTCTACGCACTCGTCCTCTGCCAAGAACTCAAGCGCCTGCTCGAGAGACTGCCTGCGCGGCGGAGTCAATCGCTCGGTGTTATCTGATGAGGAGGTACGCATATTGGTGAGTTTCTTCTCACGGCAGATATTGACGTCCATGTCTTCTGAGCGAGAGTTCTCGCCGATGACCATGCCCTCGTAGACCACGTCTCCGGGGCCAACAAACAGCGAGGCCCGCTCTTGAACCTGAACCACGGCATAGGCGGTGACGGGACCAGAACGGTCCGCCACGATGGAACCGCGATCCCGCGAGCGAATCTCGCCAAACCAAGGTGCCCAACCGTCAAAAATCTGATGCAACATGCCAGTGCCGCGAGTCTCGGTCAAGAACTCGGTTCGGAACCCCAGCAGGCCGCGAGCGGGAACTCGCTGCTCAATGCGCACCCAGCCAGTTCCGTGATTCACCATGTCCACAAGCTGCCCCTTGCGGGTAGCTAGCAACTGACTCACTGCTCCGAGATACTCCTCGGGGACATCCACCGAGACAGATTCAACAGGCTCGTGGATCTTGCCGTCGATTTCACGCGTCACCACTTGTGGCTTGCCGACGTTCATCTCGAAACCCTCACGCCGCATGGTCTCGACTAGCACCGCAAGCTGCAATTCGCCACGAGCATGAACCTCCCAAGCATCTGGACGCTCAGTTGGGTTCACGCGCAGGCTCACGTTGCCGACCAGCTCTGCATCGAGGCGAGCCTTAATCTGACGAGCAGTGACCTTGTCTCCTTCTCGGCCATTGAGCGGAGATGTGTTGACTCCAATGGTCATCGACAAGCTTGGTTCGTCCACGGTGATCACCGGCATAGGGCGCGGATCCTCAGGGTCGCTCAATGTCTCGCCAATGGTGACGTCTTCAATTCCTGCCACTGCGATGATCTCGCCAGGTCCGGCCTCGTCCACCTCTATGCGCTCATGGGTCTCGGTTACATACAGAACTGCAACCTTGGCTCGTTCAACGGATCCATCGGTGCGGCACCAAGAAACCTGCTGGCCCTTTCGGATAGTTCCGTGCAGCACACGACACATGGCCAAGCGGCCAACGAACTGACTCGAGTCCAAGTTGGTGACCCAAGCCTGAAGCGGGTGATCGGGCTCATAGGTAGGAGCGGGCAGGTGCGTGACGAGTAACTCGAACAGCGGAGTGAGGTCAGCTTCAAGATCATCCGGGTCTTGGGGGCGAGTCATGCTGGCTCGACCGGCTCGGCCGTTGCAGTAAATAACTGGGAAGTCGATCTGGTCAATATCTGCGTCGAGGTCCATAAACAGGTCCTCAACTTCGGAAACCACCTCGTCGATGCGGGCATCAGGACGGTCAACCTTGTTGACTGCCAGAATCACTGGCAGGTTCAGAGCCAGCGCCTTGCGCAGCACGAACCGTGTCTGCGGAAGCGGCCCCTCGGATGCGTCAACGAGCAGCACCACTCCGTCGACCATGGTGAGCGCACGCTCTACTTCGCCGCCGAAGTCGGCGTGTCCAGGAGTGTCAACAATGTTGATCTTGACCTCTTCGCGACCTTCACCAGTCCACCGCACAGCAGTGTTCTTGGCAAGGATCGTGATTCCCTTCTCTCGCTCAAGGTCGGTGTTGTCCATGATGCGGTCAATCTCGGCAGCACCTTCGCGGAAGGCCCCCGACTGACGCAGCATGGCGTCAACCAAGGTGGTCTTACCGTGGTCTACGTGGGCGATGATGGCAACGTTGCGAATGCCCTCTACTGACACGCGGCCAGTGGTTGGATCAACAGAAACAGAAGGTGAAGTCATAGAACAATCCGGTCGTGGGTGCGCGCAGCGCTAGAAGGGGGACATAACAGTGTGCCCGATCTGGGGCCTCAACCCCGAACTCATCGCTGTGACACAAGCCATTCATGGGATTTTGCCCTGTAATTACTCAGATCGCTATGTAGTTGCGCGAGTCAGCGGGGGTGCGCTTTGAGGATTAGTTATTGCGGCGGTCGAGGCGCTGGCGAATGATGTCTCTGCGTTCGCGAAGGTCGCTATAGGTCAGGCCAGCACCATCTGAGAGGTCGATACCTGTGTTTCGTTGGATGGCCTCAGCGTCGATCTGAAAGTCCATCGCGTTGCCGCCGACCTCGGCTGCAAAGCGTTCGCCGTGGGTAACGGCAAGGTAGGTCGAGAGGGTCGCAATCTCTGCAATGAGATCAAGGTCGGGAGCTAGGGTCGCCATAGCGCCATCTAGAAAGACCAAATTCTTGACATACAGCATCAAAATCTTGGGTAGGCGGGCGCCCATTCCAAGCAATGCCTTAATGACTCGCTGCAAGTCGTTGACAAGTTGTTCCTGTGTCAGCGTTGTTGGGTCAATGAGTTGCTCGTCAAGGCGCAATTCAGAAATGACATCATCAAGATCCGTATCTGGCGGAAGGGCACCGAGATCTCTAAAGGCTGCGAGTTGACCCTTGATATCGCCAGTGGCACCCGTCATCATGAGCCGCAAAAAAGCTGTGCGTTCTAAATCAGTCAGGCGAGCAGTAATGCCAAAATCCAGTAACGCAATTCTGCCATCAGTCATCACGAACAGGTTTCCGCCGTGCAGATCCCCGTGGAAGATGCCATTCACCATGCAGCTTTCGGTAAAGCCTGTCATGCCGATGCGAAGCACCTCGTGAGTATCGATACCCGCGGCCTGCATTGACTCCAGATCGTCAAAGGCAAACCCGGAGAGGCGCTCCATGACCAGAACCCGGCGGGTTACGAGTTCGGGATGAGGCCGCGCAATGACCATGCCTCGCTGGCTGAGCCCAGCGAAAGAAGAGGCTACGTCGAGCATGTTTTCTGCTTCAAGGCGAAAATCAAGTTCCTCGGTAATAGTTTCTGCAAAGAGTTCGACCAGCGCCGGTGGGTTCGCCAGTGCAGCGATCGGGATTCGTCCCACTAAGAATGGCGCAAGCCAAGACATGACTTTCAGGTCGGATTGCACCTGCTTACGAATGGTGGGTCGTTGGACTTTCACAACAACCTCCTCACCCGTAATGAGTTGTGCTGAGTGAACCTGCGCAATTGAAGCAGCAGCAATTGGAGTGCGCTCAAATCGTGAGAACACAGTCTCGAGCGGCCGACCGAAATCAGCCTCGACTACCTGACGCACCGAATCAAAGGGCTCCGACGGAACTTGATCTCGGCAGGCTTTGAACTCTTCAACAAGTTCTGTCGGGAACAACCCCTCTCCGCTCGAGATGACTTGACCCAATTTGATGTAGGTGGGACCAAGCTTTTCTGCAGCAGATCGCAATCGCTTGGACAAGCCCAGACGCGAGTCCGAACCTCCGCGGCGACGGTCAATCACGGCCCAGCCAACAACGGCAGCGCCAAGACGTGCTGAAACTACTGCCAGGCGGCCCGGAGGCGGCAGGCGACGCTTCGCCGTGAGTTGCGGCACGAGACGACGGGTATTGGCCCTGAGCAGCACAATCCCAGCAGTCCAAGTGAGTTCAGTACGGTCAATGACCCATGGACCGTTATCGGAGAACGAGTACTCAGCTACATCTGGAGAAATGGAGTCTTCAGACAGGGTTGTTTGTTCGGGTTGATCAGAAAGTGGAACGCTTGCCATTCTCCTAGTTCACCACGGCGAGCACTTGTTCTGTATTCGCGGGTCGACAAATGAGCAGATCAGGAAGATATGGGTCTGCGCAGTTGTAGATAAGGGGTGACCCGTCCAGGCGGGTGCAGGACAATCCGGCTGCAGTAGCTACAGCCACGGGGGCACAGGAGTCCCACTCGAATTGACCGCCGGAATGGGGGTAGATGTCAGCCTCGCCACGCAAGATCGCCATGGCTTTAGCTCCGGCAGAACCCATCTCGACAAGATCCGCATTCAGGGCTTGTGCAATTTCCAGCGCCTCTGCCGGCGGCCGAGACCGACTCACAATGACTCGCAGCGGATTTCCAGGTGCAGGAAGTTCAGGAGGGTTACCTGTGGAAAACACAATTCCTAAGCCTGGCAATGAAACGGCTCCAGCAGTAGGTACTCCGCCTTCGACAAGTGCCACATGAACGGCCCAGTCGGAGCGACCCTCGCCAAATTCGCGGGTCCCGTCGAGCGGGTCGATCACCCAGACGCGGTCGGCGGTCAGTCGAGCGGGGTCGAGTCGGTCCGCCTCGGATGACTCCTCGGAGAGCACCGAGTCCGCTGGCCTTCTGCTGCGCAACTGCTGCATGAGAAACTCATGTGCTCGCTGATCGCCCTGATCTTTGATCTCGGATTGGGTCGCCTGTTGCTGTTGAAGATCGCTACGTACCTGAAGCAGAAGTTCCCCAGCCACTTGAGCAAGTTCGGCTGCGAGCAGGTGATCGTCAAGGTTTGCCATGTTCAGAATCTACGGCACGGGTCGCTAGATATTTGAATGAAGCAGAGCGGAATGAGCTTTCAAGAGTGGGTTGTGGCGAAACAATCGCTATATTTCACCTGCAGTGTTGTGGGGTCGTAGTTGCAGAGCTTGCCAAAGCATGTGGAACGAGCCTCCCATTTCTCCCACTTTTTTGGAACGGTTGCGTAGTGAATTACGAACTCTCACATCTCAAGACGCTCGAATCAGAGTCGATTCATATCATCAGGGAGGTCGCAGCCGAGTTTGAGCGGCCGGTCTTGTTGTTTTCCGGAGGCAAAGACTCCATCGTGATGCTGCGATTGGCTGAGAAGGCTTTTTGGCCTGCAAAAATTCCGTTCCCTGTGATGCATGTGGATACAGGCCATAACTTTGAAGAGGTCTACGAATACCGAGACCGCCGAGTAGCTGAACTCGGGATCAAGCTGGTCATTGCTTCTGTTCAGGACTCAATCGACAGCGGCAAGCAGGTTGAACAGAAAGGCCCACGAGCGAGCCGTAATCAATTGCAAACTATGACGCTGCTCGATGGCCTCGAGGAACACGGCTTTGACGCCGCCTTCGGTGGTGCTCGTCGAGACGAAGAGAAAGCTCGTTCAAAGGAGCGGGTGTACTCATTCCGAGACGAGTTCGGTCAGTGGGATCCCAAAAATCAGCGGCCAGAGCTGTGGAGTCTCTATAACGGCCGGCATCTTCGCGGCGAACACATTCGAATCTTTCCGCTCAGCAACTGGACTGAACTGGATATCTGGCAGTACATCGCCGAGGACGGAATCGAGGTTCCAAATATTTACTACGCGCATGAGCGCGAGGTGTTCGAACGTGACGGGATGCTGCTCGCCGTGACCGAGTTCGTAACTGTCATGGAGGGTGAGACACCCGAGACCCGCACGGTTCGCTTCCGCACCGTTGGAGATGCCTCTTGCACGGGTGCAGTTGAGTCCGATGCCAGGACGGTTCAACAAGTCATCGATGAGGTCTCCGCTACGCGGGTGACTGAACGAGGTGCAACTCGCGCCGATGACCGTGCATCAGAGGCCGCCATGGAAGATCGTAAGCGTCAGGGGTATTTCTAATGAGTGAACTACTACGGTTTGCCACTGCTGGTTCAGTGGACGACGGCAAGTCCACACTGATTGGCCGCTTGCTCTTTGACTCAAAATCAATTTTCGAAGATCAGATGACATCTGTGGCGGACGCCAGCGAGAGGATGGGGCTTGATGCACCGAATCTGGCACTTCTGACTGATGGCCTGCGGGCCGAGCGCGAGCAAGGAATCACCATTGACGTTGCGTATCGTTACTTCGCAACTCCAAAGCGCAAATTCATCATTGCTGATACGCCAGGTCATGTTCAGTACACGCGCAATATGGTGACTGGTGCCTCAACCGCCGACCTTGCAATCGTGCTCATTGACGCTCGCAAAGGTGTCCTCGAGCAATCGCGTCGGCACGCCTTTATCGCGTCGCTCCTGCGGATTCCCCACCTGGTGATTGCCGTCAACAAGATGGACCTCGTTGACTATTCCGAGGATCGCTTTAACGAGATTGTTGAAGAGTTCGGATCGTTTGCAGCAAAACTAGATATTTCGGACTTGACCTTCATCCCGTTGTCAGCCTTGAACGGAGACAACGTGGTCACGCGATCCGAACACATGACATGGTTTGAGGGATCCTCGCTGTTGCACCACCTCGAGACTGTGCACATCGCCTCAGATCGGAATTTGATTGACGCCCGCTTCCCCGTTCAGTGTGTGCTTCGACCACAGACCGAAGAATTCCACGACTACCGCGGCTATGCCGGCAGGGTTGCGTCTGGCGTCTTTCGCCCTGGGGACGAGGTCATGGTCCTACCATCTGGTTTCACTACCAAGATCAAGCGCATCGACACCTTCGATGGAGAGGTGGACGGCGCGTTCGCCCCTATGTCGGTGACACTCCTACTCGAGGATGAGATTGACATTTCTCGTGGTGACATGATTTGCCGCCCGCAAAATCAGCCCACCTCGGCACAAGACATTGATGCCATGGTCTGTTGGCTAGCCGACGAGACTGTCCTCTCGGTGGGATCCAAACTCTCCATCAAGCACACGACCCGCACTGCTCGTGCGATTGTCAAGAATCTGAAGTACCGGTTGGATATCAACTCGCTGCACAGAGATGAGAGTGCAGAGACCTTGCAGCTCAACGAGATGGGGCGAGTTTCTATTCGAACCACGTTGCCGCTGTTCTTTGACGAGTACCGGCGCAGTCGCGAGACCGGATCATTCATCCTGATTGATGAGGCCACCAATGCAACGGTGGGTGCAGGGATGATCCTGGGTGAGACGTGAGCTCCGCTGAGGAACCTCAACGAATCGTTGTTTGGCATCCGGGAGCCGTTGAGCGCTCGGCGCGATCGGAGATTTCTGGCGGAGCAGGACACGTGGTTTGGTTCACAGGGTTGTCTGGATCGGGGAAGTCCTCTGTGGCAGTTGAACTTGAACGCCAACTCGTTGCTGCGGGTCGGGCCGCCTACTTGCTCGACGGGGACAACCTTCGGCAGGGACTCAACGAGGACTTGGGCTTTAGCGCAGCCGACAGGGATGAGAACGTTCGTCGAGTGGGTGAGGTCGCAGCCCTCTTTGCCGATGCAGGCTTGGTTGCACTTGTGCCCTTAGTCTCGCCGTATCGTGCCGCCCGTGAAGCAGTCCGTAGGCGAGTTACTGATGCAGGCTTAGCGTTCCTTGAGGTGTACGTGGCGACATCTTTAGCTGAGTGTGAGCAACGCGATCCAAAAGGGCTCTACGCCCAAGCACGTGCAGGCACACTCAAGGGCCTCACTGGCGTTGATGATCCCTATGAGGCACCGACCTCACCTGAACTTGTGCTGCAGTCTGCCGACGGCGACGCTGCGACTCAAGCAGCGCTGGTGTTCGCAATGATCTCACCGCAATCTCGTTGAATTGATTCGGTCAACTCGATAGCTGGTGCGGGCCTGGGCCTGTGCTGCTCATGAAGGCTTCGAATCAGTCTCTCGCCAACACCACCAAGCCAAGATCGAGCGGTAGGGGGCAAAAGGGTCGCCAAGTTGGTCAAGCTCTAGCGGGCTCGGCATGCCGTCCAGAGCGAACGCCGAAGCAAATCCAGCTCGAACCCCGTAATCGCCAGTGGGCCAAACGTCGATGCGTCGCAACTCAAACATCAGAAACATCTGCGCAGTCCAAGGCCCAATACCTTTCACCGAGGTGAGTTGCTCGATCACCTTGTGGTCATCGAATCGCGCAATACGGTCGAATCGAATTTCGCCTTCAGCTGTGCTGAGGGCAAGGTCGACAATTGCTGCAGCTTTGGCCGTTGAGAGTCCGCAGGCTCGAAGCCCTTGCGGTCCTAACTCCAGCACTGCAGCGGGGCTGAACTCGGCACCAACAGCTAGAGCGACTCGTGACCAGATCGCAGAGGCTGCTTTTCCTGCAAGCTGTTGGTGGGCAATTGCTCGGGCCAGACTCTGGAATCGGCTGCTGGCCGCTGGTTTTGCGCCTAGACGTGGTGGCCCGTGAGCCCTCAAGAGCCTTGCTGGTACCGGGTGTGCTTTGGCAAGGGCCATCGCCCCCGAATCCCAAGCTGCTTGCGTAGTGGATGCTGCGGCGGGTCTCGTGCTGGATACTGCCATACAGCAAGTCTCCCAGACAGAGATGGTTATGAGTCAGCCAGAAGAAGTATGAACCTTGTGACTAGGCCTTCTGCATCTCCGGGTTGTTCTTTGCCGCAACCCTTCGAGCCTTCACTACAGGGGTCGTGTCTGCTGGGCCGTGCGGCTCGCCAGCCTCGGCATAACAAGGAGCGTGAAAGTGCTCCACTCGGTCCCAGTTCTTGCCTTCGTACACGTTGCAGATGACCTGCTTTGGACGGATCTTGGCCTGGAACTTGATGCGCTCCCCGCACAGGATGCATTCAACAATGCTGCCTGGTTCGATGTCGCGCTGCACGGCGCGGCTGTGAGTGGAGCGTTTGGTGGGGGTGGCTGCGGTGGTCGTACTCATGCCCGTATGTATCGGTAGATGAAGTGGACGACCTGAATTTTTCTCCTATGAATTGTTCCACAACGAGTTCCCACCACACGCAGGCTTCTGTCTTGCGCCTGACCCCCTATAGGGGGTC
>CAMDLX010000099.1 GCA_945901935.1 Bifidobacterium breve | reverse complement strand
CCGTGAGCGGCCTGCCTGCAATTCGAGCGATTTCGGTACTCGAGACAGTGGCGAGATTCGGCGGCGAGCCGAAGCTACTAGGCGAACCTTCGCCCTGTGAGCCCCCGAGTTCCTGAGCATTCTGCTCGCCGAGAAAAACCTCTCCGCTATTTCCATCAACGGTTACGATCTGCCCAGTTTGCAGCATCGATGTTGCAATTCTGGCTCCCACGATGCACGGTACCCCGAGCTCGCGAGAGACAATTGCTGCGTGGCAAGTCGTTCCCCCGCTGTCCGTAATCACTGCCGCTGCCCTTCGGATTACGGGCACCCAGTCTGGGTTTGTTGTGGGGGCAACCAGGATTTCGCCGCTCTGAAGCAGCCGACCCTCTTGCGGTGAGTGAAGAATGCGAACCGCTCCTGAAGCACGTCCCCTTGATGCAGAGAGACCGGTGAGGATTGCTGCACTCGAAGCCCCAAATGCTGCGGCAATTCTGGTCGTGATGGGGCGGGACTGAACAAGGTACGTTGCCCCCCGGCTGATGCACCATTCAATATCTTGAGGCTGCCCGTAGGCCTGCTCCACGCGAAGACCGAGCTCGGCGAGAGCCAAAATCTCATCAGCACTCAGCACTTGAGCTCCGGCATGTTCGGCATCGAGCTGAGCACTGATGACGTCGCCATTGGGCCCAGGAATCAGCTTGTGGTCCTGCAGGCCGATGTTCAGAGAAAGGAGGCGCAACGGCGACTTGCTCAGGCGATAGGTGTCGGGTTCGACCTGCCCGCTGACTACTACTTCTCCGAGTCCGAGGGCCCCTTCGATCACCATTGTGTCGGGATCAGCTGACATCGGGTCGGCAGTGAACATCACTCCGGCTCGTTCGGAGTCAACAAGTTCTTGCACCACGATTGCAATCGCCGGTTCGTCCATCATTGAGCGAGAAGCACGGTAAGAGACAGCCCGTTCGCTAAACACAGAGGACCAGCAGTCAACGACAGCCTCAACAAGTTGATCCTCGCCAACGACGTTGGCAATGCTGAGGTGCATCCCAGCAAAAGACGCGTCTGCAGCATCTTCTGAAGTTGCAGAGGATCGAACTGCTACTGCCGCATTGAGGCCGAGTTTGCGATACGAGTCCACAAGGAGCTCGCGCATCTCCTCAGGCATACCTGCGGCACGAACTGCAGCGCGTAGTTGCCCGCATTTCTCGGACACCTCGACACTGCTGTCAGAAGACTGCGCTAGGCGACAGACCTCTAAGAAATCTGCTACCAGCACTTCCCTCATGCCTGCTGCCTGCATCGCGTCAAGGTAACTCTGAGCTAAGAGAACAAACCCCTGAGGCACTGGCAGCCCCGCAGCAGTCATCTCGCCCAGATTCGCCCCTTTTCCGCCTGCCTGGGCAGAGTCACCTCGCCGCAGCTGGGTGAACCACGCTATTGCGTCGAGCGCGACGGTCATGGCCCGGGCTTTCTCATCAAGAGTTGACATAAGTTGATCGAAACAGTGAGGAGCTCTGTGTGAGTAGGGCCAAAAGACCACAAGTGGCCTGAGTAGTTGGCATTCTTCTCTGGCACCACCCTCAATGGTGGCCTCGGTAGTTTGCTTGGAGCGACGAGCAGACAAGAGCCAGTGCATTCTGCGGGGTCAGCTTCTCGGTGTCGATCAGGGTGCTGTTTGGCCACGGATCAGCGAACGGTGCAAGGCCCGCAGCGATCAGAGCGGTGGCCTCTGAAGCGTCCTGCCCTTCGAGGAGTCGCTGCTCGATTCTTCTTTGTGCAACTTGGGTAGGGCATTCGCAGCGAAACTCACTGAGAACGCTGAAATGTTCCGCAGCTAGAGCCTCTGCAGCCTTGCGGTCCTGCTTGGAAGACCATGAAGCATCAAGAACAACATGCTCCCCTCGTTCGAGTAGGCGCCCCGCACGCAGGAGCATCTCGGCGTAGACAGCTTCAACCAAGTCCGGCCTGTAGCGGCCTTGGCCGAACTCGGTGACGTCGCTGAACTCAGCCCGTGGGAGAATCTCGTCGCGAATCAGATCACTGCGGAGCAATTGGGCGCCCGTTTCGGCTGCCAATAGGCCGGCAAGACTGCTCTTTCCGGTACCGGGCAGACCTCCAATAAGAACCAGACGAACGCTCGCAGATTCAAGGTGATTCGTAGCAAGTCCGAGTAGCTCCTGCGCACTTGTCGCTGCGGTAGGTTCTCCTTGTCGAGACCGCAGACATGCCACCTTCGATCGAATCAGGGCCCGGTATGCAATGTAAAAGTCCTCAAGCGATTTAGGCCAGCTTCGTACTGCCAATTCTTGATAACAACGAAGGAATCCCGCTGCTAACTCCAGGTGGCCGAGTCGTTCAAGGTCCATAGCAAGAAACGCCACGTCGGATAGTTCGTCGCAGTAGCGAAGCGTGTCGTCAAACTCGAGGCAGTCCAGAATTCTCGGGCCGTCCTCAAGGCAGAAGATGTCATCAGCTTGCAGGTCCCCGTGACCGTCACGAGCTGCCCCACTTGCAACGCGGTCTTCAAACAGTTTTCCCCTGCCTTGAAGGTAGCGAAGGGCTAGGAACTCAGCTCGTCTGAGGTCGTATGTATCCAGCACCGATCCAGCGAATTCACTGAGTTGAGCAAACCCAGCAGTTACGAGCTCGGTGACAGCCTCGACCGATGCCGACTCGTCGACTTCTTGGCAGGGTAAAGAAGCGTTATGAAGTTCCAGAATCTTTCCGGCGACCTGTTCTAGGTAGCTAGCCGCCAGAGAGGTTCCCAACAACGAACTCAGTCGAACGCTATCTGGGTATCTCTTCATCATGACCACGTGATCAACTTCCATGCCATCAACGCAAAGGTCCAGAACTCCTAGATAGGCGTCGGGCGAAAGGCGAGCATTGAGTTCAATCTCGCGGAGGCATGCAATCCTTCGCTTCTCCGAGGTCGAGTAATCGATGAATGCGTTGACTACGGGCTTCTTTGACTTGTACACGACGTCTTCTACAAAGAAGAGCCTCGAGATGTGTGTCTCGACAACTCTGAGACTGCAATCGTTGTCTCCATGCAGATCAACAGGCGTTGGGATCATCGGTTCTGGGTCCCATCTAGCCCCGCTCAGGCTGTGATTGCAGCCTGTTGCTTCTAGCTTTCAGAAGGTCTGCCACCTGTAGCCTTACCCTGGAGGTCTGGACTCTTGCCGGAAGTGTTGTTGGGTCCTTCTCGGCTGCGAGATGGGGCGGCACCTCAACCGAGAAGAACCCAACCTGCTCCTTCGCCGCTCTTGCCAGCAGTTTGGGGAAGCAGCCTCATTGTTCCCTTCTCCGCATCGGTTGAGTAGGGGCGAAAGTCCCGAATACTTCTTGAGTCGTAGATGCAGGTGCAGTCGCAGTTAGTGCGTAGCCCGTGGAACCCAAAGCGGCAAGAGAGCGGATGCGGTTCAGCCCATTTCCGCAGGAATTAGTTGATATTGAATAGTTTTTATAAAAGCTTTATCTGTTATTGGTATCTATGCTGCCGAGACTTTTGTGGGACAATATAATAATGGACCTGCTTGCCACCCCTCTGGAAGAAGTCGCCAAGGAAGTGCGGGTCCTTGCCGCCGCTTTGGAACTTCTTGCTAGCCGTGGTGAAGCTGCCCTGAGGGTGACAACTGTCGCTGAAATTGCAGGGGTCTCCGTAGGAACTATCTACACACATTTTGACAGCCGTGACGGGCTTATCGAGGCCGCTTTCTTGGAGCAGTACCGCCGTCAACTCGGGGAACATCTGAGGCCCTTCGATCGAGTAATCGGGCCCAACTGCAGTCGCGAGGACTTGCTCAAGAGCCTTCGGGAATCGGCCGATTTGGATTCCGCCAGCGAGCAGGTGGCGGCACGCCGTATCCGATGCGAGATTATGGGAGCCTCCCATTACCGGCCCAAACTCGCTGAGGGGATATCGCGTCAGAACTACGAGATCGCCCAGATCGAACTAGCGGCCACCAAACATGCCCAGGAACTTGGGCTCATCGATCAAAGCATTGACCCAGAGGCACTCGTAGCCCTGATCCAAATTGTTCTTTTTGGCTTGGTACTTCGTGACTCGGATGTCGAGGACAATCCGCTACCAGCCAACTTCTTGGACTCTATCGTCCAGTTTGCTGGTGCATTCTTCCCACTCCCACTCCCACTCCCAAGCTGAAGCCGCGTGGTGCTGCGGCCAACATGGACAACGCATGCGCTTAAGAACGCATGGTGCCTTTACCCGAGACCAGCGGTAGGTCGAGTACGGACAACAACCCGGGTTTGGCTGCACAGACTGCAGGAATAGCGTTGACGATTCGACCGGCCGTGCCGACGAGTCCGGCAGTGTTGTGGTCTCCATCGTCGCCCATCATCTGCAAGTCCAGGGTGTAGTTGGGGTTGCCAGTCACAATGACGCGATACCCGGAATGCCCGGCAGGCTGTGGCCAGTCAGGTGCGATGTCATCGTGGAGGCGGGTGACATGCTCCAAGATGATCTTCGCTTCACCGTTGACGATTCCTTGGACCTCAAAGCGAATACCTGCAGTGGTGCCAACCTCGATGACTCCAAAGCCAAGGTCGAGGCGTTCTGTTGCGGGGACTCGTTCATGCACCTCTCGCAGTTCGGTGACTTCAACGCCCAAACCGGCTGCAATGGCTTTGACCACACCACCCCAAGCAAAGCTCAGGACACCTGGTGTGAGCAGTAGCGGAGTGTCCTCTAGTGACTGACCGAACCCCATCGTGCCAAAGAGCACCTCGGGCTGAGCGTAGGTGTCGTAGTTGACGATCTCCATGACTCGAACGGTGTTTACGTATTCGCAGGTTCCGGTGAGTACAAGGGGCAAGAGGTCGTTGGCAAACCCAGGGTCAATGCCAGAGGTGAAGCAGGAGGTACCGCCCTCGATGCAGGCATCCTCAAGGGGGCGACGCATGTCGAGAGCAAGGTGGCCCGGGTAGATCAGCGGAACCACCGAGGAACTCACCACGTTCGTGCCACTGGCCAAAATGCGTGCCATGTCATCGATTGCCTCGGTGGGTCGCAAATCCGCAGTTGCAGTGTAACAGACGCAGTCGGCACCCAGACTGAGCAGCTCGTCAATGTCGTTGGTGGCTGCGACGCCGAGCGGCTCGATTCCCACAAGCTCACCGGCATCCTTGCCAACCTTCTCTGGGCTGTGGACCCAGAGTCCTACGAGCTCGAGCTCAGGGTGATTCGCAATCAGGCGAGTGGCATGGTGGCCTACGTTGCCGGTACTCCATTGGATGACGCGATAAGTCATGGTGTCCTTCTGATGGTTCGTCAAGCTTCTAGGTGGTCCTCACTATCGCACGACTACTGCTCATCGCGTCTGCAGCGGAAAATCGACAGTATGTGTCGAAAAACCGCTCCAGACGCACACATGGCCGGGTCAGCCGATCGAGTTTCCGTACATCCAACCGAGTGGGTCGCTGATCAGTTCGAGGCGTTCGCCGTCGGGCCCAAGAAAGTAAAGCGATGTTCCCGACTGATGGTCGTAGCTCACTCCGGCTTTGTCGAGTCGATCGCGGGCTGCGTCCCACTGAGCAGGCTCCATCGAGATGGCGATGTGATGCAGACCGCCGAGCACCTCTGCATACGGGCCGAGATCAACTCCCGGAAGGTCAAAGAACGCAAGGTTGTTGCCAAGGCCGACCTCGAAGAAGAAGTGAGTGGATCCGCGATAGTCGAGATTCTCGAGCATTTCGACTAGCGGAAACCCCAACAGGCCATCGTAAAATCTGATGGTCTGTTCCACATCGGAGGAGATCAGCGCTACGTGGTGAATGCCGCGAGCGCTCGTAGCTGGGCGTGCGTTTGAAGCCTTCAGGTACTGCGCTGCGAGTGCGTCCCTGCGGGCCATGGACTCCTCTAGCTGCTCGCCCTGAAGACCATGGTCTGTCATTCGTAGTCCCTCGCCTTTCGATACGTCTCTCAGTTGCCTTCGTTCCAACAGGGGCAGGTTGGCAACCGGTTCAGACTAGAGCTTGCTCAGGCTAGAGCTTGCTTGGACCTGATGGTGTGCCGGCTAGGCAATGTCACGATCGTGGTCCCGCGTCTGGAGCGCAAAATCGACAGTATGTGTCGAAAAAGCGCTCCAGACGCGATGCGCTCCGGTTCCGCTATCGCAGGGATCCAGAATGGCTAACTGCTAGCTCGGGCTACTACCCGCCGAGGTAGGCGGGGTAGTAGGAGTTGATTCGGTGCTTGTCGTGGGCGGGGGAGCATCTGCTTCGCCGATCCGGTCAAGGGTGATCTTGGTGCCGAGGTAGTTCCAGATGAGTTGCTCGCCGCTGCGTTCACGCGTCACTTCAACTGGTGTTCCGATGGGGCGAAGAACGTGTACTCCGTTTTCAAAGCTCGCTACCACGTTCACAGGTGTTGAGTAGTCGAACTCAGCCACGTCGTGCACACCGTTTTTCTCAGTCCCGTCAGCGCGCATGTCATGGATGATGCCACCCGCAGTGATGGTCACTCGATCGCCACACTGCTCGATCCGCTGAAATATGCGGAGGGTTTTGCTATCTGGGGGCAGTGGAACCCCATCCTTTTCGGCAGCCACGGCCTGCCACATTCCCCGCATATCAGGTGCACCTTCGGCGAGGGGCTCTGTACATGTGGCGAGCACCGGGTCCGGAAAGTTCTGGCCGTACCCGCCAGTGGGTGTGTAGGCCACCGGGATATCAGAGGCCATGACTTCGGCTTGCGTAGCCTCGGTTTTGCCGCTCTCGGTGGTGGCAGGCGCACTGTCAGCCTCTCCACTGGAGCAAGCACTAGACCCAGCTGCCAGCAGTCCCAGTAGAAGCAAAAGCGCAGCTTTATTCATGGCGGCGTTTCTACTTTCCCACCTGCATGGAGCGCAAAGTAAACAGTATGTAAGTCCACAGCATGTGTCGGAAAAGCGCTCCAGGCGCGATGCGGAACGATCAGTTCTTTACATCGAGACCATCGAGTGCGACGAGTAGTCGACTCTGCAGCACTGCGAACCATTGGAAGACCACCCCGTGCAGCTTCTGCTCATCACTCGTCTGCGGTAAGCGGCCAAATGCAAGGTCGGCACCCCATTGGCTATGCCACTGAATCGCAGAGGGGTCCAGGTCGGCTGCGTGAATCTTGCGAACCTGACCCTTGGCGATTTGATTAGCGGCCTCTGCCTCGGATTGCACCTGTTCTGGATCCTTGATGGGCAGCAGGTTCGGCGGGTCATCCCCAGTAGCGGAAGCTTGAGCAGTCAGGTTGTTGACCAATTGTGTGGTCTCAACAAAGCTCAGCATGGCCACTCCTAGGCGACGCGAAACCTGAGCAGTCGGCCCTCGAAGCCTGAAGGTTTCTGGAGCGTCGATCGTTGCTTGGCTAGCTGATTCGCTGATGAGGGCTGTCAGGTAGGGACTGCTGCTGTTGCCTAGACCCAGACTTTCGGCGTAGATGCGGTTCGAGGTGGCGGCGTAGTTGAGAAGGTCTACATAGGCATTGAGTAGGCCGACGGTGGCCTCTGTATCTGACATTGGCCGTATGCCCAAGTACTGCAATGCCTCGGCATCGGCGGTCATATAGGTCTCTGCTTCAAATTGGGCCACCTCAAGAAACTGCGCAAGCTCTACAAGTTCAGCGAACGTGGCCACGGCCTTGAGGCGATCCTGAACAATGTTGATTGAGGACAGTGCAAAATCTCCCCAGGCCAATGTGGCGCCAAGGGCAGGGAGCTGCGCAATTTTGGTGACCGGGAACTCTGCCGTGCGGCGAATCTCGGCGTTGATTAGGACTCGGGACTCCTCTGCCTCGAGCGCAACCTGAGCGGTGAGTTCAACGAGTGGTGTATCGCTGGCGGCTGCAAAAGTGGCTGAGACTGTCTGCCGTCGTGCTGCTAGAGAAGCCTCGGCAGCAGCGGCAAAAGCCAGGACCGGATCCTTCTGAGCAAGTGCCGTTTCTGCAGCATCAATTAACTCTGCAACCGAAGGGGACTCTGCAAGTGCGGGTGACTCTGCAACCGAAGGGGATTCTGCAAGTGCGGGTGGCTCGGCTGCCGTCGCCGGTGTGGTCGTGTCGGACTCAGACCCCGACGACTCAGAACGCAATTCCGGCTGCAGAGAATCCTGGACGGCTTGAGCCGAGAGGATGAGCCCTTCGCTGCGGGTTCTCAGGAGTTGAAGAATTCCTGAGTCGATCGGTCGAGGAGTGGCTAGTGACTTCTCGAGGGCCTTCCCAGTCAGGATGGAGTAGGCCTCGGGGATACTCCCTACAGGGGTAACCGTGACGCCAAGCGACTTTCCTTGGTCGATGGTGTCCACTGCGAGTTTGGTGCTCGGGTCCACAGACACCTCGGAGCCAATCGGAATCAAGACCTGAGAGAACCCCGCTTCTGCTGCAGCGCGAATCTTGGCTGGGATGCCAGCCACACCGCCGACTGAACCATCGGGTAACACCGTGCCTGTCATCGTGATCGAATCCGAGATTGCAACGCCGGCGATTGCTGCAAGCGACCCAACGGTCATGAGGGCGCCAGCCGATGGCCCATCGATCTCTTCGTTGAGGGAGTACTGCAACTGCCCGATACGTGGATCTATGCCCGACTCGAGTACTGCCTGAACGGCTGCCACCGAGGTAGCTGCAGTCCACATCGGTCCCGCCCCCTCGGCTTGAAGGCCGCGAAGGTCCACCGCAAGTGGACTGTCGGGGTCGTCTGCAACTGCAGTGATCTCAACTGGCGT
>CAMDLX010000098.1 GCA_945901935.1 Bifidobacterium breve | reverse complement strand
TTTGGCTACACCCACGAAGAGATCAAAATTCTGATCGAGCCCATGGTTCGAAACGGTGGCGAGGCGCTCGGATCAATGGGTACCGATACACCTATTGCCGTTCTCTCTGACCGATCCCGGTTGTTGTACGACTACTTCAAGCAACTGTTTGCGCAGGTCACGAACCCGCCACTTGACGGGATTCGCGAAGAGCTTGTGACCTCGGCGAGTCGTGTGATCGGCCCCGAGGGCAATCTGCTCAACCCCGGCCCCGAGAGTTGCCACCTTCTTGAGTTGCCGCACCCGATCATCGATAACGTCAGCCTTGATCGGATCCTTCACATCGAAGAGGCTGATCCGCGGTTCAAAGCTCACACCGTGCGCACCTTGTTCCCTGCGTTCTCGGGCGGCGATGGCCTGCGGCGAGCGCTGGAGCGAATCCGCAAAGAGGTCTCCGAAGCAATCGCCGATGGTGCGAACATCATCATTCTTTCTGACTGGCATTCGAATGAAGACCTGGCTCCGATCCCCATGCTGCTCGCAACGGCGGCTGTGCATCATCACTTGATTCGTGAAAAGACCCGAACTCAGGTTGGTCTCATCATTGAGACCGGCGAGGCGCGAGAGGTGCATCACTTTGCACTGCTCATTGGATACGGCGCTGCTGCGATCAACCCGTACCTTGCCTTCGACACGATCGAACAACTGGTTCGAGAAAACCGGACCACCGTTACTAACTTTGAACTCGCCCAGAAGAACTACATCAAAGCTGTAGGCAAAGGCGTGCTCAAGGTGATGTCCAAGATGGGTATCTCTACCGTTGCCTCATATACCGGTGCGCAGATATTTGAGGCAATCGGTCTGAGCTCTGGCCTAGTAGATGAGTACTTCACGGGAACGGTCAGCCGGCTCGGTGGTATTGGGCTTGACGAAGTAGCTGAGGAAACTCGCCTTCGGCACGCCCGCGCCTACCCGCTGCGCCCAGAGGAGCAGGCTCACCGAGATTTGGAATACGGGGGTGAATACCAGTGGCGCCGTGAGGGCGAGTACCACCTGTTCAACCCCAAGACAGTCTTTAAGTTGCAGCACTCCACGCGTACTGGCCAGTACAGCGTGTTCAAGGAATACACCCAGCTTGTAGATGACCAGTCACGCAACTTGGCAACCTTGCGCGGCTTGTTCCAGTTCAATTCCGACCGTGCAGCAGTGCCGCTCGACGAGGTCGAACCCGTCTCGGAAATTGTCAAACGATTCTCAACCGGTGCGATGAGCTACGGCTCAATCTCGGCTGAGTCGCATGAGACGCTTGCTATCGCGATGAACCGTTTGGGAGGCAAGTCAAATACGGGTGAAGGTGGCGAGGATCCAGAGCGTTATCTACCGATGCCAAATGGGGATTCCAAGCGCTCGGCAATTAAGCAGGTTGCCTCGGGTCGGTTTGGGGTCACCTCCGAATACCTGACAAACGCTGATGATATTCAAATCAAAATGGCGCAGGGCGCAAAGCCCGGCGAGGGCGGCCAACTACCCGGGCACAAGGTGTACCCATGGATTGCAAGCACCCGATACTCAACGCCAGGCGTGGGGCTCATCTCACCGCCACCGCATCACGACATCTACTCCATTGAAGACCTTGCTCAACTCATCCACGACCTGAAAAACGCAAACCCATCGGCTCGCGTCCACGTGAAACTGGTGTCAGAAGTCGGTGTTGGAACTGTGGCTGCGGGCGTTGCAAAGGCAAAGGCCGATGTGGTGCTGATCTCTGGTCACGACGGAGGCACTGGAGCCAGCCCGCTGACCTCGCTCAAACACGCCGGTGCTCCTTGGGAACTCGGCCTAGCCGAGACTCAGCAGACCCTGGTGCTGAACGGTCTGCGCGACCGCATCGTGGTGCAGGCCGATGGTCAGATGAAAACTGGCAGGGACGTCATGATTGCGGCGCTGCTCGGAGCAGAAGAGTTTGGTTTTGCTACGGCCCCGCTCGTGGTTTCGGGCTGCATCATGATGCGTGTGTGCCACCTAGATACCTGCCCTGTTGGCATTGCTACTCAGAACCCAGTATTGCGTGAGCGGTTCTCTGGCGAGCCTGAATTTGTAGAGAACTTCATGCTCTTTATTGCCGAGGAAGTTCGCGAGTTGCTCGCTGAACTCGGATTCCGCAGTCTGGAAGACGCAATCGGCCATGCCGAAGTGATTGATGCCGCCGAGGCTGTAGGTCATTGGAAGGCAGCAGGCCTTGACCTGAGCCCGATCTTGCATGTTGTAGAACCACGCCCCGATGATCATTTGTCTTGGCATCGCAAGCAGGACCATGGTCTTGAGGCGGCACTTGACGTGACTCTGATCGAGCAGTGTGCTCCAGCGATTGAACACTCCCAGCCGGTGCATCTGCGCCTTGGGATCCGTAACGTCAATCGCACCGTTGGTACCTTGCTCGGCCATGAGGTCACCAAGAAGCACGGTGGTGCAGGCCTGCCTGCAGATACCATCGTCATAGACTTTGACGGTTCCGCAGGAAACAGCTTCGGAGCATTCTTGCCCCACGGAATCACCCTTCGTCTGCACGGTGATGCAAACGATTATGTGGGCAAGGGTTTGTCGGGCGGCCGAATTGTTGTGCGGCCACCAGAAGGTAGCCACGCTGATTTGATTGCAGCCGAGAACATCATCGCAGGCAATGTCATCTTGTACGGAGCCACACGCGGCGAGCTGTTCTTGAACGGCAAGGTTGGCGAACGGTTCTGCGTGCGTAACTCGGGAGCCACTGCAGTTGTCGAGGGCGTCGGGGATCATGCATGTGAGTACATGACGGGCGGGCGCGTCGTGGTGTTGGGATCCACCGGCCGAAACTTCGGTGCCGGTATGTCTGGCGGCATTGCCTATGTCTATGACCACGACGGCCAGTTTGCGACCAGAGTGAACTATGAGATGGTTGCCTTTGAGGCGCTTGACTCAAGCGATATCGAGTTCCTCAAGAGCAGCATTGAGCGTCATCAGTCCGAGACAGGGTCCGCTCGTGCGGGAGAGATGCTTCAGGATTGGGACAACGTGCTGGGCTCATTCAAGAAGGTCATGCCAAAGGATTACAAGCGAGTGCTAGAGGCCATCAAGCGGGCCGAGGCTGAAGGACGAAATGTTGACGAAGCAGTCATGGAGGCGAGTCAGTAATGGGTGACGTAAAAGGCTTTCTAAAGCATGATCGCGAACTTCCAACTCGCCGGGCGGTTCCGGTACGACTGTTGGACTGGAAAGAGGTCTACGAGGAGTTCCCAGAGGATCACCTGAAAGACCAAGCCAGCCGTTGCATGGATTGTGGTATTCCGTTCTGCAATAACGGCTGTCCGCTCGGAAACATCATTCCCGATTGGAATGACCTGGTCTACAAAGATCGCTGGCATGAAGCCATCGAGCGCCTGCACGCAACGAACAACTTTCCTGAGTTCACGGGCAGGCTTTGTCCAGCACCGTGCGAGTCCGCCTGTGTGTTGGGAATCAATTCTGACCCGGTGACGATCAAGCAGGTTGAAGTCTCGATCATTGATCACGCATGGGAACAAGGATGGGTACATGCCGTCCGTCCGGCGCGACTGACTGACAAGAAAGTAGCCGTGATCGGGTCAGGCCCAGCGGGCCTAGCCGTAGCCCAACAACTCACAAGGGCTGGGCATTCCGTCATTGTCTTTGAGCGCGCTGATCGAATCGGCGGATTGCTTCGCTATGGCATCCCCGAGTTCAAGATGGAGAAGCGGGTTCTTGATCGTCGCCTGGCGCAGATGCGAGCAGAAGGAACCGAGTTCCGGGTCAATATCGATGTCGGAGTCGACGTCACCGTGGCAGAACTGCAAGAAGATTTTGATGCAGTGGTGATTGCCACTGGGGCCACCCTTGCCCGAGACCTTCCCATTCCCGGCCGGGAATTAAAGGGAATCCATCAGGCAATGGAAATTCTGCCGATGGCCAATCGTGCCCAAGAGGGTGACTGGGCAGTGGATGAGGTCGAGATCTCTGCCGCTGGCCGGCATGTGGTCATCATCGGAGGTGGAGACACCGGCGCTGACTGCTTGGGCACTTCGCATCGTCAGGGTGCCGAGGCGGTCTACCAGTTCGAGATCATGCCGCAGCCTCCAGAGGCTCGCCCCGGTGAAAACCCGTGGCCAACCTGGCCATTCATCTATCGCACCTCCTCGGCTCACGAAGAGGGCGGGGATCGCGTCTTTGCCGTGAACACCATTGAGTTCCTAGGCGATGACGAGGGCCGCGTGCGGGCGTTGCGCTACGCGCAGGTTGAGCAAGTTGTGACCGATGGCCGCATGAGCTTCGAGCCAGTTGAAGGCTCAGAGGTAGAACTCAAAGCCGATTTGGTGCTGTTAGCGATGGGCTTTACTGGGCCAGAAACCAACGGACTGCTCGATCAGTTTGAGGTTGCGCTTGACCCTCGCGGCAACGTGCAACGAGATGATGACTGGGCGAGTTCGGTTCCGGGCGTTTTTGTGTGCGGAGATGCCGGTCGTGGGCAGAGTCTGATTGTGTGGGCAATTGCCGAAGGGCGATCCTGTGCAGCCTCAGTGGACGAGTTCTTGATGGGCGAGACGTCACTCCCAGCCCCTATTGCTCCCTCTGAGCGCCCTCTCGTGTGACCTTGCCGACTTCACCGACACCGTTGCGTGTGGTGCTTGTCCACTGGAATCAAGTACATGCATGTATCGAGACAATCGACCGGTTCCTGAACCGTGAGGTGCCTGTTCGAATCACGGTGGTAGATAACGGGTCTCGGCCCGAAGCGCTCGAAGATTTACGCCGCGCAGTTCAGGACAGGCAGTCGCAAGTAGGCCTGATCGAAGTCGGCGCGAACGCCGGATTCGGTCCTGGTGCAAACGTTGGCCTGCGCGAGTTTATTGCTGACCCAGAGGATGGCGAATGGGTTGTGCTTGCACCCCATGACGTTGACCCCTTCCCGGGGTGTCTATCAGCCATGCTCGCAGAAGCCGAGACTCAACCGATGGCCGGGCTGATGTGTGCTGATGTGGGCGATGGCATGATCCCAGTTATTGACCCCTACTTCGGCGGCATGGTGGTGCCTGCAACTCACGTGCTTAGTGCAGATGCTCATGGTGGGGCTGCTCATTGGGAGGATGCTGCGTTTCCTCATGGCACGCTGATGATGTTGCGCAGAGATTGCTTGGCCGAAATTGGGCTGTTTGATGAGCGCTTCTTCTCGTATTGCGAAGAAGCTGATTTGGCACTGCGGGCTCGGGCAGCAGGCTGGAGTATTGGCCTGATCCGCGGTGCGCGAGTTCAGAACATTCATATTGGTTCCGGCTTGGCAGTGGTGGATTATCTGCAAACCCGAAACACGCTGCTGCTCGTGCAAGAGATGAGTGGCAATTACCACGCGTTTATTCGTGCTTGGTTCACCATTGTGCAGACCTTGCGAGGCATTCAGAAACCTTCAACACGTCCCATCATCTTTGATGCACGGGCGCGAGTTATGGGTCTTCGAGACTTTGTGTTGCGCCGCTTCGGTCCGCCCCCGTCCAGCATCGCTGTTGCTCCGAGTCAGTTTGATCCGAGCATGCACGGAGCGAGGAACAACTCCAGCGCAGGCTGAGCGCGAGCAGTTTCAGATTTCGTTGATCTGGTTTCTGCCTAGACGGTCGGCGCCTGCGTCCACACCTGGCAGCTGATTGGCAAAGCTGCCTACCTTCTCGGCGGCTAGCTCAGAGACAATTGCCTCGACCTCTACCCAGTTGCTGGCCCGTAAGCCATCCAAATCTCGGTTATACGGCTGATCAAAAACAATCACCGTGTTGCCCCGAGCGCGAAGTGCTTCCACATTGTGCGGGGCATCCTCAACATAAGCGTCTGCCTCGATCTCTGGCTTCCGGCCAAGAAAGCAGATATCTCGATACGGGATGCTCTTCGCGTCGAGCCAGTCCACCGTGTCGGAAACAATCAGCGCATGACCCCAGTGCGTCACAAGGCGATGGGTAACGATGCGGATCCAGACTCCGGCATCAGAGAGCCGCCACAGCGCATCAGACACACCTTCCAAGGCGGGCATGTTCTTGAACATACGGTGGTCTTGAACCGAGGTCTTATGGAGTT
Source organism: Bifidobacterium breve (assembly GCA_945901935.1). Taxonomy (GTDB): domain Bacteria; phylum Actinomycetota; class Acidimicrobiia; order Acidimicrobiales; family Microtrichaceae; genus IMCC26207. The sequence continues at coordinate 2,723 of CAMDLX010000098.1, read as the reverse complement.
CCAAGAACGAGTCGCGATTCAGGCCCCATTCGGCAAAGTCCCAGCTGACCTCAGTGGTGAGCGAGTCTGCATCAACATTGCGCTCCATGGCCACAATCCGCCGAAAGGCACTTGTGTAGTCGGCGCAGACCCCATCGAGGTCAACACCAAGGACAAATTCGTTCATGGTTTCCTCTTGCGATTACTGCGGCGGTTACGAGCGTCCTGAGCCAGGACCTCAAAGTTGGCAATCGCAGCGTGCTCCCAGGTCAGTTCGGAGGCGCGATCAAGCGCACCCTGTTGCAGTTTGGCCCGCAGCGGCGAATCGGTGAGCACCTGAGTCATCGTGTCGATGAGTTCCTCATCGGTGCTCGCAAGCAGTCCGCTACGGCCAACCTCAACGGCATCTGCGTGACCAGAGATATCGGTTGCAACGGTAGGGGTTCCACATGCTGCTGCTTCAGTGAGCGTCATTCCCCATCCCTCACGAATCGATGCAGAAGTAGCCACCCAAGCCTTTCGGTACAGGGAGCGAAGCTCCTCGTCGGTGACTCGACCGGCAAGTCGAACCCAGTCCTGAGCCTGGTGCTGCGCAATGGCTTCAACAATGAGATCTCGCTCGAACCCTTCGCCCACAATGACCAACTCAACATCGGGGACATTTCTGCGAACCCCCGCCATGATTCGAATCAACCGTGGGAAGTCCTTCACAGGTGCGAGTCGACCCACGGCAACGGCAAGCGGCGTTGGCGACCGAGTTTCCCCGGGAGTAAAGAACGGGTCAACCCCGGGGGTGATCACCGTGACCTTGTCTGCATCAAATCCCAAGTCCTCTACAAGCTCTTTCTTGGAAGATGGGGAGAGAGTCACGATGGGTTGATGGCGATAGAAGGGTGGAGCGATTTTCTCCTCGATTGCCACGCCGACCTTTGCCACGGGACCTGGCAACGTCATACCCCACATGGGGCCATGCACATGGTGTAGCCAGATGGCACGGGGACCCCGCCACCAGACGGGTGACCCAAAGGGCATGCCGTTCCAGATTTCAATGAGCCCATCACAAGGGCCAAGGCGCCCTGTTATTTCTGCCAGCGCTGAACGCGGAAAAACTCCGTATCTACCGGCCTTGCGAGACACGGTGTAGCCATCTCTCACAGCACTGTCGGGCTGACCCACAGCTGCCGATGTGCGCATCGTGACCTGCACACCGCTCTGCGCCCAGATAGACGCAATGTTGTGAGCGTGTACTTCTGATCCGCCGGCTTCTTCATCGTCAAGGTCTCGCCATCCCAGCATGTGGACGTGTCGAAGCCCAGCCGCTTCAGCCAAGTCCGAGATGGCTTTGATGGTGGTGTCGCTAGCGACCGGAGTCTGCACGAGTTGAATCTCCAGATGCTGGCTGTGGCCTGAGTTGAAGCAGGCTCACGAGAAGAGGTCAGGTTGGCACCTATGCTATCTCCCGGTCACTAGTACACATGCGGAGGACCCTTGAAGCTCACCGGAGAACGGCCCATGGAGGGCCAGACCCCAGATTCGTTGTTGGCGCTGCACGCGGCTGGGTATCGAGAAGTCCGAGCGCGGGTCGGGTCCGGTCGAATGTTGGACTTGGGCTGTGGCCTAGCTGACGGAACGGTTGGGTTTGCAGCTGCTGATCGCATGCTCATTGGTGTTGACTACGACCAGGAGACTGCAGCGAGCGCCGTGAAGCTTCACCCAGATGTCGACCTGCGGACAGTCTGTAGCGACGGAGCAAAGCTGCCTCTGCGAACTGCCTCCTTTGATGATGTGTGTTCATCACACCTGATTGAGCATTTCGTCGATCCCGAGTTTCACGTAGCCGAGGTTGCTCGAGTGCTCTCCGATGATGGTCGGGCGTTCTTTCTGACTCCAAATGAGCCGGCCGATTTTGAGAACCCGTACCACGTGTATCTGTTCTCTCCAGAAGATCTTCAAGCCATGCTCGGTCGGCATTTCAATACCGTCACCATTATGGGCCTCGATGCCACCCCAGAGGTGAAGGCCGACTTTGAGAAGCGCCGAGCCATGGCCAACAAACTTCTGCGGCTCGACCCGTTTGGGATCCGTCACAAGCTGCCACGTTCGGCCTTTGTGTGGTTGCATGCAACGGGACGTCGCGTTGCCTACCGGTTTACCAACACCGAGCAAGTAGGCGGTCAGTCGGGTATCACCGATGCAGAGTTTTTCACTACGGACAGCATTGATGCCTCCACCTTGGTGCTGATTGCAGTGGCCGAGAACCCGAAGCGCTAGGAACTATTCCTCTTTGGAGCGCAAATCTGACACATAGTGTCGATTTTCCGCTCCAGACGCATCCTCTGACTTTGAGCGGAGGCCATCTACGGCGACATCCACTGCAAGCAGAACAATGGCAAGGATTCCCCAACTGTGGGTGATCTCAAACCACTTCGCCCAATCAAAGTCCAAGCGGTAGCCGTTGAGACCTTGCTTCAGCAGAATGAACGCAAAGGCGGCACCGAGTACGCCGACTGTGGCCAGTCGTAGGATGAACTGCCCCCGAGGAATCAGCGCTGCAACCAGCGTAAGAGCCGCAACTACTAGCGCTACCCAAATCCCGGCAACGAAGAATGCCAGTAGCCCAGCACAGAGCGTCGCGATTGCAGCGATCTTTGGACTTAAGGCCGGCCCATCCGCCTGCAGGGGCGAGAAATATGTTGGGGTCATCTCTAGGGCCTCTACAGCGGGGGAGTCGGCAGCTGTGGAGT
>CAMDLX010000097.1 GCA_945901935.1 Bifidobacterium breve | reverse complement strand
GCCGTGATTGCGGCCTGCCGCAGATTCACAGATAGCTCCGTACGGATTCGACTCCTGCTCACCGCCTGCGGCAGAAGTTCACGAACAGTCATCGCCGAGGGATCCAAACCTAGAGCTTGTTTGGCCGCCCGCCTTCGAGCGGTGGCCTGAGAAGTAGCTGCAGAGGAGGGAGCAGTTTGCTGTAGCGACTCAATCCCAGTGTGGATCAGGTGGACGCCGTTGGGCTGTCTGGGCTGGCTTGACTGAGTGGGCTGGGATTGGGTTACCGCAGCGCTCTGGGCCGAAGCTGTTGAGTTCGACCTGAGGCCGGCGAACGCCCGGTCAACTACCTCGAGAGCAGCACCTTGGTGAACGACCAGTTGCGCCCCTGAGCGGAAGAATTTTGCGAGTCGCCAACTTACTTTCTTACCCACTTGGAACTCCGCTGGCTCTGACCAGAGTGAAATTGCTGTGGGAACAGTGATCCGCAGAAGTGCTGCCACCTGAGCAACGCCCGCACCTTGCAGAATCACTGCGTCGGCCCAACGTTGTTCAGTTCGCAGTTGGGTGTAGGCAGCTACAGAATGGCGCGAGGGGGAAATCACTGGAACTGCCTGTGCAAGCTGACCATTTCTGCCCGGGCCAAGGGCAAGCGTGCGTACCTCACATCCAGCCTGTGACAGGCCTTTGTGTAACTCAAGTGCAGCCAGGTTTTGATCTGTGGCATCAGTGTCTTGCAGGACCTGCAGAACGCGTTGAATTGCCACTAGGCGCTCAGGAGAGTTTTGCCTCGACCTGAGACAGCGCGTCTTCCTCGCTCACATCGAGGGCAAAGCTCAGTTCAGATACCAACACACTGCGCGCCTTAACGAACATCGACTTCTCACCGGCAGAGAGCCCCTTGGACTGATCTCTGAGGGCCAGGTTTCTTACCACCTCGGCCACTTGGTACACGTCTCCAGATTTGAGCTTCTCTTGATGATTCTTGAAGCGTCGGCTCCAGTTGGCTGGTTCACGGATGTCTTTTTTGCCGAGCAGCTCGAACAGATCTTCGACCTCTTCGGCACCAATAGGCGGCCGCATACCAACGTCGTCAGCATTTTCAACTGGAACACGAAGCGTTAGCTCTCCGTGAGCCATCTGCAGTACTAGGTACTCAATGGACTTGCCCTCGACTTTGCGCTTCTCACGCTTGACGATAACTGCAGCTCCGTGATGGGGATAAACAACCCGATCGCCTACATCAAAAGACAAAACATTTTCCTGACATTGAGAATCGAGAATCGAGCCGCCGCAACTCTGAAGGCCTCAGATCGAGACAGGGGTTCCGGATTTGAGTCTCTAGGGGACATGCAATTGTAGCAGGTTTTTGAGTCAATTCCGGACAGTATTTCTGCCTCAGCAAAGCGGCTAGTTGTGCATCAATAAGGGCTGCTTGAGAGACCACGCTGGGTCACCGGGCAAGTCTGGGAACTCTCCCTGTCCGTCAGACCACACGAGCTGTAGCGTTTCAGGCCATCTCTGCCCCCAGGTCTCCATGACTGCGCGACCAAGTACAAACCAGTCGCCACGAGCGAGCCAGAGGGGATCCACCTCTCTCACCTGCAGGTTCATTCCCCCAGCAAGTCTGACGACTTCTCCCGCTCCTAGGTGCCGGCCTGCGGCAATCTCCTCTCCGAGCAGTTCGATTACTGCACCGGCAATAGTGGCCTCGAGGCCCACCACGAGTAGCTCCGGGTGATTGAAATTGTGTTCAAGTCCAATCGAATAGGCCCAGTCACAACCAGTCTGATCAGCAGACAATGCAGCCACGTTAAATGAACCCGCCTGGATTTCGTTTCGAAACATTTTGATTATTCCGTCAACTTCCACCTCACTATGGTGGGGACTCAAGTCAAGGCCAACAATGAGTCAACAGACCCACTCTTTCCATGGTTGACGCTGCGTAGCCAGAACACACGCTCTAGGTGAGGGCATCTCCGCCCAGAGTGCGGTCTTCACTACCGAACGTGCAGTTTGGTTGTTTTTCTCGCAGATCAGGTCAAAGGGTGTGACTTATGTCACGTTAGTCACACGGGACCATTCGGGCTGTCAATGGCCTGAGATGCAAGATGGTCGGGACTCGACGGTGGAGCATTGCGAGCCAGAAAGCGCAACCGGGCGCCTCGCGCATCCCAGTCATAGACCACAGTCGTCTTCGCGATGCGGTCATAGAGAGCCTGATGTTCTCTGTTCGTAATGACGCCAATAAATCCAAGTCCAAAGGTGATGAATCCCAGCGGGAACATAAGTGTGCGCAGGACTCCGCAACGAAGTGTCGTCTGCGAGCCATCGCGTTGAACCACGCGTAGCCCGAGGATGGCCATGCCAGCAGTCTTTCCGCTCGTGGACCACGGGTAGGAGTAATAGAGAAACAGCCAAAACAGGTAGACAGCACTCACCAGCGTCGGCGGAAGCTGCAGCTTGTAATTGTCGGGGGTGATGACCACGATGATGTACGTCAGCGAGGCTGTTGCAATAGAGAAACAAATAGTCGCTATGGCTTGATCACAGCAGAAAGCCACCAAGCGACTGACCGCTCCCGCATAGTGGCCTTGCTGGGTTACACCGAGTTCACGTTGCGAGATATCAGTCACGACTGGGCCTTTTCTGAGTCACTCTGTCCGCTTGGAAGCGCTAATGGGGATAACTCAATCAGTAGTGGCGGCCCAGCAGGCAAGGCGATTGGATCTCTTCGCAGCACCCGGTTAGCCCAGCGACTCAAGAAATTGTCAAGGCCCACACCTTGGCTTCTGACGACATCAAGCGCTTCTCCTGCAATGCCAGAAGTTGACTGCGCAATCAGGCTGCCGATCTCGGTATTGCGAACGAGCGAGTCGATATCGAGTTTGTTGACGAGCGAGTTCATGTCCACGCTGTCGAGCAATGCATCAAGGTCGACGTTTTCGAGCAGTGCATTCAGGTCGACATTCTTGAGCAGTTCATTCAGGTCAATTTTGGTGAGCAGCAGGTTGAGGTCGATTCGATCGAGCAGCAGCCCAATGTCGATTCGCTCCAACAGAGCGTCAAGGTTCACCTTGGAGATCAGTGAGTCAACATCTACGCGCTCAACCACTGCAGCCACGTCGACACGAGAAACAATCCCATCGATGTCAACTCCCTGCACAAGTTCGTTCACATCGACCTTGGAAACAATCCCGCCTACGTCAACTCGCCCGACAAGGCGGTCGATGTCAATACGGTCAAGCAGCGCGTCCATGTCGATTGCAGCGAGGACTTCGTTGATGTTGACTGCGTCAATCACCCCAGGAGTTACCCGTTGTATTGCATCACGGGCAACGGGGCCGGCATCAGTCACCAAGCGCTCGCGTACCTCGTGGCCTTCTTTCGCAAGCGGCACTGTGAGCCGCTTTGCGACTGCTGCAGCTAGTCGTGCCGGAGCGCTTCCGCCCACAGCGGAGGCGACATCAGTGGCCGCTCGAGCAGCACGGGTTGCCGCGCCGAGTGCAGCGTCGACACCCCAATCATCATCGCCCTCGTCCGGAGGGGTTCCGGGAACATCCTCATCAGTCACGACTAGATCATGGCTCAGGATCGGTACCCGGTGCCTAAACCTGCAGAGAAGCCCTCGTCTGCCACCCCTGAAGCAAGATTGCTACCGGGGTGGCAGAGATCGAGAACAGCTACTCACTCTGCTGGAACTGCCTCGACTTCGAGTTCGATGGTCACCTTGTCGCTCACGAGCATGCCGTCGAGGCCGGCTGGAGCGTTGAATGAGATTCCAAACTCGCTCCGCAGGATTTCTCCTGCAGCGCTAAATCCAGAACGGGTTGCCCCATAGGGGTCAGTGGTCACGCCATGAAACTCGAGGTTGAGCACAACTGGCTTGGTCACGCCATTAATGGAGAGATTGCCGGTAAGAGAATGCTCGGTTACCTGAGTGGACTCAAAAGTCATCGTTGGATTCTCGTCAACACCGAAGAAGTCCGCGCTCTGCAGGTGACCATCTCGCTGCTTATTGTTGGTGTCAATTGAGGTCAGGTCCACTGTGGCGCTCACGGAGCTTGCGAGTTGATCTTCCCCAATGCTGAGGGTGCCAGCGAAGGTTTGGAACCTTCCACGCACCTTTGCGATTCCGAGGTGCCGAACGGTGAATCCAACTTCCGAATGACTTTGGTCGATGGTCCATGTGCCCGCAGTGAGCAGTTCTTTGGTGTCTTGAGCTGACATATTGAGTCTCCCGTTCAGGGGGTTGTTGATGTATCAACAAAGTACTCTAACGGTATTGACATGTCAACAAAGCCTATGATTGGGAAATGGAACCTAACTGGCTCAACGAGCGTGAAGCGCGAGCTTGGCGCGGATACCAAAGCATGCGCATTTCCCTCGGGAGCCACTTGGCGCGCCACATGAGCAGTGAGTGCCTCCTGACGGAGGCCGAGTTTGAAATCCTTGTCAACGTGTCAGAGGCGCCCGAAAGAACAATCCGATCTCGGGACTTGTGCAGCGCACTCGCATGGGAACGCAGCCGACTCTCACATCAGCTTTCCCGGATGGAATCACGCGGCTTAATTTCACGGGAGCCTTGCCTAGGAGATGCTCGCGGGTTCAACGTGGTCCTCACCAATGCTGGACTTGCTGCGATCGAAGCTGCCGCACCGAAACACCTGGTGGAAGTGCGGCGCAGCTTTGTTGATGCACTGACCGATGAACAGCTTGACTCCTTCGGAGACATCGCAGAGACCATCATCACGCACCTTGCGGAGCAAGAGAGCAACGAGCGTTGCGGGGACCCCCCGATCTAGGCCGTGCTCAACGGAGAAAGCCACACCTTCCTCCGCTACCTCAGCATCAAGGGGACACCAATAATTTGGCCATTTTCAGGAGCAGCCGCTGGTGCTGCCGCATGCGCTGCACACGTAACACGAACCGGCCCGAGTCATTTGAATTCCGCACTGCATGCAGAGCGGGGCATCCATTGCTTGACCCAGAGGAGAATCAGACACTGAGGGTTCTGCTGACGTGGTCTCGACGAAATTGCGATCGGCCTCGGTGGCAGAACTTGCCAGGTCAAGGCCCTGAGAGGAACCAACCGCATGCTCTTCTACCCCAGGCAGAGTCTGCTGTAGCCGCTCGCCTGTACCAAGCACCCCAAGATCTAGGCGTTCGGGGTAGGTCAAGTAATCCAAGGCCAATCTGCGGAACAGATAATCAATCAGGCTGTTAGCCAACCGGACTTCTGGGTCATCAGTGATGCCCGCAGGCTCGAACCGCATGCCAACGAATGCATGTATGAACGCCTTGAGTGGAACCCCATATTGCAGTCCGTGACTCACTGAGATTGCAAAGGCATCCATGATTCCCGCCAGAGTGGAGCCTTGTTTGGAGACACGAATAAAGAGCTCGCCTGGGCGACCGTCCTCGTACTCCCCCACTGTGACGAACCCTTTGCAGTCAGCCACTCGGAATTCGAAGGTTCGAGAGGAACGTGAACGTGGAAGCTTCTCGCGGACGGGCTTTGCAGCAACGAGTTCCGCAGGCAGTTCAATGGTCTGCTTGCCTGTGCTGAGGGGCTGTCCCACTTTGCAGTTATCCCGGTAGAGCGCAACGCATTTGATGCCCATCTGCCAGGCATCGATCAGGAGTTGTTCAACCTCGTCCACGGTAGTTTCGGCTGGCACGTTGACTGTTTTGGACATCGCACCCGAGAAGAACGGCTGAATCGCAGCCATCATTCGCAGGTGTCCCCCGTATGAGATCACATTGTCACCCATGGCACACGCGAACACAGCTAGGTGTTCGGGCCGAAGGTGAGGTGCGCCGAGGGCAGACTGCTGCTCGGCTATGTAGGCCACAATCTCTGCGACTTGCTCCACCGTGTACCCGAGGCGGCGCAGCGCACGGGGAACTGTCTGATTAACAATTTGGAGGCTGCCACCGCCAACAAGCTTCTTGAATTTCACCAGGCCCAGATCAGGCTCAATCCCCGTTGTGTCCGCATCCATCATGAAACTGATCGTTCCAGTTGGTGCAGCAACGCTGAGTTCGGCATTGCGACTGCCGACTAGCTGCACCCGCTCGAGCGCCTCGGCCCAAACTTGGACGACTCGCTCGTTCAGTTCGGGTTGCACATCCACAGAGCCGATATGAGTTGCCGCTCCTAGATGCATCCGGTACACGCCAATCCACCCTGAAGCATCAGCAGCAAAAAGCGGTGCGGGGCCAAGCGACTGAGCTAGCTCAGTGGAACGGATTGCAGCAGTTCCCGTCAGAAGCGCAGTAATTGATGCCGCCCAAGCTCGCCCCTGTTCTGAGTCGTATGGGTAGCCCAGGGCCATGAGGCTTGCGCCAAGGTTGGTATAGCCAATTCCGATGTCGCGCGACTGTGCGGTCATCTCTGCAATTGATTCCGTCGGGTAGTCCGAGGCTCCCACCAGAATGTCCTGTGCGGTCACCACAATCCGAACGCTCCGCTCAAAGGCCTCTATGTCGAAACTGCCCTCTTCGTTCAGGAATCGCAAGAGGTTGAGTGAGGCCAAGTTGCATGCACTATTCGGCAGTCGGAGGTGCTCCGAGCACGGGTTACTGGCCATAATCTCGCCAGCATTCGGCGTGGTGTTCCACCTGTTGATGGTGCTTCCGAACTGCACTCCCGGGTCAGCGCATTCCCAAGCAGCCTGGGCGATGTGACGCATGAGTTCTTGCGCAGGTACTCGCTCAACGACTTCGTTGGTGGACCGTGCGACTAGGTCGAATTCTTCGCCAGCGATAACAGCCTGCATAAATTCGTCGCTGAGCCGGACAGAGTTGTTCGCATTTTGGTATTGCAACGAGATGGAGTCTTTGCCATCTAGATCCATATCGAAGCCAGCGTCTCTGAGCACGCGGGCCTTGCGCTCTTCTCTGGCCTTGCACCAGATGAACTCTTCGATATCTGGGTGATCGATATCTAAAATCACCATCTTGGCTGCGCGACGGGTAGTTCCCCCGCTCTTGATCGTTCCTGCTGAGGAATCCGCGCCACGCATAAAGCTGACCGGCCCCGAGGCAGTTCCGCCGCCGCTGAGATGCTCTCGAGAGGAGCGCAGCTTTGACAGGTTTGCACCTGCGCCGGACCCGCCTTTAAAGATGACGCCCTCTTCGGAATACCAGTTCAGAATGGAGCGGAGGTTGTCTTCAACATCAAGAATGAAACATGCCGAGGCTTGTTGGGCCACTCCGGGAACACCGATGTTGAACCAGACAGGCGAGTTAAACGAGAGCATCTGATGCGCCAAGAGGTACCGAAGTTCTTGGGCAAAGCAATCGGACTCTTCTTCGTCCGCAAAGTAACCGTCTCGCTCGCCCCAGGTGGTGAGCGCTCCTACCACGCGGTCAATAACTTGCTGAAGGGAGTCCTCTCTCTCTGGTGATCCCAAGAGCCCTCGAAAGTATTTCTGGGCCACGATATTTGATGCCGTTGCAGACCAACCCTCGGGGAACTCAACACCAAGTTGCTCAAATGCCACGGACCCATCCCGATAGTCGGTGAGCCGCGCATCCCTTCGTTGCCAGATCAGATCGGCATACGGGGAACGACCGGGCACCGTGAAGTGTCGCCGCAGTCGAGCGGGAGGCCCTGATGGAGAAGGGGCTGGCTGGCTTGAGTCAGAAGTAACAGACACTTGAATCGCCTTTGTAGGAGGGAGGAACAGAGTTGCTGTCCACGCAGGTGCCGTTGATCGGTTGGGCGGGCATAGACGACCGGGCGAAGACCAGCCGGTTGATCGAGTCACTCAGATGAATGACTCGCCTTCCGACCCCCAGGAGACGCAGCCCTGCACACGCAGTGCTACGCCAGCCACCATTCCGATCGTCTATGCCACAACCTACGGGGAGCAACTTAGTAAGGACTGCCTGTGGGACAAAAGGGGATAACCATGTGAATTTCCGGAAAACTTCTCCACAACCCTTGGGGAAAACTGTGTATAAACGAGAATTCGCTATTCTCGGCATGTGAAACAACTCTTCGATCAAGACGGAGCAACTTCTGCGGTCGCCGCTGTGTTGGACCGTTCCGACAGGCAAGCACCATCTGGACGTCCTTGGGTGATGGCAAATATGGTGGCCAGCGCTGACGGTGCGTATGCCATTTCGGGAGTCTCTCGAGCACTGAGCAGTCCCGAGGACCGAGAGATTTTTCATGCTCTGCGCGCTTCGGCCGACGCAATACTCGTTGCAGCCGGAACTGCACGAGCCGAGCGTTACCGCCGCCCCACTGCAATGGCTGAATTCGCAGATCAACGAAGGGTGTTCACTCCTACCCCGGCACCTCGCCTTGTTGTGGTGAGCCGGTCCCTGAGGCTGGCCGAGGACCAACCATTTTTGTCTGGAGAGGGTGTGGAACCTCTGCTGTTGCATCCAGCGGATGCCGACACTTCTGGTGTTCCGGCGGGGGTTGAACTTCGGGGGCTTGGCTCTGGAGGTGTGGACCTGCAGGCCGCAATGCGTTCGCTCGATGCCGACGGAGTCCGCATAGTTCTGTGCGAGGGTGGGCCGACACTGCTTGGGCAGTTGCACGAACTCGACCTGATCGATGAGCTGTTTCTGAGCCTGGCACCGATTTTGGCTTCTGGGACCCAGGTGGGAATACTCGGTGGAGGCACAGAAACGATTCGGCAGCTCAGCCTGCATCGGGTCTGGGAAGCCAACGGCTTTTTGTTTCTGAATTACCGCCGCGACCGGCAAGGACAACCTGCCAGCTAAATCAGAATCCAGCCGGGGTTGCAGCGGAACTGCTGTCCGCCGGACCCTCTTGGCCAAGCAACTGGATCTCGCGCTCAAAGTCCTCTGGATCCTCGAAGGATTTGTAGACACTTGCGAAGCGGACGGCCGCAACAGGGTCGAGGCG
>CAMDLX010000096.1 GCA_945901935.1 Bifidobacterium breve | reverse complement strand
CAAGTTGTATGCAGCCCAGGCCGCAACCGAGGTGGCACTAGAGGCCGTGCAACTCTTTGGTGGAAACGGCTATATGGCTGAGTACGAGGTGGAACAGCTTGCTCGTGACGCCAAAGTGCTGCAGATCTATGCCGGTACCGACGAGATTCAGATCTCTGCCGTTGCTCGCTCGCTGCTAGCGGAAGAAGCTGCGAAGAACTGAGACATGACCTGAGACATGGCCTGAGTCGACCTGTAGAGCGGGTAGGTTCGAAGGGTGCTTGTAACTGAACCTTTCGAAGAACTCGTTGACCGCATTGAGCGTGAAGCTCAGGAAGGGTTCTTTCATACAGGCGCCCAGATCGTAGTGACTCGCGCTGGAACAACAGTGTTGGACATGGCAGCGGGGCAGACGCACCTGCATGCCCCGTATGAGACCTCGACTCTGTCAGCGCTCTACTGCACAGCAAAGCCTCTAGTGGCTGTTGCAGTGCTTCGGCTGATTGCCGAAGAGGAACTCAGCCTTGGTGACCGCTTGGGTGACGTGATCGAGGGCTTAGAAACTCGGTGGATTGCAGATCGAACCATCGAGCAGGTGCTCGGCCACACGGCCGGGCTACATGTGGTGAATACCATTCTTGCCAGGATCCTGCCCGAACGAAGCCGAGAGGGCTGGGTCTACGCATCCGAGCCACCTGCAGGCTGGAGATTTGGCTCAGATTCGGCCTACTCCGAATTTGGCGGCTGGTTCTTGCTGGGTCGGGTGATCGAGGAACTCACAGCGCAACCCTTTGATGCATACGTGCGCTCAGCCGTTCTCGATCCCTACCAGGTTGATAGTGACGACCTGATTTTGCGTATCGGTCCAGAGCAATATGAGCGTTACTCTTCGCGGATCTCGGCCACGCTTGACCTGACCATGGATCGGCCCGTTCCCCTGTTAGCCGAGGTGGGGCCAGAAACTGCTGCTGAGTGGAACCCTGCATTTGGTGCCTACGGAACTATGAGCGCAATGGCTGCCTTCTACGAGGGACTGCTCGGCGATCTGAGCGGAGCCGATCGTGTTCTGCCAGCTGAGTTAGTGAGCAATGCGATTACTGCCAGATTGCCGATTAGCTATGACGTGACGCTCGACCGCGACGCCGGGTTTGGTCTGGGCTTTATGACTCCGCTGTCTTCACACTTCTTTGGTGACGCTCCTAGCGCTCGGGCCTTTGGCCACGCAGGCCAAGGAGGCACCAGCTTTGCTATGGCGGACCCCGAACACGATCTTGTGCTCGGAGTCCTGTTCAACGCTGGCCTTGATGCCGATACTGCGTTGTCGTTCCGCAGGGTCAATTTGGTAGATGCGATCTATCGCAGCCTTGGCCTGATCTGAACTGGGAGCGGCAGTCTGCAGGGCCTAACCTAGGCATGCTGTGATATCGCTAGAAATCGCTACCTTCCTTCTGCAGTGGGCCACAGGCGGGTTGGCGTTTCTCTGGGTCACGACACGACGACGAGTGGTCTCGATCGGCTACGGCTGGCTCTTGCGAGGCACCTTCGGAGCTATCGCGGCTCTTGCGTTGTGGGTTGGCCTGCGTTACGGGTCCGTGCCACTGCGAGAGGCCTCCTCGGCAGGCGTAGTTCTGGCTTGTTGCGCAGTGGGAGCAGTTTCTTGGTTCCGCAGGTCCGCAGGGGTATCTGGTCAGAGGGACCTAGTGGAGCAACGTTCCGCCCGGGTAGCTCAGATGACAGGCATCGAGCGCGCCGAGCAGAAGTTTGACAGCAATCAAAAGGAGTTTCCCCCAGCTCTCGACCTAATCGCTCCGGCGATTGGACTCGTGGGTGTCGTAGCTGGTGGGGTAGCCGCGGGCAGCCCAGTCTGGCTGTCGGTTGCTCGCATGGTCGTAGGTGCAGCCTTCTTGGGGTGCGTCTCTGATGCCATGTTGTTGGGTCACTGGTATCTCACTCAACCCGGTCTACCCCGAGCGCCGCTGCTTGAGTTAGTGAAATACCTGGGGTTCATCTGGCCGATAGAGGTGATTCTCCTGCTCATTGCACCCGGCATGTTCTCGGCTTTCGACGGCAGCATCGATGACGGGTACAACGGAATGCTGGGCTGGTTCTGGGCAGCTTGCGTGGTCACCACAATCGGGCTGGTCGTTGTCACCCGACTTGCTCTTAAGGAGCGCTACTACTCGGCGGTGATGGCCGCTACGGGATTGTTGTACCTAGCCATCCTGACTGCATTTGGCATCGACTTAGTAGCTCGAGCGATCCTCTCAATGGCCTAACAAACCGAGTCCAGTTTTTTGGTGTGGAGTCAGATTTCTTCGGACTGCTTGGCCAACTTCTTGTTGTGGCGGCCGATTGCAGTGGAGACCTGATTATTGAGGCCTGCCCCCTTGGGCCAGCCGGCATAGTGGCTCAGAAAGACCACAATCTCTTCTAGGTCATCTGCACTCAGGTCGCCCTTGTCTAGGCAGGAGTCAAGCTGCACCTGGAGCGTGTCGGACAGTCCGTCGGCCACCATGAGGCCAATGAGCAACAGGCGCCGATCTCGAAGCGACAGGCCGGGGCGCTCCCAAATATCGCCGAACAGATGCTCAAGCGTGTAGCCATAAAAGTCGCCTGGACCGTCGCCAACCTCAAAGTTGTAAATCTCGGACATACGCTCAATGCCGCGTGCACGCCTTGCTGCACGGGCTCGAGCCTCGCTGATTCCTTGGTCAGTAGAACTGCTCTGCTCACTTGATTCCGGATCCATGTCGAGTTCTCCTGTGCTGTCTGACTCTGCTTGGTCGATTGACTGTTTGAGGCTGTTGCCAACTCAGGGTCTGTGGACTGTGCTGAGCACCTGAAGGTGCAAAGACTCTGGACTTGTTGAGATCTACCTGAATAACATAGGACAATGCGCGCAGAGCAAAGTAAGTCTTCATTGGTTTGGTTTAGACGCTCCCGCTTTGCCTTGCTGGCGTTGCTGACAGTGGCAGGGGTGATTCTTGCCGCTTGCGACCCCGCTCCGCCCCCGGCCGGGCCGCCGAGCCCTGACCCAGTTCGGGCCATCGTATTTAAGGGTCTCGGGACTTGGTGGGATGTCTATGACTGGTCCCCAACTTTTGTCAGCTCTCGCAATCCCGCTGCCCGGCCACCGCATGGAACTGCAGATGTTGACCGACTCGCTGCTTCGGGTGTGCAAACTCTCTACATTCAAACCGCAACCTATCGACTACCTAACGAGCCCCTTCTCGATCGTGCGTTGCTCCGGCAGATTGTGGATCGCGCTCATAGCCTTGGAATCCGGGTCGTGGGTTGGTACCTACCCGAGTTCAACGACGTTGGCTACGACCTCGAGCGCTTCCTAGAGATTGCAAGATTTGGATTTGATGGGCTCGGCATAGATATTGAGTCCACGGCCAATGCAGATGTTGCGGCAAGATCCCAAAATCTCATTACCGAGTCAGCTTTCCTTCGGGGGGCTTTCCCGCAGCTTCCGATCGCAGCGATTCCGGTGAGTGCCGTTATCTGGGAGGAACTGAACCGCTCTTGGTGGCCGAACTTTCCCTATAGAGAACTTGCTCCGCTCTTTGATGCCTGGATGCCAATGGCCTACTGGTCATATAGAACACCGCAATCGGGGTGGTTCGACCCATATCGGTACGTCTACGAGAGCGTCGTGCGGTTGCGCCGAGCTACTGGTAACGCGAATCTGCCCGTCCACCCAATTGGCGGTGAAGCGGCCAAGCTGTCAGGTGCGGACTTGTTCTGGATGAATGCAGCAATGGTCGACTCTGGGTCAATTGGTGGAAGTATTTACGATGACGCAACCACCAACCGTGACCTGGTGGGGGCCCTTGGTCTCTTTCGGCGTGAACTGGTCAAGTGACCGGCGAGTTGTACTGCCGGTTTTATTAGCCCTCGATTTTTTAGGGCTGGTTTGATCAGTTCTGCGCTCGAGCATGTTCCTGTCGACACCAAGCAACCATCTCAGCTACACCCTGCTCAAGCGTGGTTGATGGCGACCAACCAAGTAATTCCTGCGCAAGTTCCGAGGATCCGCCTGTTCGCTCTGCATCTCCGGCGGCGGCGGGCAAGCGATCAAGTTGGACAGGCCGTCCCAGCGCGCTGCTCACCAATTCGATGAGTTCTGTCATCGAAGCTGTGGACTCATTCGCTATGTTGCAGACGCTGCCACTCGGTGCGTCCGACAGGAGTGCTGCCAGGTTGGCTTCGACTACGTCATTGATATAGGTAAAGCTTCGACTTACGCTGCCGTCGCCAAAGAGAGGGAACGCTTTGTCGGCAAGCGATAAGTCAATCATGCGCCGCAGCGCCATATCTGGCCGCTGACGGGGCCCGTAAACAGTGAAGTAACGCAGCGAGACTGTAGGCACACCAAAGTTCTTTGCGTACAGCGTGCACAGATGCTCAGAGGCCAGCTTGGTTACCCCATACGGGCTAACGGGTTGAGGCAGAGCGAGTTCAGTGGTTGGGTACGTCTCGGCATTTCCGTAGACCGATGAGCTAGACGCAGCGGCGAACCTGGAGATGTTGGTTGACTTGGCTGCTTCGAGCAGGCGCTGCGTGGCAGTGATATTGCGCTGCACATAGATCTCGAATCCACTCGCCCAAGAGTCTCGAACTCCAGGTTGGCCAGCGAGATGCAGTACCGCGTCGATCCCGCTGAGCAAGGCGTGTGGGTCAGCGGTCACCAAGTCCGACTCCAGCAGCTCAAACTGTGGATGCCCCAAAACGCCGAGCAGATGAGAGCGCTTCAGGGCTGGGTCGTAGTTATCCGTGAAGCAATCCACCCCTCGGACGCTGTGGCCGTCGAGTAGTAGGCGTTCGGTGGTGTGGCTTCCGATAAAGCCAGCGCAGCCGGTGACAAGAATGTGCATGAATCGCTTAGGTTACTTGGCAACGAAGTATTTGGCGCGTGGGTGATGACAGATCAGTGCCGAGGTGGTCTGCTCTGGCTGATACTGAAAGCTTGTTTCCTCGGTGCACTCGACACCAATACGACTCGCGTCCAACAGCCGAGCAACCTTCTCATTGTCTTCAAGGTCCGGACATGCCGGGTAGCCCCAGGAGTAGCGGCCGCTGCGATACTTCTGACGGAACAGTCCCGCTAGCGCAGTTGGAGTTGGAGTACCCACAATGGGTTCGGGGTCTTGATCGGCAAAACCCCATTCCTCACGAATCCTCCAATGCCAAAACTCTGCGAGTGCCTCAGCCATCTCAACACCGAGTCCGTGCAGCAGCAGGTACTCCTGATATCGATCCTCGGCAAACAGCTCGGCTGCTCGTTCCGAAATCGCTTCGCCCATAGTCACAATGTGGAAGGCCGCGTAGTCGGCCTCACCCGAATCGATTGGTCTAAAGAAATCCGAAATACACAAGAACGGTTCAACTGACTGCCGTGGATAGTTGAATCGCATGAGTTCCTCGCTGCGAGTCTCATCTGACCAGACCACAAGGTCATTACCATCGGCGTTCACGGCATAGAAGCCGTAGACAACCTGAGGAATCAGCAGGCCCTGTTCTTTGGCCTCTGCGAATTGCTCTCGAAGTGTCGGCCGGATGCGATCCTTGAACTGTTCGTCGGTTTCTTTGCTGCCGTCGGCGAGCTTTTCCGGCCGAAATTGCCACTGATTGCGAAACAGAGCGGTCTCATTGATATACGCCGCGATGTCATCAAGTGAGATGCCTTTGATCACCTTGGATCCAAGGAACGGAGGCACATATATCTCATTGTCCATCGTTGCTTCGGGGGATCGCTCCGGAATGACTACAGCTTCAGTTGGCTCATCTGCGACTCGGTGCCGGTGAAGTTCTTTCTCTGTGGGCACCATTCCGTCATCGACATCAAGCTTGCCAACGCGGATCTCTCCAAGGCGGTCCATGACGCGCAGGCCCTCAAAGGCATCCTTGCCGTAGAAGAGTCGACCCTCGTAGACCTCTCGAAGATCTCGTTCTACATATGTTCGAGTCAATGCGGCGCCGCCGAGTAGCACCGGGATATCTTGCAGGCCCCGGCTGTTCAACTCGTTCAGGTTGTCTCGCATAATGAGCGTGGACTTCACGAGTAAGCCTGACATTCCAATGGCGTCGGCCTTGATTTCAATGGCCTTATCGATCATCTCGGTAATCGAGATCTTGATGCCAAGGTTGTGCACCTCGTAACCGTTGTTCGTCAGGATGATGTCAACGAGGTTCTTGCCAATGTCGTGCACGTCACCTTTGACAGTGGCCAACACGATCCGGCCCTTGCCCGTCTCGCCTTCGGCCCGTTCCATCATGGGCTCTAGGAACGCAACAGCGGACTTCATGGTTTCGGCTGATTGCAACACGAAGGGCAACTGCATTTCGCCCGAGGCGAAGAGTTCACCCACCACCTTCATGCCGGCGAGAAGTACGTCGTTGATGATCTGTAGCGGGGTGTAGTCCTCGGCCAGTGCAGTTTCGAGATCTGGAATCAGTCCGTCCCTGTCGCCGTCAATGATCCGCTGCGAGAGGCGGTGGTCGATTGTCCAATCCGTTCGGTCCTCAACAACCACAGCAGTGGTTTGCACGTCAGCAAAGATCTCGAGCAGCTTCATGAGCGGGTCGTATTTCTCGTCGCCGTCAGCAAGCAGACCCTCAGTCCCGCGGCGATCCCAGATCAGGTCGAGGCACACGTCACGTTGTTCTTGAGGGATGCGGCTCAGTGGCAAAATTTTGGCGGCATGCACAATGGCCGAGTCGAGTCCAGCTTTGGTGCACTCAGCTAGAAACACGCTGTTCAGCACGTGGCGGGCAGCGGGCTTGAGGCCGAAACTTACGTTGGACAGGCCAAGCGTGGTCGTCACACCTGGAAGCTCTGCCTTGATTCGCCGGATCGCCTCAATCGTCGCAATGGCATCTCGCCGAAGATCGTCATCTCCAGTAGAGAGCGGGAACGTGAGCGCATCAAAGATCAGATCCTGTGGTTCAAGTCCGTAGCGCCCAACCGCCAAATCGTGGATTCGGTGAGCGACGCGCATTTTCCATTCCACATCTCGGGCTTGGCCTTCCTCATCAATGAGCAGGCAGATGACAGCCGCTCCGAACTCCTGAGCCAACTTAAAGACCTTGTCGGCGCGCGAGCCTTCAGTATCGGAATCTTCAAGGTTTGCGGAGTTGAGAATGGCGCGGCCTCCGAGCCAGCGCAGGCCGGCCTCGAGCACCTCGGGCTCAGTCGAATCAAGTACCAGCGGAACCGAGGCTTGCGTTGCAAAACGCTGCGCAATCTCGTCCATATCGCCAGCACCGTCACGGCCCACGTAGTCCACGCACACGTCAATGATGTGTGAGCCCTCTTTGACCTGCTCTTTGGCCATAGCCACGCAGGTATCCCAATCAGTGTCGAGCATGGCGTCGCGGAATTTCTTGGACCCGTTCGCATTGGTTCGTTCACCGATCAGAAGCAGATTGGTAGCTGAGTCATCCTCGCTCCCGAGTGTGACCGGGGAGTAAATCGAGGCAACTCCATGTTCAAAAACCGGGGTCCGCTGCAGCGGCTGCACGTCTTTGACTGCCTCGGCGAGTTGGCGAATGTACTCCGGTGTTGTGCCGCAGCACCCACCCACGATCGTGATACCGAATTCTGTAATGAAGCGTTTATGGAACTCAACGAACTGCTCTGCGGACAAGTCGTAATGCATGAGTCCGTCCACTACCGAAGGCAGGCCGGCATTTGGTAGTACCGAGATGGGAATGCGCGAATGCTGAGACAAGTGGCGAATGTGCTCGCTCATCTCTTCGGGCCCCGTGGCGCAGTTCAGGCCAATCACATCGGGCTTCATGGCATCAAGGGCAACCAGGGCTGCACCGATTTCGGTTCCCGGCAACATTCGACCCGTCAACTCGATCGTCACCTGCACCTGAATGGGAACTTCTCGGCCTACCTCTCGCATGGCATCCCTGCAGCCGTTCATGCCTGCCTTGATTCCGAGAAGGTCAAACTGGGTTTCGAGCAGCAGGAGGTCAACGCCACCTCGGATGAGTCCTCGAGATTGCTCCGCAACCTGATCACGCAATTCCTCGTAGCGAACGTGGCCGAGAGAGGCAAAGCGGGTGCCAGGCCCAATCGAGCCAGCCACAAATCGAGGCTTCTCTGGTGTCGAATAATCATCGGCGGCCTGCCGGGCAATACCTGCCGCCATCTCATTGAGTTCTTCGGTTCGATCCCCGAGGCCGTACTCGTTGAGCGTGGCGCGCATTCCGCCAAAGGTGTTGGTCTCGATAATGTCTGCGCCCGCGTCAAGGTACTCGGTGTGTAACTGGCGGATGAGTGCCGGACGAGTTTCATTCAAAATTTCCGGGCAGCCGTCAAGCTCCTCGGAGCCGTAGTCATCAGGTTGCAGATCCTGCAATTGCAGCCAGGTGCCTGCTGCGCCATCAAAGACAAGGACTCGGTTCTGAACTGCTTCAAGATACGAAAAAGCCATGATGCAGATCAGATTACTTCTGGCATTGCCAATGTGCCTCATAGGGCGGCGGCCAAGGGCAATCCCTTCGGTAAGGTGGGAGTTCTTACGGAGGATTGTTAGCCATGAAGATCTACACAAGAAAAGGTGACGACGGAACTAC
This sequence comes from Bifidobacterium breve, assembly GCA_945901935.1. Lineage (GTDB taxonomy): Bacteria > Actinomycetota > Acidimicrobiia > Acidimicrobiales > Microtrichaceae > IMCC26207. The sequence goes on along the minus strand of CAMDLX010000096.1, from coordinate 333 downwards.
GGGCCTGCTCTACGGCGGCCGTGTCCGTAAAGACGCCCCGGGGCCTACTGCCTACGGCGATGTCGACGAAGCGCAGTCATCTATTGGGCTAGCTAGGGCGCATTGTCGTGCCGGTGGAGAGTTAGACCAACTGCTCATCTCGATTGAACGCGACTTATGGGTCCTGATGGCGGATCTTGCCACTGATGACCAAAACCGCGACAAGCTCACTGCCGATGTCTCCCTAGTGACCGAACAGATGGTCAAGCGACTCGAGGACTTGATCGATTCCTACGCCAGCCGATTCGAGATGCCAACAGAGTTTGTGGTGCCTGGCGAGGATCGCGTTGCGGC
>CAMDLX010000095.1 GCA_945901935.1 Bifidobacterium breve | reverse complement strand
CCCGCTTGCAGAAGTTGGGCGATCCCTTCTAGGCCGAGCTTCACCCAAGATCCTTGAATATTGTCGATGTAGCCGTGATAGGTGATTCTTGCCACGGCGTGCATGAGAAGCACCTCTCTAAATGTGGGGCCTCGCCGGGCGTTGCGTTGTAGATAGAGCGGGGTTGCCATATGAACAAATGGCAGTCCGACGAACTCGGTAAAACCGCCGGTTTCTTTCTGCAGATCCCTTGTGGCGAGCAAGTGTCGAGCCCAACTAACGGGGTGCTCAATCGCCCCGAACATGATTGTCACGTTGGAGCGCAACCCTAGGGAATGCGCAATGCGGTGCGCCTCGAGCCACTCTTGTGTGTTGATTTTGTCGGGGCACAGAACTGCTCGAACTTCATCATCGAGAATCTCTGCAGCTGTACCAGGCAGGGAGCGTAAGCCTGCATCCATGAGTCGCTGTAGGTAGATATCAAGTGGTTCGCCAAGCCGCTTCGCACCTTCGGTCACTTCTAGGGCAGTGAACGCGTGAAGATGCATGTCTGGAACAGCCTCCTTCACGGCCTTACACACATCGATGTAGTAATCCCCGTCAAAGCTGGGATGGATCCCTCCCACCAAACAGACTTCAGTTGCGCCTACATCTCGTGCCTCACGTACACGCTCTTGCATATCTTCCAAGGTGAGCAAGTAGGGAGTTCCGCGAAGGTTCAGGCTGAGCGGACCTTTCGAGAATCCGCAGAATTTACATTTGAAGGTGCAGACATTGGTGTAGTTGATATTGCGATTCTTGACATAGGTGACGGTGTCTCCGACTGCACGCTTGCGAAGCTCATTCGCCACCTCTGCTACTGCAGCTACCTCGGTGCCGCGGGCAGAGAAGAGCGTCACAATCTCTAGCTGTCCGACTTCTTGTCCGAGTAGTACACCCTCAAGAACCTCGTGCACTGCGCCACGAGTCAGCCGGTTAGGCGTGGTGCCAGGAACCAGTATCGGTGGTGAAACTGCAGCGCCGGAATACCAGGCCGTAGAACTCTCACCACGGGCAGAGATACTGATGACCTCTGCACCAGTCCCAGCATCTTGCTTCGCTGTCATCTTCTCAGGAAAGACTGACCCCGGATCATCCCTACCAAGACCCTCAGCGTCTGAGCGGTCCATCACCGCAAATCGCAGGCTCGCATCCAGAAAACGCTCGGGTTGCAGTGCAAACTCAGGGTAAATCGTCAAACGAGGCGCCAATGCAAAGCCAGCAGATCGGCTGACCTCTTCTAAGCGATCTAGCTCAGGCCAAGGCCGCTCGGGGTTGACGTGGTCTGCGGTAATCGGAGACACGCCACCCCAGTCGTCGATGCCAGCATCGAGCAGTATGGCGAAGTCCTCGGACAGGTTGGGTGGTGCCTGCAGATGAATCTGCGTGGGAAGAATGAGGCGGGCAAGTGCCAGGGCCTCGAGGTACTCGTCCTGAGGACAGGGTGGTGATTTGTGCATAGAAGTTCCCTCCTTAGGAAGGAAGTTCTGGACAATGACTTCTTGGATGTGGCCATGTCGCCTGTGCGAATCTGCAATGGCTTCGAGTGCTTGCACTCGGTCTGCGCGGGATTCGCCAATCCCAACGAGAATTCCTGTCGTGAAGGGAATCTGAAGTCGTCCGGCTGCTTCAAGGGTGAGCAGCCTGCGCTCTGGAGTTTTGTCGGGTGATCCGAGGTGACAGGAGAGATCTGGATTGAGCGACTCAATCATCATTCCTTGGGATGGCGAAACCCGTCGAAGCAGAGCGAGTTCATCCTCGGACAGTGCACCAGCGTTCGCATGCGGCAACAGACCCGTCTTTTCTAAGACGAGTTCGCACATAGCGACGAGGTACTCAATGGTTGATCCATAGCCGTGCTCGCTGAGCCAAGTAGCGGCTACGGGGTAGCGCAACTCCGGCCGCTCACCAAGGGTAAAGAGTGCCTCATGGCATCCTGCCCGTGCACCTTGTTTTGCGATTGCGAGCACTTCAGCTGCGCTCAGAAAGGGAGCTTCAACTCGCGCCGGTGGTTGAGCAAAGGTGCAATAGCCGCACTTGTCTTGGCAGAGCTTTGTGAGTGGGATGAAAACTTTCGGGGAGTAGGTCACCCGGGTTCCGGTGGTGCTGTCACGCAACGAGGCTGCTCGCTGCATCAACTCGCTCAGGGATAGATCGAGAAGGCCTTGGTGCAGATTCACGACTTAGTTGCTCCGCTGTTTTTGAGGTCGCCCTCTTGAAGGGCTGGCTGGCTTTGAAGGGCTGGCTGGCTTTGAAGGGTTCGGGCAGTAACTGCGCCAGGTTGGCTGCTGATCTGACTAGGCGTGAATGCTTCCTCACAGGTCCAGCAGTAAAAACTCATGTCGATCTCGGTGGCGCAGGGCTCATGCACTAACAAGCGCGGTGGGCCTTCTTCTCCTGAAAGCCAGCGGTCGCCCCACTGCATGAGTGAGACCAGAATCGGCGAGAGTTCCATACCCATCGGTGTGAGGCGATATTCGAATCGTTCCGGGCGCTGTTGATATTGCCGCTTGACGAACACACCGCTCTCAACCAGCGAACGCAGACGATCTGCCAGAATGGCTCGGGGAATTTCTAAGTCCCGGCGAAGGTCATCGAATCTTCGAATGCCTCGAAATGCGTCTCGCAGAATCAGGATGGTCCAGCGGTCCCGAACAATCTCGAGCGCTGCTTCGATGGAACACCCCGGAGGCTGAAGCTGGGGTGCGCTGGATGAACTGTTGGCCGTGGACATCCCGGAACAGTAGCTGGGTTCAGATTGCGAACCAACTAAGTTCAATTTACGAACTAGCTAAGTTCAATTTGAGAACTAGCTATTCCCCAGCGACTCGCAGCGGCGGGCCAGCACTTCTAGCAAATCCAAGAAGCTCTTCTCGAACGCCTCAACGCCCTGTGCTTCGAGCACCTGTGCAACATCCTCTAGATCCACGATCTCACCTAGTCGTTGCCAAGTCTGCTGAGCAAGCAATGGGTCTGAGTCCACTGTTCGCTCAACTGTCCCATGGTCCTCGAAGGAACGAAGGGTGGCATCCGGCAGGGTATTGACGCTGTCTGGACCAATCAACGAATCCACATAGAGCGTGTCGGCTAGGTCGGGGTTCTTCGTTGAGGTCGAGGCCCACAGTGGCCGCTGAACTCGTGCGCCGTGAGCTGAAAGGTGATCCCAGCGCAGGCCGCTAAAGGTCTGAGCAAAGGCCGCATAGGCCAATTTCCCTTGGGTGACTGCTGCTGTGCCCCGCAGAGCAACTGCCTCTGGGCTGCCCTCAGCGAGCAGGCGGGCGTCTACCTCTGTGTCCACACGACTGATAAAGAAACTGCCGACGGAACTAATGTGAGACAGGTTCTTCGTGCCATTCGCTAGCGCAGTCTCCAGACCAGAGATGTACGCCTCCATGACTTCGGCATATCGATCCAGACTGAAGATCAACGTTACGTTGATGCTTCTACCCTCAGAGATCATCTGCGAGATGGCTGGTAATCCTTCTTTGGTGGCGGGAATCTTGACCAGCAGGTTGGGCTGATCGACCCGATCCCACAAAGATCGAGCTTGGTCCTCGGTGCCTTTGGTATCTCTCGCCAGCAACGGATTTACCTCAAGAGAGACAAACCCATCGGCACCATTCGACTGATCAAAGAGCGGTCGCAAGAGTCCAAGAGCTGAATCGATATCTTGCAGGACGAGTTCCCAGTAGGAATCCTCAACGGTGAATCCGCCAGCCACTAGCTCGGCCAACTGCGCGGTATAGGCCTCGCTCGACTCAATGGCCTTTTGAAAAATTGACGGGTTTGAGGTGATCCCTCGAACCCCGGCGTCGATCCACTGCTGAATCTCACCCGAAGTCAGCCAGTCGCGTTTCAGATTGTCCAACCAGGGGCTTTGGCCCTGACGCTCGAATAACTCATTCAGCTTTGACATTCCCGTCACTCTAGGGCCTGGCCGCTAGAGGGATTTCCGGGCTAGGCGAGTTGGTCTCGTACCACTTGCGCCACATGAGCCGGATTGATTCCCAACTCCTCAAGCACTCGGTTACCTGGCGCCGATGCGCCAAATCGGTCGATTCCAACATTTGCTGATGCATATCGTGACCAACCCAAGGTGACACCGGCTTCAACTGAGACAGTCGGTATTCCCGCTGGCAGGACCGATGATCGGTACTGGTCATCTTGAGCCTCGAAGAGTTCCCAACTTGGCAGCGATACCACTCGGGTCGAAATCCCCTCTGAAGCGAGCATTTCTGCAGCCTCAACGGCCACGGCAACCTCAGTTCCGGTTGCGACCAGAATTGCTGCGGGGCTCGGCGAATCCATCAGCGTGTACCCACCGCGAGCAACTCCCTGAGCTGCGAGCTCCTTGGTCCCGGCTAGGACTGCTGTGTTTTGGCGACTCAGAATCAGAGCGCACGGTCCCTCGCCTTCAATGATCACCTTCCATGCTGCTGCCACCTCATTGCCATCGGCCGGTCTCAGCACCGTGAGCTGTGGGATCAGCCGCAAGGACATGACTTGTTCGACTGGCTGATGCGTGGGGCCATCTTCGCCAACCCCGACCGAATCATGGGACCACACGAACACTGCTTTGGCTCCAGATAGCGCTGCGAGGCGAACTGCTGGCCTCATGTAATCCGAGAAGACCAAGAAGGTTCCACCGGCTGGCAGCACGCCACCGTGTAACGCCGCTCCAACAAGGATTGAACCCATCGCGTTTTCTCGTACCCCAAAGAAGATCTGTTGACCTGTTGGGTCCTCGGCCGACAGCACCGTCTGGCCTTTGAGAGTAAGTCCCACGTTGCCAGTCAGATCTGCTCCGCCGGCCATGATGCCCGGGACCTGAGCGAAGATTGCATTGAGCACCTGCTGTGAGGCCACGCGAGTTGCCGGCTTCTCTCCAAGTTCAAAGACGGGTAGCGACTCCTGCCAACCCGGCAACCCGGTAGCGCCCAATGTTGCTTCCCACTCGGCCTCGCGACCCGCTAGGGCAGCGTGAGAACGTTGATTCCAATCCTCGCGCTGCAGCGCACCGCGGCTTCCAGCCTGCCGGTACATCTCGAGGACTTCCTCCGGCACATAAAAGGGTTCTTGCGGCAGTCCCATAACCTCTTTTGCTGAAGCAATGGCGGCTGTATCGAAAGCAAGACCGTGAGCGGCGGGGGAGTCGGTGTGCTCTGGAGACGGAAATCCGATGTGGGTTCGTAGAACCACCAACGAGGGTTGGTCAGCGTTCTCTCGAGCCTCAATAATCGCAGCTTCAATGGCATCGAGGTCCTCTGAGGATTCCCCGAGTTCAATGACATGCCAGCCATAGGACCGGAATCGCTCCGCAGCATTGTCAGAGAGCGACAGTTCGGTCGGCCCATCAATGGTGATGTGGTTGTCGTCGTAGATATAGACAAGCTTGCCCAACCCAAGGTGCCCAGCTAACGAGGCTGCTTCGTGGCTCAGGCCCTCGGAAAGGTCCCCATCAGAAACAATGGCGTAGATGTGGTGATCGCAAACATCTTCACCAAAGCGACTGCGAAGGGATTGTTCGGCAATTGCCATACCGACACCGTTTGCAAATCCTTGTCCGAGTGGCCCTGTGGTGACCTCGATACCTGCCGTGTGATGCACCTCGGGGTGACCCGGGGTGGCAGATCCCCACTGGCGGAACTGTCGCAGATCCTCTAGTTCGAGGCCGTACCCCGTTAGATACAGCATTGAATACTGCAGGACTGATGCGTGGCCGGCACTGAGGATGAACCGATCCCGATCAGGCCACTGTGGTGCGCTCGCCTCGTAGCGAAGAATCCGAGTCCACAGAACATGTGCCAGGGGTGCCAAAGCCATGGCTGTCCCCTGATGGCCAGAATTAGCTGCGTGAGGGGCATCCATGGAGAGACCGCGAATCACGTTGATAGCCAACTGTTCAAGGTCGGTACCTGCTGGGCTGGTCGAGGCGCTCTGTGTCATGTGACAGGACTTTCTGTTGCGAGGACCGCATGATCGTAGCGATTGCTTCGAGTTGGGAGTAATGCCAGCTCAGATTGATCCGAAATCTGCACGCCGCGAAACAGGAAAGGTCAGCAGGCTGGCCGCATGGTCAAGCACCTGAACACCTGCTGTGTTCGATCCGAAAACGTCACAACATGAGATCCCCCAGACGGCCGTTGCAGGGAGCGCTTCAGAGATCACGGATGCCTCATGGTGAGGACCTCCAAAATACGCAAGGTTGCGTGAACCCGAGGTGAACGCAAGGCATGCCTGTGCTCGCGGCAAGGTCGACAGCACAGCAAGCAAGTCCTCGGTGGCACTTCTTGCATCTCGCAACGCAAACTGAACCGTTGCGCCAAGACCGACCTCCTCTTCGACCATGATTGATTTCGCCGCCTTATCTGCCCCGAGAACCCCAAAAAAATGAATCGGATCGTGATCGGGTTCATTCGTCTGGGCCACACCGATCCTGAGTGCGTCACGTGCTGCGGGACGACTGTCCAACGCCACTGTTGCGAGGAGTTCTTGCACGACCTCGAGCGCTGACCGACCATCGAGTTCATAAATCACGTTGCGTTCCGCTCTGGTAGCGAGCATCGGAGCCCCAAATGCTGTGCATCCTTGCGTGAGGGTTGCTTGGGTGGGCACCTGTGGCGAGATCAGCGCAGCAATCAAGCCATCGGAGTGCATCTGCCCATCTAGAAATAGTCGTGCTGTTCCTGGGCTTCGACTGCTGCCAGTGGTGCCACCGATAACTCGAAGACCCGGTGCAACTTCGGAAATGCTCCGAAGTATTTGCGCAGCCCTGCGCAGGCTGGGATCGCCAAAGAGGATCAGCGTCCCGGTAGCTGCACGAAGCTGTTCTAGTTCCGAATCATCAGGTTTCTCCCAATCGATACAACCGGACAGACGAATAGGTTTCACCCGAGGCTCAGGCACACCTGCAGGAGTCTGCAGCGTCAAGCCGTCGGTGACCCACAGGGCGCACATGCTGAGTGCAGTTGTCATGGTGACCTCGCGCCCAGCAGTCAGAATGCGGTCAGTTGTCACTGCTACTTCTACCCCAGGTGCGAGGAGTGCCCGCGTTGCACCGAGGATGTCCTCAAGCGCGCCCGTTAGCGGGGGAGTCACGCTGAGCAGGAGAAGGTCAGGCGAGTGCCCACCAGCTTCGAGTAGCCCCCCTGCGCATTCACCAACTGCATGAGTTGCAAGTGGATGCTCCGACAAGGTCGAAGCAATGCGCACTGCCACGACTAGGCCTCCTCGGACACCGGTTCGAGCAGGGTGTAGGGAACCACGGTGACGTCCCCTAAGCCGATTCGGCAGTGAGCCTCAATCGTGCAGGCCGAAGGAAACTCCAACTCGCCGCGCACCAATCGGTAGGCGAACTTGCCGGGCTCAACCTCGATGGGTTGCACGTTGCGCGCAATCTGCTCGCCCTCTCGATGAAACGTCACCTCGAGGACGTCGTTCGCTTCCTCGCCAACACCATTGCGAACAATGATGACCAAATGTGGCGTGACCGTAACGGGAAACGGTTCAGGGGCTGCGGCAGAAAAATGGATTCCTGTGAGATCAATTCGAGTAGACGGTCCGGGGACCTGCCGTAGTTCGATCTCGTCGATAAAGAGTGCTGACACAATCTGCATGGCCTCACAGTAGGGCTGAGAGGATTCTCGATACGAGTCGGCCCCTCCTCGGGCTGGCGCCGGCCGGCTTATACACTGCGCAGATGTCGCGCACCTTGTCCGAGGCGGACTCCAAGGCCTTTCTGTCTGAGTTCAACATCCCGTTTGCCACAGAGGTACTTGTCAGCACTGCCGATGAAGCAGTCACTGCCGCCGCTGCAGTTGGACTGCCAGTGGCAGTCAAGCTGTGTGGGGAGCAGATCTCCCATAAAACGGAGAGGGGACTTGTTCGCCTAGGTCTCTCGGATAGCAACAGTGTTCACGAGGCTGCGACTGCTTTGTTCGCAGCCGCTCGACCCGAGGATTGCGCAACCGGAGTTCTTGTCGCTCCCATGATTAGCGGTGCACGTGAACTCATTGCGGGCATCTCGGTAGATGAGCAGTTTGGTCCCACCGTCCTAATCGGGATTGGTGGAATCCTTGCAGAGGCCATCGCTGACGTTGCAGTGCGCCTGTTGCCCATTACCGAGGTTGATGCCATAGACATGCTCGATCAACTCCGAACCCAGAGCTTGTTAGAGGAGTTCCGTGGCGAACCTGCGGTAGATCGAATGGCCATTGGCAAAGTCCTGTTGGCCTTATCGCAGATCGCAGCAGAACATCCAGAGGTGCTGTCTATAGATTTGAACCCCTTGATCATTTCTGATGGGCAGCCCATAGCTGTTGACGCCCTTGTTGAGGTGCAGTCGTGAATCAGATTGTTACTTCATCTGATCAACTTGATGCATCATTTTCTGCCCTCTTTGAACCAAGAGGAATTCTCGTTGCTGGCGCTTCGACGCATCCCGGCAAGTTTGGGTTTGTCAGCCTTCATAATGTGATCGCATCGGGATACGCCGGGAAGATCTTCGCTACAAACCTTGAGGGGGTCGAGGTCCTAGGTATCCAAACCCTGCCCTCGCTCGAGGAATTACCCCAAGGCGCAGCAGACCTGATCTTTGTCTGTACTCCCAAGGCAGCAAATCTTGACCTCCTGCGTGCCGCAGCCTCAAAGGGGGTTCGTGCAGCGTTTCTGACCTCCGCAGGGTACGGCGAGGCAGGGGACCAAGGCCGAGCAGATGAGGCTGAGCTAGTTGAGTTGTGTCAGGAGCTTGGGATTTTGCTCGTGGGTCCAAACGGTCAGGGGGTCGTGTCCACGCCAGCAAAACTGTGTGCGCAGATCGTGGCTCCGTATCCGCCGGAAGGTGGGATTGGGATTGCGAGCCAGTCAGGAAACTTCGTCTCTAGCTTCATGAACTGGTCCTGCGCTACTGGAGTGGGAGTTTCTCGGGCAGTGTCTGCTGGAAACGCGGCGGCCACCTCGGTTGGCGATTTCCTGCAGATGTATAGCCATGACCCCGCCACGCGAGTTGGTCTTGCCTACGTGGAGGGTGTCACTGATGGGCGCAGATTCTTTGACCA
>CAMDLX010000094.1 GCA_945901935.1 Bifidobacterium breve | reverse complement strand
TTTGAGTTTGAAATTCTGACGAGAACTCGGCTCCAAGAGCCATGTGCGGAACGGAAACGAACCGAGGCCTCGGTGCTGTTGTGGGTGGCCGGACGAGAGGTCGCGTCGATCGGGTTTGTATCCCCAAAGGGTGAGCTCTCGGCGCTACTTGTTTGTGCCTTCGAGCCGACCGTTAAGTCAATGACGGAGTTGTCCCGAGCATGACTCACCGGGAGGAGAGGGTTCACTACAAGCGGAACTAGCGCGCCAAATGCCTCGAGGTCATCGGGGTGCACCATGCCGCGAAGCATGCCGGGGTTGGCAAACACCTCTGGGTCCCAACCAAATACCTGCCGCATTGAGCGAGACAAATGAAAGCCGTCGCAGCCTGGTTCAACCTGCTGGAAGAGAACGACCCCCGAGGCCGCAAGCGCAGAGTCATAGGACTCACGGGTTCGTTCGAGTGCCTCTGTCTGTTCTAGGACGCGTGCGGCTGCGTCGGCCGCCGCAGCCTGCATGGCTGCGGAGCGAGCCTCGAGTTCCTGCGCGGCGAACTTCTCTAGTTGTGCAGCACGAAGACGCGATTTTTTTCTCACGAGGCAAATCCTTGGGTATTCCTGTGACCAGAAATGTCACTGAGAGTGGCAATGTTAGGGGGCAGTGATCCGCGATCAGTGGATGCTGCAAGAGAAGATCCCTGTGGCATCGCTACTGGCTACGCTTTGGGCAATGAGTCAGAAGCACATGGTGATGAAATTTGATCGGCACCTTGCGGGTGAATCCCTGTGAGTGACCCCACTGAATACTGCGCTGACAGAGGCTGGGCCTGTGTTCCGTTGCTTGAGGCAACCGGAAACGAGCGAGTCGCCGCCATTGGTGGATGGCTGTCCGAGAAGCCATTGACACTTGCACTGATCATTCTGGTGGCTTGGGTTGCCAACCGCATTCTTCGCCGATTGATAAAGCGCAGCGGTGAGCGCATGATGGTCAAGGCGGACCAGATCGGCGAGGCCATGCCAAACCGATTTCGGCGCGAGGAGTCCTCCGGCCGAGCAGCAGCACGTGGCGAGGCAATCTCCACGGTTGCTCGAAGCATTGCAACCGCGGTGGTGGTGGTCGGTGCTGCTGCTGCCATTTTGAGCGAGCTGGGGGTGAGTTTGGCTGCTCTGTTCGCAAGCGCTGGGGTGATTGGAATTGCCCTGGGCTTTGGAGCGCAGAACCTCGTCAGAGACATGTTGGCTGGTTGGTTCATCGTTGTTGAGGATCGCTATGGCGTGGGAGACACCATCGATGCAGGTGCGCCCGCCGTGGGAGTGGTTGAGCGGATCACGCTCAGGTCCACTCGACTTCGCGATATCAACGGGATTGTTTGGCACGTAGATAACGGCGAGGTGGTTCGGGTGGGCAACAAAACTCAGAATTGGTCGCGTGCCGTCATTGACGTTGTGGTCACTCCTCAAACCGATGTTGATTTGGCATGCCAATTGCTTGAACAGGTGGGCCTTGACATGAGAGAGGATCCTGAATGGGCGCCACACCTCTCGGATGATCCGCCCAATGTGCTGGGGGTGTATTCCATGGACCCGATGGGGGTGACCCTGCGCGTGCATCAAGACACCGAACCCTCGAGCCAGTTTGCAGTCGAGCGTGAATACCGCAAGCGCGTTCTGGCCGCATTTGAAGCCGCTGGAATCATGCAAACCTCGATTACACAAATGACGATGATGGGCCAACAGCGAACCGGACCAGGCTCGGCTCCTACTCCTGCTTCACCCTCGCAGAACCCGGATCGCTAAGGGTCCACCCTGCGCTGGGGGTGCACTGATACGTTGGATCTGCGGACGGAGTTCCTCGTTTGGTTTGCGCGTTCGGGGTTAGGCCAGCCTCTGCACAAGTGTCGTTAGCCTCGGCTAGCGGGAATGTGGAGGAGTCCAAATGAGCAAATTGATGATGCCGATTCTGCTAGTTGCAGGTGGGTTTATGGTGTTGGCAATGTGGCGAAGTCCAGCTACAGCAGCCCAAGACTTTGGGTCAGTGCTGGGCAACGCTGGCACGTTTGCTCAAGAAGTTGTGAGCAAGCTGGCCGAGTTCTTGGGCAATCTGGGTCGATGACCCACACGGGTCACCGACCCGGGTCGCGTCCCTTGCGGCCCAGCGGTAGGACCTCGCGTCCTGGCTCTGGTCAGTCCACGCAGCGAGCTTCGCGCGGCTGGCATCCTGACACCATTGTGGATGCGTACCTCGTGCCCGGTGAGCGAGTGGTCCTTGAAGAGACACGCTCAGTTCGCGGGTTCCTGATGAACCAGATCCTGTTGTTCTGTGTCGTTCTCTTAGTAGTGCTGCTTGTAGCGCTGATCGGCCAAGCACTCCTCACCTCCCTGGCGCTGCTTGCGTGCTTGGGCTTCGCAGCTTTTGTAGCCATTCGGGCACTGCAAGCTTGGTTCACTCGCTATGTCGTGACTGACCTGCGCGTGCTGCGCGTAAGCGGCGTATTGAACCGTCGAGCCGAGTTCATCCCCTGGAAAAAAATCACGGACATTACGCGGACTGAGTCGCTGCTGCAGTGGTGGGCGCGAACTGCAACTATTTGTATTGAGTCAGCAAACGATGGGTCAGGGTTTCGCTCGATCGAAGATGTTGACGATCCAGCGTACTTTTATCGTGTACTTGTAGAAATGGTTGACCGCAAGCAAGGTCGGCTGAAAGACATATCGATTTCTGAGTAATAGCCGGCTGGCAACTACGCCGTTGGAGGCTCAATTTTTGTCTCCACCAATAACGTGTCTGCAGTCGCGGTGAGCAACTCTTCAACCTTGCCGGCGTCAGCTACGTCAACTGCCACTGTTGCAAACAGGGCAAGACGCTCTGAGGTGTCAGAAACGGTTGCCTGCTGAATTGGCGAACCCATTCGGACCTTGGCGGCCGACTTTGCACCGCGCAGCTCCGAGAGAACCTGGGCTGCAATTTCGAGTGCAGCGGGGTTGCCGTCGGCTGCAATCTGCTGCAACTCAGCTGCGTCCGGCCAAGTCGCCTGATGCACTGATCCTTCCATCCACCAAGACCAGACTTCTTCGGTGGTAAACGGAAGGAACGGCGCAAAGAGTCGGTGCAGGGTTGAGAGCGCTAGTGCGAGCGAGGCTCGAGCAGACTGAGTTGCTGCAGTGGGTTCGAGGCCCTCGGTGCCATAGGCGCGGCCCTTGACAAGTTCGAGGTAGTCATCGCAAAAGGGCCAAAAGAATTGTTCGGTTCGTTCTAATGCCCGCGCATAGTCGAAGGATTCAAACGCAGCAGTTGCATCGGCAACCAGCTTTGCCAGAGTTGCGACCATTGCGAGGTCGAGTGGTTCTGTAATCGCCGAGGTCTGGGCCCGAGTCTGGGTCGCCTGTGTCTCCGACTCACTGCTGTCACCTGTTTCGCTACCTTCCCCAAAGGAGAGTGCGAACTTGGAAGCATTGAGCAGCTTGATTGAAAGTCGCCGGCCAACTTTCATTTGGGCCTCGTCAAAGGTTGTGTCAGTTCCCGGCCTTGCAGATCCTGACCAGTACCGCACGCCATCTGCGCCATGCGCCTCGAGCAGGTGAGTAGGTACAACGACGTTTCCTTTTGACTTCGACATCTTCTTGCGGTCCGGGTCAAGGATCCACCCAGAGAGCGCCACGTTCGACCAAGGCAGGGAGTCATGTTCGTACTCGCTGCGAAGCACCGTAGAGAACAGCCATGTGCGAATGATGTCGTGGCCTTGAGGACGCATATCCATGGGGAAGGTTGCTGCGAAGAGGTCAGGATTCTCCTCCCACTGACAACTGATTTGAGGAGTCAATGAGGATGTGGCCCAGGTATCCATCACGTCTGGATCTCCGATAAATCCGCCGGCAGCACCACGCTGCTCCTCGGTAAATCCGGGAGGGCACTGTGACTGAGGGTCAACTGGCAGAGCAGACTCATCGGCAGTAATTGGGTTGTCGTAGAGGGGCTGCGCCTCAGCATCAAGGTGATACCAAAGTGGGAAGGGCACGCCGAAGTAGCGCTGCCGAGAGACGAGCCAGTCACCGTTCAGGCCGCCCACCCAATTTTCGTAGCGGTGCCGCATGTAATCCGGATGCCAAGCCAAGTCGTTTCCTACAGAGAGCAGTTCGGCTTTGAGTTCATCTGAGCGGCCGCCATTGCGGATGTACCACTGCCTTGAGGTCACAATTTCTAGAGGCTTATCGCCTTTTTCGTAGAACTTCACTGGGTGTTGGATCGGCCGAATCTCGCCAAGAAGTTCTCCCGAGTCGCGCAACATCTGAACCATCTGTTCGCGTGCGCCGCCAGCAGCTTTGCGGGCGATACGGGAGTAGGCCTCGCGGCTTGAGTCCGTTATTAGCCAGACCGGTGCATCGGCGGCAAAGCGGCCATCTCTGCCAATCACGGCTCGAGCGGGCAGGTTGAGTTCCCGCCACCAGGTCACGTCTGTGGTGTCGCCAAAGGTGCAGATCATTGCCACGCCAGTTCCCTTGTCTGGCTCTGCCAACTCGTGAGCAAGCACCGGAACCTCGACCCCAAAAACCGGAGTGGTGACAGTGGAGCCAAACAGTGACTGGTAACGCTCATCGCTTGGATGAGCGACGAGCGCAACGCAACTGACCACTAGCTCGGGTCGAGTGGTATCGATGAGCACATCGGGCGCACCTAAGGCTGCTCCCGATGGGTGAAACGCCAGTTGGTGATACGCGCCTGGCCGCTCGCGATCTTCGAGCTCAGCCTGTGCCACGGCTGTTTGAAACGTGACATCCCAAAGCGAGGGAGCTTCCATGGAGTACGCCTCACCCCGCGCAAGATTCCGCAAGAATGCCCTCTGTGAAGCCCTGCGGGAAGTAGTACTAATGGTGGAGTAGGTCATCGACCAGTCAACCGATAACCCAAGCTGACGAAACAGCGTTTCAAATGCGGCCTCGTCAATGACCAGGAGTTGCTCGCAGAGTTCAATAAAATTCTGGCGAGAAGTTGGAACAAAGTCCCTGCGCTCGGAAGCAGCAGTTTCAGGCGGAGTGAAATCAGGGTCATACGGCAGGCTCGGCTCGCAGAGCACGCCAAAGTAATTTTCGACCCGTCGTTCGGTGGGAAGTCCGTTGTCATCCCAGCCCATTGGGTAGAAGACCTCACGACCGGCCATGCGCTGATAACGGGCGATGATATCGGTGTGCGTGTAGCTAAAAACGTGGCCAACATGAAGTGAGCCAGAGACTGTTGGCGGGGGAGTGTCAATCGAAAACACTTCTGCTCGAGTGGCAGACTGCTCGAATCTGTAGGTGCCTTGCTCCTCCCAGTGAGCGCTCCATTGAGCCTCGAGGCCATCAAGTGATGGCTTGGGGGGAACACTACGAGTAGGTCGGGGAGTGGGTGATGTGCTTGGCATACCTCACACAACCTACCGGCCACGCCCGCTACGGTCCGAAGTCATGGAACTGAATTCTGCAGTAGCAATCCTGACCGGGGCCGGCGGCGGCATAGGTTCGGCTATCGCCCGGCGCCTTGCAGCCGAGGGCATGTCGCTCGTGCTCGCTGATCGTGACGCTGTGATGCTCGAGCACACAGTTGAGAGTCTGCCCGAGGACACCGTTGTTGAACTCGTGGTGGGCGATGTCGGTCAGGCTGCTCACCATGAGCAGTTAGTGAGCGCTGCAACTGCCATGGGGGAACTCAAACTGAGTGTCTTGAACGCGGGTGTGTACCTACCCGGACTGTGTTGGGAGATTCCCTTAGAACAATGGGAGTTGCAGATGCAGGTGAACTTCTGGGGAGTCCTTCATGGGATTCGGGCGGCAGTCCCGGTCATGATCGAGCAGGGGTTCGGCCATGTCGTAGCGACATCTTCGGGTGCGGGTTTAGTAGCCACGCCGGCGCTCTCGCCATATGTCGCGAGTAAGCACGCTGTGGTGGGATTGATGGAATCTCTGCATCATGAGCTGAACCGGGTTGCCCCGGCTGTGCATAGCTCGGTCATCTGTCCTGGAAATATTCGTACGCCGATGGCTGCTAATTCTCGTGCAGCTGCAGGAATCGAAACAGAGCACCTGCTTGGTGAGGCACTTCTCGTGGCACAGGCTGTGCGAGCGGGGAACGACGCAGGTGCAGATGCTGACACGGTGGCTGATGCTCTGGTTCAGGCTGTTGTTGAAAACCGGTTCTGGGTTTTGCCTCAGCCAGAGGTTGCCTGGGGTGCGCTGGATCGGGTGCAGCGCATCATGGATGGCCGTGAACCCATCGACCTGATCGGCTAGCTGCGCTGATCGGGGCTGGGCTGTGTGCTTGGTTCGGTAGCGAGCACGACGCGATTGCCGCCATCTGCATGCGCTTGTGAACAGGCTTCCTCAGCGAGTTGCACAATCTGGTCCAGCGAGGTGGCGCAGTGCGACTCGACAAGCCCCGCAGAGCAGGTAAAGGGCAGATTCTCCTGAGAGACCAGGAGTAAGGCCAGAGATTCCCGAGCCCGTTCCAACGCTGCCGTGGCTTGGCTTGCCGAGCAATCAGCAAGAACAATGGCAAAGCGTGGCCCATCAAGGCGGCAGATCAGGTCTTCGGGCCGAAGCGTGGTGCACAGAACGTCTGCGAGCAGACGTAGCGCATCATCAGATTCGGCGGCGCTGTGTTGCGAACCAAGTAGTGCGAACTCATCAATCTGGATGATTCCTACGCAAAACGGTGAGAGCGTGCGAACCAAATCCCGCAGCTGATGCCGTAAAGCTTGGGCTCCGGGAAGCGCAGTGATCGGATCGATCTGACCTGCACCGGAGGGGCCGCGCTGCAGGCGCTGCTCGGCGACGCGAACCCCAGTTCTTTCCACAGCCCAAGATGCCCGGCTGATAGCGGCTGTAGGAGGGAGTTCGCCCGGAGCGCTGGTGATGCAAACAGAGCCGAGCGTGCGATCACCAAGTCGCAGGGGAATGCAGACTGATGAGGTTTCGCCGAGGGGATCATGCAGGTGGGCGCAGGCATCGAGCGCTGCCGAGCTTGCTGAAACTGCAATAGAAGCGCTGGACAGGGCTGTACATGTGGGAGTGTGAGCGAGGGGCACTGCTTGTTCAAGCGATCCACCCTGCAAGCGGATCTGCCAGCCCACACGAGGCTCATCAGGAACGCTGAGCAACAACGACACTTCGGCATGTCCCATGATCTCTGCCACGGCACGCAGTCCAGTTCGTAGCGCTGCTGGTTCTGCTTCGGCTACTAGGAGAGCTCGTTCGAGCCGTTCGCGAAACTCTTGGTCCAGGCGTTCTTCGAGGAGTTCTTGTTCTGCTTTCACGAGTTTGGAAGTAGCAGTTGTTCGAGTCGCAATCAGTGGCTGCAGCACAAACAGGTAGGTGGTAGCGATCGAACCAGCAATTCCTGCGCATAGGAGGAGGGCAGTAACGAGGCCGCTAGTTCCGATGGCTGCGACAAGCAGAATTGCGAGCAGTAGTGGCACCGTGATGCCGACCGAGAGTCGAACAGCATCGTTGCGTCGGAGCGAAACCTCTGTGGTCGTGTTCACAGGCTTCAGCCTACGGAGCGGTAAGAAAAACCCCACCCCTAGAAGGAGGAGGCGGAGCGGGGAGGCGCTTCATTGCAGGACAGTAAGATGTCCCCTCATGATCCGGTTATACGACACCGCGCTTTCGACGGTGACCCCCCTAGAAACGCGTGAAGCCGGAAAAGTCTCGATGTATGTCTGTGGTCCGACTGTGTACGGGCCACCGCACTTGGGTCACGGCCGCTTTTCGCTGGTGTTCGATATTCTCCGCCGCTATCTGATCTGGTCGGGAAACAAGGTCAGCTACGTGTCGAACATCACTGACATTGACGACAAGATCTTGCAGCGTGCGGCCCAAGAAGGGCGAGACTGGACCGAGGTTGCCCAGGAGTACGAACAGGTCTGGTACTCGGCAATGGATGCGCTAGGAGTGCTTCGGCCCGACCATGATCCCCATGCCACGCAGTATGTCGAGCAGATGGTGCAACTCATTGCCGACCTGATTGAACAAGATGCTGCTTACGTGACTCCCGATGGGGTCTATCTATCGGTGGACCGGGTTCCCGGCTATGGCCTACTGGCTCGGCAATCACTAGATGAGATGCTCGCCGGCGGCGGTGATCGCGTCATCCTTGGAGAAGGGAACAAGCGCCACCCAGCCGATTTTGTGCTCTGGAAGTTTGCCAAGCCGACTGAGCCTGCATGGCCATCGCCTTGGGGATCAGGCCGGCCGGGGTGGCATACCGAGTGCGTTGTCATGAGCCTGGACCTGCTGGGCGAAGGATTCGATCTTCATGGCGGCGGCATGGACCTGGCGTTTCCGCACCATGAGAATGAACGCGCTCAGGCTGTGGCGCTTGGTCGGTCGTTTGCTGGGCACTGGATGCATAACGGATTTGTAGAGGTCGGCGGCGAGAAGATGTCAAAGTCGCTCAATAACTTCACGACGTTGGTGGACTTGATTGCATCACATGATCAGCGTGCTTATCGGCTGGTCGTTCTCGGTTCGCACTATCGCTCACCTGTTGAGGTCACAGACTCGACTATTACTGCTGCAGAGAATGCTTTGGATCGCTTGGATTCACTTGCCCGTCGAGTGGCCGAGATTGCCCCTGCCGAACCGGAACCTACTGCGATCGCAGCCTTTCAAAACCAGATGGACAATGACCTAGATACTCCTGCTACCTATGCACAGATCTTTGGACTTGTCACAGAGATCAACCGAGCCCTTGATGCAGGTGATAAGGGGCAAGTTGCAGGCCCGCTCGTAGCAGCCTGGCGTCAGATCCTTGGCGCCGTCGGATTGGAAGTGTTCGGTCAGGCCCAGCAGGCTCCTGCCGAGATTTTGGCCTTAGCTTCTCGGCGAGATGAGGCCAGAGCAGCAAAAGAGTGGGCCCTAGCTGATTCATTGCGAGATGAGATTCATGCAGCTGGCTGGGTGGCAGAGGATTCACCAACCGGAACTCAAGTGCGGCAGGCCTAGCCCGGCCCCGCCTGATCGAGTCGCTGCTTTGCTTGTACCGACGCCAAGACTGCGCCTGAATTAGCGGACGGCATAGCTGGTGTCGGACACCTTCATGACTGCGGAGTCGACCACCTGAAAGTCGGCAGGTGTGAGGC
>CAMDLX010000093.1 GCA_945901935.1 Bifidobacterium breve | reverse complement strand
CATCAGACTGACCAGACTCAGCGTTTGGATAGCCAGGCACTCGAATACGGATTTGCTCCGCTGTTAGCGGAGTTGTGGTGTCGATCAATGCCGCCACAAGATTCAGGAGTCGCTCTACCCTTGCCACGACTTGATCTTATTGGGTCGGGCGAACGGCTGAGTGCGCATCCCCCGGCATCATCTCTGCTACCAAGTTTTGGGCTCCCAACATTTCCGCCGCCAAGGCTCCTGCCGCCACGGCGTGTTCGAAAAAGAGGAGATCCTCATTCACTGTGCGTCCCATGGTTGTGGTTTTAAGTCCCGCCGAATCCATGATCTCCGCAGCGTCAATCACTGCTGAAGCCTCAGAGATTCGAACACCTGAAAGATCCGAAGCAGTAGCAGGTGTGCCCGCAATCCAAGGCGAGCACTGCGTCAGGCTCGCAATCGTGATGGTGTGATGCGACAGACCTTGGTGTCGCGGACGCGGGTCGCCACTTGATGCACGCACGCACAAAATGGGTGTTCCTCCAAGAACTGAGACTGTGTCGAGAATGGATGCCACCTCGACAGCTGTAGTCCCGAGAGCAGTTCCAGTTCCAACTACGCCCGGGCCCATGCAGACCACAACAGCATCTGCACCGAGGGTGTGCACTGCGAGGCCTAGCGCCGAGGGCACACTCACTGCCTCAAGATCTCCTCCAAAGGCGTGGCCCGCAGTCACTGTTCCGGCAATGAGTTGGCGACTCTGTAGGTCCCAGATCAAATCTGAGATAACTAGGGGAAGCGACGCACCATCAGTCATCACATAGGCGAGGGCCTTACCCGGAGCGAAGTGCGCAAATGCGGCGGCAACTGCTGCTACCTGACTGTGAACAGAGCACACCACCACAGGAGTAGCAGCTAGGGGTAGGTCACATTCGGGATGGGTTAATTCATCCGTTCCAGCATCAAACTGGAGGCTGGTATAGCGGAGCTTCATAATGTGATCGGGGCCAGGTGAGATGAACTCCTCGAGGGATAGGTTCCAATGAACGACATGCCAACCGCCCGTCCCTAGCTGCAACTCAACTGCGGTGGTGTTCAAGATGAGTTGATCGCCCAAGGTGCACTCACCAGTGAGTGCTGTGAGCGCATACGCCCGAGCGGAAACGCCATCTGGCATCCGAACAGCTACGCGCTGTAGCCCCGGGCGTTCTTGCAGAATCTCTGTCACTGTCGCAGTGCGAAAGGTTGGCACTAGCTCACCGCGACATTCCGAATTACCTCAGCCGGCCTGCTGGGCTGGCCCCGAAGCGAACCCGCTGGCGGGTAGTCATCTGGGTGATCAAGATCAAGGCTCCAGACTGGTAGTACGAGTGAGGAGGGGTGATCAGCAGATCGCCCGACTGTGTGAGTAGCACCCTCGACAACCGGGTTCTCGAAACACCAGAACGGGTGATCGCGCCCGGGCGTAGATACTGCCGCTCGCAAGCAGGATCCAACACGGAGCAGATGAGTGATCGGGTGAATTGGAATCCGGAATCTCTTCCACTCCCCGATGACAAGTTCTTCTCTGTCACTTTCGAGAAAGGTGTAATCCACTCGAAGCTCATCGGAATGATCGGGATCCTCAACCGCATGAATCGGGCGGTGCCAACCACATTGCAATCGCTGCTCCATGCCATCTGGGCGAACCTCGGTCAGCGTCACCTGCACAGCAGTATCAGCACTCCCCGCACACATCCAGAGATCAACATGGCCTGACCCAGCAATCAGTACGGACTCGGTCAATGGAGCAGTCTGATACGCCACCCGGTGCGAATCACTAAAGCGTGTCCAATCAATAATGACCTTTGGTCGAGTGAACTGGTCCAGGTCGCTCAGCAACTCCATCGAATAAGCCAGTTCACCTGCATCTGGGTCATCTGAGTAGGAATCCGCTCCGCTGCCATCTGGGGCTGACTCATTCAGTACAGCCCCGTCAGCAAAGTACCAACGCCGAGGCTTGACCCCTTTCGGGGGGAACGAGTCAGTCTGCGTCTCATAGCGATGTGCAGTGGCCCCAATTACTTCATGGCCTGCGCCGCTTTCGAACAAAATTCTGACCCGAGGCTCGGCTAGATATTCTGCAAAAGCGGCCTCAAAATCATCTGCATGATGCCCAAAGCGATCGCCCTCTAGCTCTGCGTCGTACCCAAAGACCTGAGCAAACTGAAGTGGAGCGAACCTGCGGATCAACTCAGGCACGACTGGAACCCGTCGCGCTACGTGGAAGGACAGAAACTCAAACCATCGCAAAATCACCATCGGGCTGTAGCCATCTGGGTGATGGCCGTTAAACAGGTTGAACCGCTGCGAGGGGCTTGAATCAAAGGATTCAAGCATCAGGGCAAACCTGCTACCCGTCTGCTCGTCCTGCCACGCACCCGTGAGGTACACCGGCACTTCAATCTGACCAACTAGCGAAGCAGCGCGACGAGCACCCATCGTGGGCCGGAAATTTTCGATGGCACGACCGAATTGTTCGAAATCAAAATTTTGGGTTCGGATCATCTGATTCTGTTTCGCGACCTCGTCACCGGCATCGATGCGTTCTTGATCCCAGGTCATCCCACCTGCAGCACTCTCTTTATCTCTCGCAACGAGCCAAGCTCGGGTGAAACCGGCGTTATAAATCCCTCCGGGCCATTGCTGGCGCCACAGGTCGTCGATAACCGATAGTGGCGTAATCGCAGCTAGGCTTGGCGGTCGTGTTGCCGCGACATACAGCTGGCTAATCCCGGGATAACTCAGACCAACCATGCCCACATGGTTGTGGAGGACCCAAGGCTGACGAGCAACCGTTTCGATTGCGTCGTAGCCGTCAGCGGCTTGGGCCGGACTAAAGATGTCAAAGACTCCCCCAGAGCAACCCGTCCCGCGCATATTGACACCAACTACGGCAAAGCCCATGAGATTCGCGATAAGTGTTCCGGGCTGAGGCGCATCAGGGTTCGAGGGCCCGTAGCCCGAGTATTCGATGACTGTGGGATAGGGACCAGCGCCGTACAGGTTCTCATCTGGAAAGCTGACCAGGATTGAGAGGTCCACTCCGTCACGAACGCGTAGATAGCCAAAACCTGGAGACAGAGTCTGCTCATAGAGTGAAGGGTCACCGATGTCGTCAACTGCCAGAACAAGAACTGGCACATCGGCAACCGTGTAGTCGCCAGGCGCTAGGACTTCGCCATCCGAGAGGGCCTCTGCAAGATCCTGCTGACTGCGAAGAACTATTGGCTCCGCTGGTACGTAGGCCAAATGGGCATTCCCCGCGTGATCTGCAATCAGTGTGACGAGCAACTTCCCCTGCGAATCGCGTACTTCGAGATGAGATCCCACCTCGGCCCCTGTCACTGTGAGCGTCTCGACACCTCCGTGAACCTTCATGGAATTCCCCTCGCTGACCAATCTGATTGAGAACGCCTCGGCGTCCCTCCTGTGAAGATCGCCAGAGTACGCCAGTCAACTACTCAGAGAGATTCGATAAGCCGTTCTACGCGCTCATCCTCAGAAAGGAACGGGTCTTTACACAGGACTGTTCTTTGCGCCTGATCATTGAGCTTGAGGTGCACCCAATCAACGGTGTAGTCACGTTTACGTTCCTTAGCCTTGCGAATGAACTCGCCTCGGAGCTTGGCGCGGGTGGTCTGAGGTGGAGTTTCCATGGCCTCGGCAATTGCCCCATCGCTGACGATTCGTTCCACTCGTCCAGCAGCTTGCAGCTTGTAAAAGACAGAGCGAGTTCGATTGATGTCGTGGTACTGCAAATCCAGCAGAGCGATTCGCGGGTCATCAATTTTCAGAGAATGTCGGGCGGAGTAGGCCTCAATCAGATTGTGTTTCGTGACCCAGTCAATCTCGGCATCCAAAGAGAGCGGCTCGTCTTGCAGGCCAGTCATCACGTGCTCCCACATGCCTAGGGCTTGTTTTTCCTGAGGCGACATATCGTGATTGTCTGCATAGCGAAGCGCTCGAGCCAGATACTCGGACTGGATCTCTATAGCCGTTGCTTCACGACCGTTAGCCAAGCGAACTTTGCGTGTGCAGGTGATGTCATGGCTGATCTCGCGGATTGCTCTGATCGGATTCTCGAGAGTCATATCGCGCAGCACCACCGTCGGGTCCTCCAACATCCGCAGGATGATCGAGCAGGCACCGACTTTCAGAAAAGTCGCGTACTCGCTCATGTTTGAGTCACCGACGATCACGTGAAGTCGCCGAAACCGATCGGAGTCGGCATGGGGTTCATCTCGCGTGTTAATGATCGGACGTGAACGAGTTGTCGCAGATGAGACACCCTCCCAGATGTGCTCCGCCCGCTGGGAGATGGAGAACTGCGCACCACGCGCCGTCTGAAGGACTTTGCCCGCACCGGCATAGATCTGCCTACTGACAAGGAATGGGATCAGTACCTCGGTGTAGTGGCCAAGGTCATCATCTCGGCTGGTGAGATAGTTCTCGTGGCACCCATAGCTATTGCCAGCCGAATCAGTGTTATTGCGAAAGAGGTAGATGTCTCCGCGAATTCCCTCTTCATTGAGACGTTCCTGGGCCGACTCCACGAGCTGCTCAAGGATCCACTCCCCCGCCTTGTCATGGGCTACAAGGTCATAGAGCGAGTCGCATTCGCCTGTGGCATATTCCGGGTGCGAGCCAACATCGAGATACAGACGTGCGCCATTTGCGAGGAAAACATTGGAGGACCGCCCCCAAGAAACAACCCTGCGAAACAAGTAACGGGCAACCTCATCTGGGCTCAGCCTGCGCTGGCCTCGCAGAGTGCAAGTGACTCCGTACTCATTCTCGAGTCCGTAGATGCGCCGTTCCATACGGTCAACCTACAGGCCGTGATAAGCGATTAGGTGTCGATATTCGTATCGTTACTGCCAAGCACCGAGGTGACGTCCTCGTCTTCAACTCTTCGGAACGCTCGTCTCGGGCCTTCCCTATCGAGCACAGCAACTTCAATCTCGCTGACTACCAGGGTGCGGTCAGGCCCAGCGAGTGCACCGACGGCTGCTTGGAGCGCCTCTGCGAAGGTTCCTCCCTCGACCCACTGCTCCTTCATTCTGGATCCGATCGCTTCGGCTTCACCACCGAGTACGCACCAGCCAGTTTCGTCAACCAAGGTGCCGTCATAGAGGATGTGGAAGAGCTGATCGCCCGCCGGAACGTGGCCGATCTCTGCCACAAGAATCTCGACCTCCATAGGCTTCATCTCATGGGTAAAGACCTGACCGAGCATCTGGGCGTATTGGTTCGCCAAGCTTCGGGCATCCACGTCTTCACGACTAAACGAGAACCCTTTCAGGTCTGCGTGACGCACCCCTGCGATTCGCAATTGATCAAACTCGTTGTACTTCCCAACTCCAGCAAAGGCGATGCGATCGTAAATCTCTGAAATCTTTCGCAACATCCGTGAGGGATTCTCAGCGCACAAAAGAATGCCTTGGTCATAGGTGCATGCAACCATTGCGCGACCGCGTGCGATTCCCTTGCGCGCATAGTCGGCTCGGTCTTGCATCATCTGTTCTGGGGCTACATAGAACGGTGCAGTCATCTTGATCCTCCACGCTCAGTAGCTACCTGACCCAGAATGCTTAGATATCGGGCCTCTAGGTCTTCGTCATCGAGTCGCTCAAAGCCACTTGAAGTAATCGTGGCCACGACAGGGAAGATTCCCCTGAGCAGGTCGGGTCCCCCAGTAGCGGAGTCTTCATCCGAGGCCTCATAGAGCGCACGCAAAACCAAGTCGATGGTCTCGTCAGCGCTCAAGGTGCCTCGCCAACCCATCTTGATAACGGTGCTCGCATGCATTTGTCCGGATCCGGTTGAAGCATGATCAAATTCCTCGTAGCGGCCACCCGTTACGTCGTATTGAAAGAGTCGTCCTGCAGATCGAGCAGTATCGAAACCAGCAAAGATCGGGACCACGGCAAGTCCTTGCATTGCAGCAGGAAGGTGATTGCGCACCATCTGCGAGAGCTGGTTCGCCTTGCCTTCCAAACTGAGAGGAGCACCCTCAACTTTTTCGTAGTGCTCGAGTTGCAGTTGGAACAGGCGAACCATCTCGATTGCAGGCCCCGCAGCGCCGGCGATTGCGACGCCAGAATGACGATCCGCAGGAAAGACCTTCTCGATGGTTCGATGACTAATGAAATTGCCCGAAGTTGCACGTCGATCGCCTGCCATGACGACCCCACCCGGGTAACGAACAGCAACACACGTTGTCCCGTGCGTAATGGTCAGCCTGGCATCAACCGGACTGTCTGGCACTACTGGCGAAAGCCCCATTCGCCGCACGAGTGCTGCAAAATCAGGCCCTGGATCCTCGCTGAGGCGGAAGCTGGGAAGAGTCACGCAGAGAAGGCTACAAGCTAGAAGTCAAGAAGAATTACTGCCCGCCCTTTTGGATATAGGACTTCACAAACTCTTCTGCGTTGGTCTCAAGCACTTCATCAATCTCGTCCAGCAAATCATCAAGTTCAGCCTTGATCTTGGTTCCCGACTCGGTAACTGCTGGGCTGTGGTCAGCTTCGCTCTCACGCTGCTGTGGTTCTGGCTTTTTCTTGAGTTCTCGTTCTGGCATGTTCAACCTCCGCTTTGCAGTAACCGTACCCTGCGCTGAAGCAAAATCGGCGACGCACCACTCAGCAATCTCGGCCATGACTGGATCTGCACTGGGTTTGACCTCTTCTATTTTAATCGTTGCAGCAATTCGGCTGCATCTACAGAGGAATCAATCAGGGCGCCAACGGCCTCTTGAGTGCCTTTGCCAGGCTCAAGCATGGGGACACGCTGCAAGGCCGCCTCACCGACATCAAAGACTAGTGAATCCCAGTTCGCAGCTACTACCTGCTCTGGGAAACGAGCCAAACAGCGCCCTCGGAAATAAGCTCGAGTTTCCGGAGGTGGCTCGGTAATTGCGAGGGCAACCTGCACATCAGTAGTCAAGCGTTCAAGTCCCATACGGCGAGAGAGCGAAGTGCCTGCACGAAGGTCGTGATATTGCAGGTCCATTGCAGCTAAGCGCGGACTCGACCAGTCCAGACTGTGGCGCTCCATAGATGCTTGGAACAACCTGTACTTGGCAACCCAATCAATCTGAGAGGCCAAACTCAAGGGATCTTGATCAAGACCATTCAGCACCTCTTCCCAGCGCTGCAAAATCTGCTCGCCAACATCCTCGCCTACTGATGAGAGACCTCGGCTACCCGCCCAATTTTGTGCGTGCTCTAGTATCAGCCACTGCATTTCTAAAGCCGTCATGCTGCTTCCGTCAGCCAAGAGCAGCGGTTCGCTGAGCGAGAGGTCCTGTGAAACCTGGTGCATGGCCGGAACTGGATGAGCAAGCTGAGGAAGGTCGTCAAGAACCTCGTCCTCGATCATGGCCAACAAGATTGCAGTGCTACCAAGCTTAAGAAACGTTGCAACCTCTGCCATGTTGGCATCGCCGGCGATGACGTGAAGCCTGCGGTACTTCACGGGGTCTGCGTGGGGTTCATCTCGAGTATTGATGATCGGACGCTTGAGGGTGGTCTCCAGACCAACTTCCTCTTCAAAAAAGTCGGCCCGCTGCGTCAGTTGGAATGGAACTGAATCTCGACGAACCCCGGGCATCTCTGTGCCGACTTTGCCAGAGCCAGTGAAAATCTGCCGGGTGACAAAATGTGTCGTTGCGTGCAACACAATTGAGGGAAACGGAGTCGCTCGATCCATGAGGTAGTTCTCATGGCACCCATAGCTGTTTCCCTTTCCATCGGAGTTGTTCTTGTAGACAACTATCTCTTGGCCATCAGGCATCTGCCGCTGTGCAGCTGCCATGGATTCCAACAGAATCTCTTCGCCGGCACGGTCATACAAAAGTGCTTGAGCCGCATCAATACATTCGGGCGCCGAGAACTCTGGGTGTGCATGGTCAACGTAGTAGCGCGCACCGTTGGTGAGCACTGCGTTCACGAGATGGGTCTCAATCTCAGGTGCCACTGATAGCAGTCGCTGATCTTGGCGGGCATCATTGCCGGGCATCTCATCTTCGAAGTCCCAACCAATTCGATTCCCCTCAAGAAGGGAGAGATATGAGTTGATCAACATTGAGGAAGATGAGATCGGGTTTGATTCAGCAACCCCACGGACCAGAATTCCGTACTCGGTCTCTATTCCGCAGATCTTTGGTATGGCCACACCCTGACGCTAGCGGCAGGAACGGATCGCTACTTGACGACCGGTCCAAGGCCGACAAGTGGCGAGAGTGTGAGCGGCATAATCGTGGCTGAACGTCCACCATTTTGAGTTTCACGCCCCTCCGCAAATGTCGAGAAGATGGCTCTCGCCTGGCCTGTGGTGTCAGTAAAGAAACTCAGCCCGCCGGGCGCCGTCCGACCTGCGGATGAAGCAATCCAAGGCCCAGAAGGATCCGATGTGCAAGGCCCAACTGGGGTCGAACACCTTGCGATCCCCGTGGAGTAGTCGCGCTGCCACCAGACCCCAGCGGAGTAGGTCAGCAGGTAGTTTCCGCGGGTGTAGTCATAGACCATTGAGGGGTTCTCTATGAAGTGGTACTCCCACCCGTATTGACGAGCCAAAATCTGCACTGGCGCTCCCGCTGCATTCGCGTTGGCATCAAGGGGGATTGAGTGCAGAGGAGCCTGGGTGTCGCTAAATGCAACGAGCAGGTAACGGTTGCCTTGAATATCACTCGTCACTTCCGGGTCAAGCGCACCACCAACCTGCCCAATTCCGCAACTAAACGGCTGCGGCTCCGGCACAAACGGACCCTCAGGTCTCTCGGCGAAGGCGCGACCAACACATTGAGCGTTATGCGGCTGGGGTGGATTTATTCGATCAGCTCCGAAAAACATGACCCAGCGTGTACCAAACTGGGCCACGGTTGGCGCCCAGAGTTGCTCAGACCTCGCAGCCCAAGCTGGAGAAGTGGGCATGGCCTCAGCAGTCAAGCTGTCCTTCTCACTGCGGGTGTACTGCCGATCGATGTCATTCGTCTTCGTAACAGGTGCCCGCAAGTCAGTATTTGACCCATAGATATAAAACTGTGAGTCCATCCGAACAACCGAGGGGTCGGCAGTCTCAGGTAACGAAGGCTGCGAAATGGTCCGAAGCTTGAACAAAGCTCCAAGTTCCGGAGCGCACCCTGTAGCCACGACGAGCAGACACGAGATCATTAGAATTGCTGGAGCAACACGCAACATGTGTCGCCGGCCGCGGAAATTAGGGCTAGACATAAACAAGGACCTTCCTC
>CAMDLX010000092.1 GCA_945901935.1 Bifidobacterium breve | reverse complement strand
TGGAAAGCAAGCGAAGGCCTACGCGGCAGCGCAGTAACAAGCCTGCGTTGAGCGCCGGGCCGGTAGCAACTAGTTTTCGCAGCCATGACTGATCCGCAACAGGTCCTAGCCGCAATCACCAATGGCGCTTCTCCAGAGGAACTCGCCAGCCTGGGTACTCCAGACTCGACTCGAGCGGCACATGTGCTTCGCTCAGAGTCCGAGATGTGGGAGGGAGTTGAGTCGTGGGATAAGGACCCTCGTCAGAGCCTGCATGTAGGTGACCTGCCACTTCCCGAGATAGCCCCCGATGAGGCCGTCATTGCCGTGATGGCAAGTTCCATCAACTTCAATACGGTCTGGACCTCGATCTTTGAGCCCATGTCTACCTTTGGGTTCTTGGATCGTTTGGGTAAGGAATCCATTTGGGGTAAGCGCCACCAACAGGACTTTCACATCGTGGGATCGGATGCTTCGGGAGTAGTCCTCAAGGTTGGATCAGCAGTGCGCAATTGGAGCACCGGTGATCACATCACGGCTCACTGCAACTATCTCGATGACCAGGATCCATCGGCGCATAACGATTCGATGCTGGCTGCGAATCAGCGCATCTGGGGTTTCGAGACGAACTACGGCGGGTTGGCCGACTTTGCAATAGTCAAGGCCAATCAACTCATGCCCAAGCCCACGCATCTGACTTGGGAGGAGTCGGCAGTCAATGCCCTGTGCGCCTCGACGAGTTATCGCATGTTGGTTGGCGATCACGCCGGCAGAATGAAGCAGGGTGACAACGTCTTTATCTGGGGCGCAACTGGCGGCATTGGTGCCTACGCCACACAGTTGGTGTTGAACGGTGGCGGCAACCCAATCGGCGTGGTCTCCTCGCCTGAGCGGGTCAAGTTGCTGAACGCCATGGGTTGCGAAGCTGTGATTGATCGACAAGCTGAGGGCTACAAGTTCTGGTCCGATGAGCACACGCAGGACGAAAAGGAATGGCGTCGCCTAGGCAAAAAGGTGCGTCAGCTTGTTGGTGAGGATCCGGACATCGTGTTTGAGCACCCGGGTCGTTCGACCATGGGAGCCTCGGTGTTCATCGCCAAGCGCGGCGGCAAGATTGTTACCTGCGCGGCCACCTCGGGCTACATGATTGAGTACGACAATCGTCACCTGTGGATGAAGTTGAAGAGCATTGTGTCTTCGCACTTTGCGAACTACCAAGAGGCTTGGGAAATGAATCGCCTGATCGATAAGGGTGCGATTCAACCAGTTCTGTCCGAGGTGTTCACGCTGGATCAGGTGGGTGAGGCAGCACTGAAGGTGCACCATAACCAAGCCGAAGGAAAGATCGCTGTGTTGTGCTTGGCTCCCGAAGAAGGCATGGGAATTTCTGACCCAGAAAAACGTGAGCGCATCGGTGAAGACAAGATCACGCTGTTCCGTCGCCATGCCCGCGGCGAGCTCTAAGAGAAAGCATGACTGAAGAGATTATGAATGAGACAACACCGACATCTGGATTGCTGACCGAGATTGACCATGTGGCCATTGCAGTCAAGGACCTTGATGCCGCCATCGAGTACTACCAGCAGGCCTTTGGCGCCACAGTGACCCACCGTGAAGTTGTGGAATCAGATGGGGTTGATGAGGCCCTGATCAAGGTTGCCGATAGCTACATCCAACTCACTGCTGCGACTCGGCCCGACTCGCCGATTGCAAAGTCGATCGAGAAGCGGGGCGAGGGACTGCATCACATTGGTTACCGCGTAGCGAATTGCCAAGAAGCCCTTGACGCGATGGTCGCAGCGGGTGCCACTGCAATCGATCAGGCCCCCCGGCCAGGATCACGCGGAACCACAGTGGCTTTCGTGCATCCCAAGGGCTCATTCGGCACGCTCATTGAACTTGTTCAAGAGTGAGTAGAGAACTTGTTCAAGAGTAAATCCGTAAGCGGCCGCTAGGGTCAGTGGCGAAGTCTTTGGAATCAAGAGGAGATCACATGTCTAAGGTCGCACGACAGTCAGCAAAAGCACTCGAGACGCTCGAGACTGTAGAGACTGCATTGGAGCGCACACAGATTGCTTTGCGTGCTGCAGAGTCTGCTGATCTTCTCGCTGGCGCAGTTGCCAAGAATTCTCGGCCGATCCTCAAAGTCTTGCTTGTTCTTACTGTGGTGGGTGTTGCAATCCTGGTGATCAAGAAGCTGAAGTCCAGCAGTTCAACTCCGCCAGCAAACACTGACCCTTACGGAACAGACTCAACCGAGAAGTAGCTCACACGAGCTATCAAGCATCTTGGTGAGCTGCTGCAGCGTCATGCGATTGTTGACCCATTCCACCATGCAGTGATACCAAACGGCGCCGATCACATCCAGTATTCGCCCTCGGGTATCTTCGTCGATCTGACCCAGAGCTTGGCCGAGCGCTGGGTACACAACCGCACCCATCTGCGCGTAACACTCGCTGGCATAGGGATCGGCAGAGTTGGCGACTAGGACAAGGACGCGGGCAAACATCGGATGCCGGGCGTAGGCGCGAATGGCTTGGTGCAGTACGGCTGATAGGCGCTCAGATGGCCCAAGTCCAGTCATCGGACGCTGCTTTATTCGGTCCTCGAGGGCGCCGGCCCACTGCAGCAAGGCAGCTGCAAGCAGGTGGTCCTTGGATGAGAAGTAGCGGTACACCGTGCCGAGTGCCACCCCGGATCGGTCAGCTATTTCTTTCATCTGGATATCTTCAGGAGCTAGTGCGTCGCCTGCAGAGATCAGCTCGATAACGGTGGTCACGAGTCGTTGTCGACGAACCAATTGAGCAGCGGTCATTGAGTCCGGCGATTGCGGAGCGGCTGAAGCTTCGCTGAGGGTGTCCTGCTCGGGAACTGACATAGAATGAAATCTGATTCTAGTCTGTCTCTACTGATCTGACTGAGCGCAGATCAGCCCGAGCGCAAATCACTTCGAGTGCCAGATCAGCCCGACTGCAAACCCCCGAAGGAGCCAGAGAACATGAGTACTGCAACCCAAGAGCACTACACCATCATTTCGGCAGATTGTCATGCCGGGGGCAGCCATGAGATGTACCGCGAATATCTTGATCCCGCATATGTCCCAGAGTTTGACGCTTGGCGCGAGAAGTACAAGAACCCGTTTCGGGATTTGCAAGATGGCGGTCGACTTCGCAATTGGGATGACGATCGACGCAACGGGGACCTAGAGGCAGATGGCATCGTTGCAGAGGTCGTGTTCCCGAATACGGTTCCGCCGTTCTTCCCGAGCTTTGTTCTGTTTGCTCGGCCGCCTCGTCCAGAGGAGTTTCGGCAACGACTGGCAGGGATTCGGGCGCATAACCGGTGGATGGCGGATTGGTGTGCCAGGTTCCCTGAGCGCCGTGCGGGGATCGGCCAGATCTTTCTGAATGATGTTGATGAAGCCATCAAAGACGTTCAGTGGATACATGCAAACGGCCTTCGCGGTGGCATTCTGATTTCTTCGGTGCCACCGGATGTCGATTGGCTAGCGCCGCTGTATGACCCGATTTATGACCCGCTCTGGGCAGTCTGTGAAGACCTCGGCGTACCGGTCAACAGCCACGGCGGAACGGGCTTGCCTGATTACGGTCGCTATCCGGCCTCGGCACTTCTCTTTATTAATGAGGTGACCTTCTATTCGCAGCGGCCATTTGTGCAGTTGCTTACCTCGGGCGTGTTTGAGCGGTTCCCTAAGTTGAAGTTTGTGATGACCGAGATGGGCTGTGCGTGGCTTCCTCCAATGCTCGAGCAATTGGATCGAATTTTGGGCCAGATCAGAGATACGGGACGAGTTGGTGAGCTTCGCTTCGCCGAGGAGCATGTTCTGCCTCGCTCAGCCACGGAGTATTTCAAGCAGAACTGCTGGGTAGGAGCAAGCCAGCCTGCTGCAGATGATGTGGCTGCGCGTCACGTTATTGGACTGGACAAATTCATGTGGGGAAGCGATTACCCGCACAATGAGGGCACCTGGCCACATACCCGAGAAGCGCTGCGGCAGCGCTTGCATGATGCACCCGAGTCGGAGATGCGCAAGATTCTGGGTGGTAACGCAGCCGAGCTCTATGGCTTTGACTTGGCTGCGCTTGAACCGCTCGGCAGGAGTTTTGGACCAACGGTTGCGGATCTCGCAGAGCCGCTCCTCAGTCTGCCCGAGGAGCCGTCAGAAGCACTCTTGCGCTAAGGCCACAGATCGCTGCTCGTTCACCAGTGAACTAATCTGATTGCTGCGAACTAGTCTTCGCTAAAGCGCCCTCTTAGAAAGCGAGTTTTTGTGAATCACCGAGTTCATTCCGGTCCTATTTCTTCGGTCGCAGCTAAACGCTCACGGATGGTGTTGTTGGGATCATTCTTTGTGGTGGCCACAGCACTCCTTGCTGGGTCCTGCAGTTCAGGAAACGAGGATTCTTCCTCAACCACTACTGCGAAGTCTGCTCCGACTACCGAAAATCCCTACGGCGCCGATATCGAGGTTGACCCGCCCGCCCCAGGAGAATCGGTACTCACCGTAACTGGCCCTACTGGTGAAAAAACCTACTCACTGGAGCAGATTGCGGCGCTAGGGCCACAGACGGTCACCATTAACGAACCGTTCGTGAACAAAAAACAGACGTTCACAGCAGTCCCTATGGAAGCGCTCCTTGCCCCTTCGGGCCTAACCGGTAGCCAAATGATCGATACGACTGCAATAAACGAGTACGTGTATTCCAACACTGCCGAGAGCTTTGTTTCTGGTGGAGCGTTGCTGGCCTATGAACTTGACGGCAAACCAATTCCATACGATCAAGGTGGGCCAGTTCGAATCATTTTTGCCGATGATGCTCCGGGAGCTTCCAATCTGGACGCATGGAACTGGAGCCTGAGCTCGATTAGCGCTCAGTAACCTAGATGCCTAATTCGCGTGAGGTCAGGAGGATGGAGCTGGGTCGTATCTTTGGACCCCTCCAGATCCTGCTTACTGTGCTGTTGGTAGCCGGGCTGGCAGGACTCGTATTCCTCGCCGAAGTAGACCGCTCCGAGTCTCAGGCTGCGACAGAAGCGATGAACGCTTCGGATTCCGCAATTCAGGTGGCAGGGGCCACAGCGCGAGATTCACTCAGTATGAATCAGCAGGCCCGTGCCTGGCTAGTGGGCGTTGCATCTCGTCGTGACGTTCAGATTTCGCGTGCTTTGCTAGCTCAACGCCTCAATACATCCACACGTGACGGAGACCTGACAGGTGAGTTGTTTGAGCCGCAGCTCGGTCAGCCACTCTTGCAGTTTGATCAGGCGTTTTCATCCGCGCCTAGCGGGCTTTTGAGTCCAGCGGATCAGGAGATTTGGCTGCCGAGAATGGCTATACCAATTATAGATATCGAGGAAGCGGCCAAGGACATCATCAGCCGCCAAGAGGGGCTAGCCGACAGTACTCAGAAGCGAGCTGTGAGCGAAGACCAACAGCTAGCGTTTTGGCAGTTGCGTCTTTCGGCTCTGGTGCTACTGCTTGCAGGGCTGCTCTTTTACTTCTTGTGGAGAGCCATCCGAGTGAACTATCGGCAGGCACAAGAGATTCTGAGTGAGGAGCAGGCAGATCTTGACCAGTCGTTGCTGAAGCTTCAACGAATCAAGGAGTTCGAACAGGACGAGAGCCGTTTACTTCAGCTCATTATTTCTGGTTCGCAGCTCGAGGACGTGTTCACCGAGATCGCTGCCGTCGCTTCGGCTCATTCGCAAGGCCGTGCCTATCGAGTTGCGATCCAGGGCACAGAGAGCCGATCAGAAGAGGAGCGGGACGAGAGCGAACTCGCAGAGCGGACTTGGCCGTTCGAGATTGGCCGGTGGAACAAGACTGGGGTTGTGGAGTGTTTCGCTCCTGCGCAGTCAGCGAGTGAAACTGGAGTAGCAACAGTCAACGAAGACTTCGGTAATTTGGACGATATTGGGCGTCGCTGCGCAGAGTTGGCGAGAATCGCCGTGAGCGACAGTTGGGCTCGTCGAGAACTTATCCGTGAGGCCACGCATGATCCGCTGACAGGTCTGCTGAACCGGGCTTATCTCGAGCAGCGCCTAGTCGAACTCCTCGACGTAAGAAACTCGGGAGGCTCCGAGGTGGCACTGGTGTTCTGTGACCTGGACCGATTTAAGTTGGTGAACGATTCTCTCGGCCATAAGGCCGGGGACATCTTGTTGGTCAACCTGGCTGCATGGTTTAGCTCTGCTGTGGATGCGTTTTTGCAATCACCTGCTGGCCTGTCAACTGAGGTGGTGTTATCTCGCTTTGGTGGTGACGAATTTGTCATGGTCTGCACAGGCGACCAGCCTCTTGAGGCTGCTCTAGCCCTTGGGCTTCGCGTGAGCGAGCTTTCGAGTCGGCCGATTGTGCTCGAAGGCGTCGAGACCTTTACCGATATGAGCATCGGCATCGCAGTCTCGACGGATCATGCAAATACTGCCGAGCAACTTCTTCGTAATGCCGATGTCGCGATGTACCGATCAAAGGCGATGGGCCTTGGCGGGCCAGTGCTCTATAGCGGAGAGGTCGAGGCTGATCGGGTCGAGCATATTCAGACAAACATGATGTTGCGTCGAGCATTTGAGCGCGACGAATTCCGCCTGTACCTGCAGCCAATCGTTGAATTCTCAAGCGGAGAAACCGTTGGATTTGAGGGACTTGTCCGCTGGCAACATCCGACTCTTGGACTGTTAGGACCGGGGCAATTCCTAGATAACGACGAAGAACTTGGTCTTATAAGCCAACTTGATTCTTGGATGCGCCGAGAGGCATTCGGTGTGATGGCTAGGTTGAATACCGCAGCGGGTGAGGTTGCGCCGTACCTGAGTCTGAACGTCACAGAGCGCGAGCTTCAGAACGCGACCTTTACTGCGGAAGTGCTTGATCAGATTCGCACGGCTGGCATCCCCCCTGAGCAGGTAGTGCTTGAGTTGTCAGAGAACGCCTTCGTTGATTTCGAGGGCAACGAAGAGACGCTCGAAGAGTTGCGAGCGGGTGGAATCCGGATTGCTCTTGATGACTTCGGAACGGGCTATTCAAGTCTGATGCAGCTTCAGAAACTGCCCATCGATATCGTCAAACTCGATCGAGCATTTGTGTCTGCGCTCACCTCTGGCGGGAAACGAGCCCTGGGCGTGTTGGAGGGGTTGCTGCATGTGATTGGAGCGGTTGAGTTGACCCTGGTGGTTGAGGGAGTCGAGACCGAGTTTGAGCAGGACGTGCTCGTATCGCTCGGCTGTAAGTTCGCGCAGGGCTACTTGTATGGCCGCCCAGCCCCCGCCATGGATGTGGTCTCGCTCTTTTCTGCTGGAGCAGCGAGTTCAACAGGGGACTACGCGTCCTCATAGCTTGGCGTTTACATCTAAAAGCCGGTCATACCTGAGAGCCGGTTACATCTCGGAATAATGCTCGAGTAGGCGGCTGAATTGCTCCAGTGCACTAGCTGGAACCTGCAGGCCAACCTCGAGAGCGCCATAGATGAACGCAGCACTCGTGAGTACTTGGGCAGTCAAGCCATCAAAGTCACCATCCGAAGCCACCAATGCGGCAGCTAACTGATTGCGGGCCTCTGTCCACGAGACAAGCCACGGCAAGCCCTGCACGTGGGTAGGCAGAATGTCACCAAATAGATTCGGTTGTGGCAGGGGCTCAAATGCAAAATCTCCTGGAGCAACAATGACCACTCTGGAGTCCGCCAAGAACTGAAGATGCTGACCGTTGGGGCCAATCCCCCACGAAGATGCTTCTACCTTGTTCGAATCAAGTAGCAGGGTGGGGAGCTGTTCCCACTGGTCGTCAAAACCATCGTTTGCGATCTCGAGCAGACCATCTGCCGTTTCGCTCACCGTGACCCCTGCCACCTGGCTGAGTTGCTGCGTAAGCTCCGATGGGGTCATGAGCTGACCCGTGCAAAGGGTGCGCAGGCGGCCAGCACGGTGAGCATGTGCAGCTGAGCTACTTCCTCGAGTGTCAGCCCATGGCCGGTGTAACCCCCGGCCAGAGTGAAGGCCACCGGAATGTCATGTTGGCGAGCGAACTCAAAAACCATGCTCTCTCGCTGGCTCATCATGTCTGTGGTGATGCCACTCATCCCGCTGGCATGTTCATGTGGGTCCATTCCGGCGTTGTACAGAATCAGATCAATTCCCTCTGGCTGATGAATTGCTCCGAGTTGTTCAGCAATCGTGTCGAGGTACGACGAGGAGTTGCCGACAACCGTCAGGTGGGCATCTTCTCGAGAGGTGTAGAAATCGAAACTGTTCACAGAAATGTCGAGTTGTTCGACTCCGTCAAGGCCCTCAATCAGCTCGGCAGTTCCACCCCCGCAGTGCGCATCAAGATCAAGAATGAGCACTCGCTTGGCACCGGCAGCAAGAGCTGCGCGAGCTGCGACTACCAAACCGTTAATGGTGCAATACCCGGAGCCGTGCTCATACCTTGCGTGATGCAGACCGCTAGAAAGCGAGCCGGTATTGCAGGTGGCCACATCGGGGTCGGCCTTACTAGCGAGTGCCTCTAGGGCGGCATCGCGAAGACCACCAGTGGAGGCAGATACTGCTGCAAGCAGCCCCTCGTACCAGCCGATGCCGTTTGAGATAGCAAGATCGAGTGGTAGGCCGGTGAGCAGGGCATCAAGGTAGTCCTGGTCGTGGACGCCCTGCAGTTCTGCCGAAGTTGCAGTGCGGGGTTCACACAGGGCGAGACTTGAATTGTTGAGTCCCTGAATCAACTTGGCGACTTCGTCGGCCTTGGTAAAGGTGTCGAAGGAGTCGGGAATATCGTTGAAGCTGGGGGAATAGAAAATGCTGACAGTCATCTGGGTTTCTCCTGTGTGCTGTGTGTGTGTGGTTTGTGCGGTGTGGTGCGGTGCGGTGTGTCCGGCAGTGATGAGGTTTTCGAGCTGGGTTAGCCCTCGTCCTCGCTCGAACCAAGGCGAATGCGGCTGATCACGCCGTAGATGTCGATCTGATTGGCCTCTTGCCAGCGGGTGACTTTGGCCCGCGCTCTGGCAACTTGGTTTGGTGACTTGCCGCAGCGGCGTGCCCACCAGTCGACGGCGTCGCCTGCATAAATCAATGCGGCGATGGGCCGAGCCGACCGGATGGCTTCAAGGGCTGCAATGGACTCCCAGCCAAGGGCGAGGAGTATCGCAAATGCCATCGATGGGCCTCGATTGATCCCCATATGGCAGTGCACCAGCACTCGCCCCTCAGTGCGGGCAAGTGTGTCGAGTGCTCGATCTACTCCCGAGTCAAACCAGGTGTCGGGCCGAGGGCCGCCGTCGTCGTCAATAC
The DNA here is from genome assembly GCA_945901935.1 of Bifidobacterium breve. GTDB lineage: Bacteria > Actinomycetota > Acidimicrobiia > Acidimicrobiales > Microtrichaceae > IMCC26207. The sequence continues at coordinate 21 of CAMDLX010000092.1, read as the reverse complement.
CAATATGGGTATAGCGAATCT
>CAMDLX010000091.1 GCA_945901935.1 Bifidobacterium breve | reverse complement strand
CGCACGCAGAACTCGGCTACTCGCTGCTCAAACTCGGTGCAGATAGTCTTGGTCGCTGCCGAGAAGCCTGCCGGTGCCTGCTGCAGCACCTCTCTGAGGACTAAGAGTCGGCCGATTGTGTAGCCCGACTCCAAGGCCGCAAACTCGTTGCGGATGAGTGGGTCACTCATGTCAGCCTGTTGCACTGCTTCCAGGTACAAGGCTCGGTTTGAGACCAGTCGATCAATGCCGCCACGCTCATGCTCCATCTGTCGCATGACTTGTTTGAAGCTTCCGTTCAAGATGCCAACCAGATGATCTGCCGGAACCTGAACATCAGTGAAGAACACTTCGCAGAAGTGGGCGTTGCCAGTTGCGTCCAGAATTGGGCGTACTTCAATGCCGGGAGAGGACATGTCAACGACAAACTCAGACAGACCAGCGTGTGGGGCCGCAGTCGGGTCGGTACGAGCAATCAGATAACACCAGTCGGCATGGGCGGCACCCGAAGTCCAGACTTTCTGCCCGTTTACCACCCACCCACGGTTGTTGGTTCCACCCTCTGGGTCTGGCGCGCTCACGGCGCTGGTTTGCAACGCTGCGACATCTGATCCAGCTGCAGGTTCACTCATGCCGATACACCAGGCCGAGGTTCCAGAAATGATGTCAGGTAGCCAACGGTCGCACTGCTGTTGTGTTCCGAACTGCATCAGGGTTGGTCCGATTTGTCTATCGGCAAACCATGAGGTTGCAACAGGTGCACCCTCGGCAATCAGGGCTTCAAAGACAACAAATCTCTCGAGTGCGCTTCGTCCTGCACCGCCTTGATCAACGGGCCACGTCATCCCGAGCCAACCGCGCTGAGCCAACTCCTCGGAGAATTCCGGTGAAGTGCCAATCAGCCAAGAGTCCTCGCGAATCTCTTGGCGCTCCGCTGCTCTGCGACCTACGGCATGGGCCTCATCCGAGAGCGCTTGCAACTCAGGGCTCAGGCGAAACTCCATGTGCTGGTTAGTTTCCTAGTCCAGAATCGGGAGCAAAGCCGGGGCGGCCGAGGCGAATCCAATCATGCAGCGAGGCAAACGGGTAGATGCCAGTGGCATGGCCATCGTTCCATGTGATGCCAAGTCCCCAAGCGCCTACTAGTGAGGCATCGGTGAGTTCAAGGGTCTGCTGACTATTTGAAGTCGGCCACGGCGCTCGCCCTGCCTGTCGGGCTGCGCGGCAGGTTGCACACGGACAGTTCAGGCGTAGCTCGGTTAGCCCAATGGTTCCACTGAGGCCGTCATCGAACTCCAACCGGAGTTCCATAGTCGCCCTCTCAATCGTGATGTCGGTGACATCCGGCTGGCGCTCTGAGGCAGAGGGACTCATCCAGCCTGCGAGCCGTTGCGAGTCTCGATGGGTGCATACTCACGCTCCGGCTTGCCGATATACAGCTGGCGCGGCCGACAGATGCGGGAATCTTGGTCGAGCAGTTCGATGTAGTGGGCTAGCCACCCGGCAGTGCGCGGAATGGCAAACAGCACCGTGAACATGTCCATCGGGAAACCCATCGCCTGATAGATGAGCCCGGAGTAGAAGTCCACATTTGGGTACAGCTTGCGACTCAAGAAGTACTCGTCGCTCAAGGCGACCTCTTCAAGCTTGAGCGCAATATCTAGCAGCGGGCTCTTGCCGGTTACTTCGAACACCTCATCGGCAGTCTTCTTGATGATGCGTGCACGTGGGTCGTAGTTCTTATACACCCGGTGGCCGAAGCCCTGCAGACGCATCTCGCCACGCTTGACCGCGTCCACATAGGACTGCACGTTGTCGATAGAGCCGATCACGTTGAGCATCTTGATGACGGCCTCGTTTGCTCCGCCGTGACGAGGACCATAGAGCGCCGCCGTCGCTGCAGCCGTTGCACTGTATGGATCTGCGTGAGAGGACCCAACGGTTCGCATCGCTGTGGTGGAACAGTTCTGCTCATGGTCAGCGTGCAGAATGAACAACACATCAAGGGCACGCGACAGCACGGGGTTGGCGTCGTAGCGTGGCTCGGCTGTTTTCCACATCATGGACAAGAAGTTGGCAGCAAAGTCCAAGCTGTTGTCTGGGTAGACGAATGGCATTCCAGCTGAATGGCGATAAGCGCCAGCGGCCAACGTAGGCATTTTCGCAATCAGGCGGATGACCTGTTTCATCACGACACTTGGGTCTTCGATGTTTTTAGCCTCGGGGTAAAAGGTAGAGAGCGCAGCGATGGTCGAGACCAACATTCCCATCGGATGAGCATCGTGGTGGAAGCCCTCCATAAAGTGCTTGCGAAGGTTCTCGTGGATGAAGGTGTGGTGTGTGATCTCGTAGCGCCAAGCCTCAAACTGCTCAGGGGTTGGCAAATCACCGAAGATCAGCAGGTAGGCAACCTCGAGATAGCTCGAATGTTGGGCGAGTTGTTCAATCGGGTAACCGCGGTAACGCAGGATGCCGTTTTCGCCATCGAGTTCGGTGATTGCAGAGGATGCCCCCGAGGTGGTGCCAAAGGAGGGGTCTTGGAACCAGACTCCTGGCAACAACTTGCTCCACTCTTTGGAGTCAACTCCGCCGTTGAGGATTGGGATCTCTACTGCTTCACCAGTGCGATTATCGGTGATGGTGATTGTCTCGGCCACGTCTGCTCTCCTGAGGTCTACTCGTGGTGCATCTTAGAACCTCTGTGGAGGGTTCCATGACGCGGCGTGCGGGCAGGTCAGCTGCCTGCCGTTGCGGCCGGATAGATACCAGATGGCCCAGCAGCTTCACGCGCAATGACTGTCCGAATCGTGTCGGCAACAACTCGCTGTGCAGCAGAGGGAAAGCTGCGCCGACGAACTCCAAGGCCGACTGAGCGTCCATCGGCGCCAGTAAGTGGGACTCGTCGCCAGTCGCCAGCCAGACCCGGGGGAGCGGCAGAAGCGGGCACAATTCCGGCCCCGAAACCACTGAACACCAGCGAGGCGAGCAGACGCATGCCATCGAACTGCGCCTTGGGTCGAAGTCGAACCCCTTGCATGGCTGCGACTTCTTCTAGCTGAGCACGAAAGGGGCTGCCGGGAGCTTCCAGCAGGAGCTCATGATGCACAGCCTCTTCAATGCTGACGGTTTCGTAGCCAAAGAGGGGGTGCGTACTCGGGGCGATCAGCACGCGATCCTCGTCGAAGAGCGGGTCTACCCTCAGTTCCGCCTCATCAAGTGGAAGGTTCAACACTGCAAGGTCGACGGCACCTGAGAGCAGGTTCAATACGAGTGAACTAGTCGTGGCATCCAAGATGACGACCGAGACAAGCGGAAACTGCAGCGCCAATTCGTTGAGTAAGGGTGGAACCAGCCAGCGAGTAACGGTACCAATGCTGCCCAATCGCACTGTGCCAGAGACTTCGTCTCGTAGTGAGGCAACATCTGAGTCCAGAGCCTCAAACTCGGCCTCAATGCGGCGGGCACGATTGAGTACTGCTCTACCTTCATCCGTTGGCTCGGTTGTTGCCCGGTCAATCAGGGTGACGCCCAACTCGCTTTCTAACCTTGCGACGTGAGCGGATACGTTCGATTGCACCGTATCGAGGGATCGAGCTGCAGCCGAGAACGAGTGCAGTTCGACCACTGCCATAAAGGCTTTGAGTTGCTTGCGGTCCATATAGACATTCTATCATAAATAGAGATAGGAACTATCTGAACAAGATGCTTGATAGATTGCTTGCTTAAGGCTAACTTAGTCTTCATACACAAACGCCGAGGGTGCGGGCGCAAGCCCCCCTCGTGCCAGAGTCATCGGATTTCCCCCCGATCTGATGGCTCAACTGCTGAAGGACTGGCTCCCCCCGCCAGTCCTTCGGCCTTTTTGGCCAGAGCCAATAGACGTCAGGTAATTTGAGGATTTCGGAAGTACTCTCTGGTCATGCAGACATCGCAGAACGGCAGCAGTAACGCCCCCTCAGCCACTCAGGGTGCGGCATTCTTTGATCTCGACCGGACACTGCTAGCTGGAGCAAGCGGACCGATCATTAGTGATGCACTCAGGCGGGTTGGGCTGCTGTCCGGTTCGACCTCGGGAATCGAGTCGGTGGCATTCGGGATTTTTAATCTCATCGGTGAAACTTGGCCATCCATGATGATTTCCCGACAAGGTGCACGCGCTGCACGGGGATGGCCAATTGAACTCGTTCAAGAGGCAGCAGACATCGCAACGGCTCAGCTCTTGCAGTCAGTTCTGCCCTTCGCACTACAAGAGATCGAGGAGCATCGCGCTGCCGGTCGCAAACTGGTCATGGCTACCACCACACCTGCGGATCTGATTGCGCCACTAGCCGAGGCCCTGTCCTTTGATGATGTAGTGGCAACTCGCTACGGCCACAGCAGCGGCCAGTATGACGGATCCATCGATGGCGAATTTGTGTGGGGTAAGGGTAAGGCTCGAGCAGTACGGCAGTGGGCACAGGACCATCAGGTGGACCTAGATGAGAGCTATGCCTACTCGGATAGCTATTACGACGTCCCCTTGCTGTCCATCGTTGCAAACCCGCGCGCAGTAAATCCAGACCCGCGGATGTTTGCTCAGGCCACGATCCGACGTTGGCCAGTCATGCACTTCGACGTACCCCCAGGTGTGCCCAAGTTTGCCGGCATTGAGCCGCAACGCTTGCTGCTCGTGCTGGCCCAGCCACAGCTCTTCCCCTGGGTTCGCTTTGGCATCGACGGGCTCGAGAATCTGCCGACAGATGGCCCAGCCATTCTGGTAGGAAACCATCGCTCGTATTTTGATCCGCTTGCAATCTCATTTCTGCTTGCTCGTCGGGGTCGGCCCGCTCGCTTCCTTGGCAAAAAAGAGGTCTTTGATGCCCCACTCGTGGGTGACGTGGTTACTGCTCTTGGCGGAATCAGAGTGGATCGCGGGACTGGCTCAGACGCACCTCTGCGAGCTGCCGAGGACGCCCTAGCAGCAGGCGAAATGGTTGCGCTGATGCCTCAGGGAACCATTCCACGCGGCCCGGCCTTCTTTAATCCCGAGCTTCAGGGTCGATGGGGTGCAGTTCGACTGGCTCAGGCCACGGGTGCGCCGATTATTCCTATCGGGCTGTGGGGAACCGAACAGGTTTGGCCCCGTAGTTCACGATTCCCGGACGTGACTCAAGTGCTGCGCCCGCCCAAGGTCAGCATCAAGGTGGGCGCCCCCATTGAACTAGGAACTGATGATGTCGACTCAGAGACCAAACGAGTGATGTCAGCGATCTCTGCGCTGCTTCCCGAGGAGTCGCGTTCTCAACGTCCGCCCTCACAAGATGACTTGGCCCGGACCTATCCCGGGGGAGTTGTTCCCGATGACGTCGAGTGGGCCAGTGATCACGAAACAGTCCGCCGTCCGGGCACTGACTAAGCCGGCACTGATGCGAGTGATTTGCTAGCAATCTGCGAACCCGTCAGGTGGCGGGTCTACCCAGAACTAGGACAGTGCCAATCACAATCAGCAACAGGGCGTAGAACTTCGACAATCAACTAAGGCACGCCGCTACGAAGGTCGCGAAGTTGGCTGTCCTCCCAGACGCGGTACACGGCAAGGAGTAGCACTCCCGCCTGATGCAAATTGGTAACCCGTTAGGCAGTGCGAGCCCTGATGATGTTGAGAGCAGAGCCAGCGCGGAACCATTCAATGTGTTCAGGGCTCATCGTCTGATTGCCTAGGAAACTCAATGAGGTTCCATCGGGTTTGGTGAGCAGACATTCGACGGGCTTGCCGGGCTGAAGGTCTTCTAGACCGAGAATGCTAATTCGGTCGTCTTCGCCGATGACTTCGTAAACCTCGGGCTCGGCAAAGGTGAGGGCCAGCACGCCCTGCTTCTTGAGATTGGCTTCGTGAATGCGAGCGAAACTTCGCACGATGATTGCGGCAGCACCACGGAATCTGGGCTCCATGGCAGCGTGCTCACGTGAGGAACCTTCCCCCCAGTTCTCGTCTCCAACTGCCACCCAGCGTTCCCCCGCCTCGTGGTAGTGCTTGGCAATATCCGGGAAGGACTTCGTTGTCCCATCGAGTTGGTCTTTGCCCTGGCCGGCCTCGCCGGTGAAGGCGTTGATCGCGCCCAAAAAGAGGTTGCCCGAGATGTTCTCGAGGTGTCCCCGATACTTGAGCCAGGGCCCAGCCATGGAGATGTGGTCGGTGGTGCACTTACCTTGGGCCTTGAGCAAGATCGGCAAGTCAAGGTAATCCTGTCCGTCCCAAGCGGCGAATGGTTCGAGAAGCTGTAAGCGATCCGAGGTGGGCGAAACCTTGACGCTGATCCCACTGCGATCTTGTGGGGGAGACACAAAGGTGTTCTCGCCTGGGGTGAAGCCGAGCGCAGGAAGTTCTTCTCCGATGGGCTCGGGCAAAAGCACTTGTTCACCCGAAGCGTTGGTGAGCGTGTCACTGATTGGATCAAAGTCGAGCGTCCCGGCAAGTGCGAGTGCCACAACTGTCTCTGGTGAGGTGACAAAGGCCAGCGTGTTCACAGAGCCATCGTTGCGCTTCGGAAAATTTCGGTTGTAGCTGGTCACAATGGTGTTCGGGTGGTCGTTTGCCGCTGTAGGACGATCCCATTGGCCAATGCAGGGCCCGCAGGCATTAGCCAACACAGTTGCGCCAGCGGCTTCGAATGTGCTCAGGAGTTCGTCTCGGGCAATGGTGGCGCGAACCTGCTCGGAACCGGGAGTGATCATGAGCGGGACCTTGACAGCCAGACCGTTTGCAGCGGCGAATCGCAAAATCGAAGCCGCCCGGGTGATGTCCTCATACGAGGAGTTCGTGCAAGACCCGACAAGCGCCGAGCTGATTTCGAGTGGCCAGCCCTCGGCGCGAGCCTCGTCCCCGAGTGCCGACACTTCCCTTGCTAAATCTGGGGTCTGAGGGCCGTTGATATGAGGGCGAAGGGTTGAAAGGTCGAGTTCGATCACCTGATCGAAATACTGCTCAGGGTTTGCCAGCACCTCGTCGTCCGAGCGCAGGTGACGCGCCAGTCCGTTTGCAGCAGCAGCGATTTCTTGGCGGCCGGTGGCCTCTAAGTAGCGACCCATTGCAGCGTCATAGGCAAAGACCGAGGTGGTCGCACCAATCTCGGCACCCATATTGCAAATCGTTGCCTTGCCAGTGCATGAAATGGAATTCGCACCTTCCCCAAAGTATTCAACAATTGCGCCAGTTCCGCCCTTGACGGTCAGGATCTCGGCCACCTTCAAAATGATGTCTTTCGGGGCTGACCAACCATTGAGTTCTCCGGTCAGGTGCACGCCAATGAGCTTTGGCCAGCGAAGGTTGAATGGGAAGCCCGTCATGACGTCAACCGCATCGGCACCGCCCACTCCAATGGCAACCATTCCAAGGCCGCCAGCATTTGGGGTGTGGCTGTCAGTTCCAACCATCATGCCGCCGGGGAACGCATACTGCTCGAGTACTACTTGATGGATGATTCCTGATCCTGGTCCCCAAAAACCAATGTCGTAACGAGCCGAGACTGACTCCAAGAACTCGTACACCTCGGCGTTGTTTGCCTCTGCCGCAAGCAAGTCAACCTTGCCGTTTTCTTTAGCTTGGATCAGGTGATCACAATGCACCGTCGAAGGTGCTGCCACTTTGTCGAGGCCGGCCGTCATGAACTGCAGTAGCGCCATCTGCGCCGTTGCATCTTGCATCGCCACTCGGTCTGGGCGCAGGTCGTTGTAGGTGACGCCGCGTTCAAACTCAGAACTTGGGTCATCTAGGTGTGCAATCAGAATCTTCTCTGACAACGTGAGAGCTCTGCCGAGACGGTCTCGGGCTGCGTCAATGCGATTTTCGAATCGCTCGTAAGCGGTTTCTACAAGCTCAAGCGGAGTTGAAGCACTAGCTGCCATGGGGCGTTCCTCGGGTCGAATCGGAAAAGAATACAAGTACACTACAAGTCCGTGAGGAGCATCCGCTATCAAGTGATTGCCGATGACCTGCGTGGGCGGCTGCAAGGCCAAGAATTCGCATCGGCACGAGTGCTGCCCTCTGAGTCTGACCTCTCGTCTCACTACGAGGCGAGCAGAGTAACCATCCGCAGGGCGCTTGAGCTTCTGCGATCCGAGGGCCTGATCGAGAGCAAGCAAGGATTTGGATGGCTCGTGGCGGCAGAACCGCTGCGACAGCAACTTTCTCATCTAGGAACCCTTGACGCTCAGCTCGCTGCAGCAGGGATCCGCTCAGACCGAAAGATCCTCTCGTTTGGTTTTGTTACTGCACCCGAGCATGTTGCAGCAGTGCTTGGTGAGACCAACCTGCTCGAGGTTCGGCGGCTGAACCTTGCCGATGGTCAGGCATTTGCGCGAGTCACCGTCTGGTGCCCCGAGGCGCTTGGGTCTTCACTGAGCAGAGATGACGTGGAGCGTGCATCATTCTTGGAGCAGCTACCGGTTCGCATTGGCGGGGCGACCCAAACCATTGGTGCCGAGTTGGTGAGCGAAGCCGATGCCGAGCTACTTGGTGTGCCGGATGGTTCCCCTGTGCTCGTGGCTGAACGCATCACTCGCAGCCAAGATGGTGTGGCTGTACTGATGAGCGAGCATGTCTTTCCGGCTCACCGCACCCGCTTTGCCGTCGACTTGCCGGTTGGGTTGGTGGCCGACGGGGGTTCGCTGAACCCGGCCGGCATGCGACTCCTCGACTGACTGCTCGACTAGCTGCTTGGCCCTCTGAGCCGTTTAACCCAGAACGCGAAGATGGGGCCCCTTGCGGGACCCCATCGTTCAAGTTTTTTTGTTGCTGAGCGCTTGGCTCTGCTTGCTCAGCCTCCGATTGAGCTGCCAGCGGAGGTGAAGGTCTTTTCTACGCCGCCGGCGAGGAAGGAAACTGCGCCGATGCAGACCACAGCGATGAGCGCTACGAGAAGTGCGTACTCCACAAGAGAGGCTCCTCGTTCGGTCTTTGCGTGTGCTTGCATCCATGCCTTGATGAAGTTGAACCGGGTTGTCATTTGGGTCTCCGTATTGTTTGGTGAGTTGGTTTCGGATCAGATTCCGTTGCGAACCCCCTGGGGAGAGATCCGTGATTGTTGTATCGACAACTCTGAGAGAACCTTGACAAAGTATTTAAACTTTTCTGGGTCGCGTGACCCATGTCGAAGGGACTAGGGGGTAGCAGCCACCTCGAGACCTCCAGCAACTCTGCTCACAGCAAGTACCAGAGAGTTGGGGGCGACGCGAGGATGGGGCCCCTTGCGGGACCCCATCGTTCAAGTTTTTTTTTGCTGAGCGCTTGGCTCTGCTTGCTCAGCCTCCGATTGAGCTGCCAGCGGAGGTGAAGGTCTTTTCTACGCCGCCGGCGAGGAAGGAAACTGCGCCGATGCAGACCACAGCGATGAGCGCTACGAGAAGTGCGTACTCCACAAG
>CAMDLX010000090.1 GCA_945901935.1 Bifidobacterium breve | reverse complement strand
TAGCGGCCACGCATTTCTGTTCGCACAGCGCTGTAGCTGCCGCGCCAAAAGCCAGGCAGGTCGTTCGTCCGTTGAACGGGTCGTCCGGCCGGTGAGAGAAGTTCCACCGTCACCGCAACTCGCTGTGCCCCCACAACGGGGTGCACATCACAGCCAATGAGTTCGCGTAACCGAACTGAAGCCAACACTGTTGCTGGCTCGCCATCAACCTGGCCGTAGTGCAGGGGAATCTTTTTGCCTGTGGGCAAGACCCAGTGAGTGGGAGCCAGTTCGGGCAGTTCGCTGGTTTGTTCCCAACTGAGCTGCGACTGAAGGGCTGCTCGCACATCGATTCGATTGAGGTCCTTGAGTGTCTTGGATCGGTCCAAGAAGGGGCCAAGCCAGTCGCTCAGAGTCTCGGTCAGATGCTCATTCGACCAATCCGGCCAACTCTGCTCCCCAACGTTGGTAGCCCGCAGCAGCGCAACCCGCGCCCTCAGGGAGTCAGCCTCTTGGAACCGGCCAAGCAACTGCAAGCCCTCCTCGCTCAACGCCTGATTGAGTGCTGCGTGCAGAGCGGCCTGCGGTGGGTTGCTTAGGGGCTGTGCTCCAAAGGCGATTGCACCAAGGCGAGACTGACGAGTGGCGGTGACCCGGCGCACGCGTGCATTCCACTCGACTGTGTCCTCGGTCAGAATCTGCGCTCCGAGTACTTCGCGAACGGTGTCTTCACTGATGGCCGCACCGAGATACAAGCGTCCTGCTCGTGCTGTTGCTCCGCCGTCAAGATCGGCGACGACAAGCCAGGTTGTCTTGTTGAATCCATGGTCCGCAGTTGGCAGCGCAACCTCGCCGCCTGATCGAAGGTGAAATACGACTCTTGATTTACCTTGGTCGTCGGTCCGAGTCGCTTTACGTTTTCGGGAAATTCGATCAGGGTAACCAGCGAGCAGGAGTCGGCCTAGGAGTGCGTCAATCTGCTCAGAGTCCAACAGGTCCGCGGTGTGGCTTCGGCCATCGCGACTTGCCCCGAGAGTCCTTCGCCATTGCTGAACAGCATGCTGAGCGTCCCCGCTACCGTGACCCGCCGCAAGTTCACGAGCACGCTCCACAAGGTCGATCTCTCCTGAGCGTGAGGTTTCCAATACCGCTACGACTACCGCAGCAAGATCGGCTGCCCCTGCGGAGCGACCCGCCTCGGCAACTGCTGCAAGCCGGGGATGAAACCCAATCTCTCCAAGTGCTCGCCCTTGCTTGGTCAGTCGCCCCTCGGCGTCGATTGCCCCCAGAGCGCTGAGTAATAGCTGCGCTTGATCCACCCCGCGTTCGGGTGGCTCATCTATCCACCGAAGCGATGCCGGATTCTCGACTCCCCAGACAAGCAACTGCAGAAGAATCGCCGAGAGATCGCCGTCCAGAATCTCTGGAGTGTCGGCTATGGGGCGATGGCGGTGTTCGTTCTCTGCCCAGAGCCGGTACGCCACACCAGGTGCAGTTCGGCCTGCTCTGCCTCGTCGCTGATCTGCTCCAGCCTGGCTGACTGCAGTCGTTCGAAGTGCAGGAAGCCCAGAGTGCGGGTCAGTTCGCACCACTCGACGGCGGCCTGCGTCAATCACTACTCGTACGCCGGGAACCGTGATCGAGGTTTCGGCCAGGCTGGTAGAGAGCACCACTCTGCGCTGCCCTGCCTCGTGGCCCTGAATGATCTCTTGTTGTTCGGCGGGCGACAGCGAGCCGTGAAGCTGACGAACAATCACAGATCCAGATCCAGATCCAGATCCAGAGCGGTCGAGCACACGAGCCACTCGAAAGATCTCGGGTCGACCTGGCAGAAAAACCAGAATGTCTCCGGGGTCAGTTCGTAGAGCCTCTTGAATGACTGCCGCTACTCGCTCCTCGAGCGGATCATGCGCCGAACCTGGCCGGTAGCGAGTCTCTACCGGGTACATCTTGGCCACTGCTTCGATCACCGGCGAAGGAACTGCGGGGGCTGTCTCTGATCCGCGCGGCTGTGTCGAACCGAGGAGTGCCGCAACTGGGCTTGGATCAAGGGTGGCCGACATCACGAGTAGGCGAAGATCGGGACGTAAGGATGAGCGAAGATCCATCAGGAGTGCCAAGAGCAGGTCACTGTCTAATGAGCGCTCGTGGAACTCGTCGAGTAGTACGGCGCTCACTCCGCTCAGCTCGGGGTCGGATTGAATCCGCCGTAGAAACAGGCCCTCAGTGAGCACCTCAACCCGAGTCTGGGCAGAGACCTGTCGCTCACCGCGAACGGCATAGCCAAACAGCTGTCCCACAACTTGTTGGTGCATTTCTGCCATTCGCGTTGCAGCGGCGCGAGCCGCAATTCTCCGCGGTTCAACCAGAATGATTCGACCAGACTCGGCCCAAGCTTCCCCGAGTAACACGGGTGCAACGGCTGTGGTTTTTCCCGTGCCGGGTGGTGCAATGAGTACAGCCGCTCCGTGATCTTCGAGCGCAGAGCAAAGCTCATCCATAACCTCAAACACGGGCAGTTCGGGCACAGTCACTTGCCACAGTCTTGAGGCCCCCGACTCAGACTGCAATGTGATGGCCTCTAATCTGTGCGAATGGTCCCACAGAGAAGGTCTAAGAGGCATTCGCTTCGAGTTGATTTGGGTGCAGCTGCCGTCGCTCTAGTTGCTGCCGCTCTTCTGCTGGGTTGTTCCTCAAAGGAGGAGGTCGTGATTCCCCCGGCCTCGGCAGAACAGGTGACCCTGATTAATTCCGCGCAGGGAAGGGCTCTGATTGAGTCCCCCGAGAAGGTGTTGGTCATCGATGTTCGGCCTCGCGGTGAATACATGAGTGGTCACCTAGTGGGCGCCCAGAGTATTGACGCTGCTGTCCCTGCAGATTGGGAGTTTCGAACAGCCGAGTTAGACAAGGACATTCCCACGGTGGTCTATTGCTCCACCGCTGCTTGTAGCGAGAATGCCGCAGCCATGTTGCTGCGGGCGGGATTTACAAAGGTCTATGACTTAGGCGGGATAGCCGACTGGGGTCCAGAGGATTTGTCAGTTGAGCCACCAGGCTGACGGCTAGGCAGCGGCCGGACAAGAATTGCGATGGTCACTCCCGAAATGATGCCGATCACCAAGGCAGTGCCAACTCGCTCGATCCATCCAAGAAATACACTTGGCACCACGGGCATCCAGATCAGGCCCACTCGAGGAGCAACCCAGCCGGCCAAAGTTGCAACTGAAACCAGCGGCAAGATGAGCATTCTGAGTTGTTCAGAAAGCCTATGAGCCAGCAGTGCCAGGCCGGCGGCTCCAGCCGAGATGCCAGCGAGAAGCAGCGGTAACCAAGTTTCAAGCAGCGGCTGAGAAGCCTGAATGGCTGGAACGGTCTCGACGATTCCCCCGAGCGATAGAGCAGCAGCGCAAAGCGCCGCCCCGAATAAAAGCAGCAGTCGCGCAGTGCCCCGACGAGCTAGGAATGCTGCAACAGCGGCGCAAACAACGGCGAGCAGACCCGACCAAGGGAAGGTGTTGCCTAAGTACAACAGTTGCCCAGTGACGGTGATTTGTTGATTGTTGACCGTGAGTGGGACAAGCCAGTCTTGGGCCACCCTGTTGTCATCAACCACAGGGGGATCACTGACCATCCAATGAATCCGATGGTCATGCCAAGCAACTTTGCCGCCGGACCCTACTAGTTGCCAGTCGGGCGGTGCTTTACTGCTCACACCAGATGGGAACGTTGCTATTCCGGCAGAACCGCTCATTGAGGAACCGCGACTGGAGTTCAAGATGACAGCCGGAGACCTGCGGTTTTGTTCTACCTGTCCGTCGGCCGAGATTCGCAAATAGGGTTCACCGTCATAGCCAGGAATCTGAACTGTGGCTCCCGGTTGAGCAGTTACCTGAAGGTAGGAGTCTCCGCCAAGCACCTGAACTTGAATCTCTGGGGTAGGTGGGTCGATCTCTTGGATGACTGACTCAAAGTTGCTCGGACGAACTGCGTCAGCAGCGGCAAGCGGTGCAGTCAGGGTGAAGACGAAAAAGCTCAGTGTTCCAACACAGATCGCTACCAACCTGCGACGGGGGAGCTGCCAGGTAACCACGTTTTCTACGCTAGGGCGGGTCAGAGGGTGTGTGTGTGCGGCTTTGGCGAGCAGTCGAGGTGATTGACTACTAGGTATGGATCTGGATCGACGCACGGACTACAACGTAGGCGAGTTGGATGAGGAAACTGCCGACGCAGACCCGGTTGTGCTCCTGAGGCTGTGGCTTGAGCAAGCCGAGGCCGAAGGTGTCCCAGAGCCGAACGCAATGGTGCTTGCAACTACTGATGCAACCGGACACCCTGCTGCTCGAAACTTGCTGTTGAGGGGTCTTGATGACCAGGGCCACCTTATTTTTTATACCAATCACGACAGCCATAAGGGCAGCCAACTCGCCGGCAATCCCAATGTATGCCTGTTGTTTTCTTGGCTCGGGATGAATCGGCAGGTCCGGGTACTTGGCAGCGCAGCGCAGGTGCCATCGCAAGTGAGCGATGATTACTTTGCCTCCAGGCCACGAGAGAGCCAGATCGGTGCATGGGCCAGTCCTCAGAGCACGGTGATCGCCGACCGATCTGTGTTGGAGCAACTCGTTGTCGATGCAACCGAGCGCTTTGAAGGTGTGCCGGTTCCGCGTCCACCGCACTGGGGTGGCTACTCGGTCCGCTCGACTCAGTTTGAGTTCTGGCAGGGACGACCAAGCCGATTGCATGATCGATTGCATTATTGGCGACACGGGGATTCCTGGAGCCGGGAGCGACTAGCGCCCTAAGCGGAGCGGCACCCTCGGAACATCCGAAGCAAGCTCAGACTGACAACGCTGTCGCTATTCCGTCACTTCCCATAAAGGCGCTCGCTACGGGCGATATGAAATCCACCTCATCAGGCAGGTGAATCTGGATGCCGCAGAACACAGCGATATCCATCTCTTTATGAGCCTGCAGGGCATCGAGCTCAGCCCACATTTCTGTGTTGACTGCTGTGGCGGCCAAGCGAGTGAGTTCCAACAAGTTGTCGGGTAGCTGATCGGACTGGGAGTCAACAATGCGCCTCAGACGGTCGGCCTCGTTATCGTCGAGTCCAGGAGTCTGTGGTTCAAATCCGTTTCGCAGCGATGACAAAAGGGCCGCCATTGCGCCACAGGTTGGGGTGGCCTGATCCTGGTGGCGGCGCAGGCTTTGTCCGATGTTCCCTTCGGGGTCGATCCCAATATGGGGCAGACCAAACACAATCAGGTGGCCACGATCGTGGTCGGAAGGCACGTGCGACAGGGCTGCGCGCCAACCTGTTCGTCCAAGCGATGGCAGGGCTCCTAAGCCACCCAAGCTGAACGGCTGATCCCATCGTCTTGCCACCAAATCTGGAAATGATTGGGTCAATTCATCCCGACAGACCGAGACGGCAGCGAAGCTATGTTCGCGAGCAAATCCGAGCGGCGAGACCAGCTTGGCTACCCGGGCCAGGTACTGCTCGGAACTCACTGCATGAGGGAACGCCTTGTTGAGGGCTTCGATATGCGACATGGCTTACTAATTTAGATTCCAAGCGTGCTCACACGCCATCCTTGGTGACTTGATGCTGCTGTTCGTCCGCATCTGCACTGGCATCTGCATCGGCATCTGGTTGAGCTGAGCGATCTGGGTGATCTGGGCGGGCTGGGCGGAGCGTCGCCGAGATGGCAATGACCGCACCCAAAATGATGGCAGCGGCTAGGGCTAGCTGCAGGCCACCCACTTGTTCAACCCAGCGCTGCAAGGAGCTTTGAATCTGTCTGGCTGATTGCACCACTGTTGAGGACCCACGGGAGTTCAACTCGTTGATCTCTATAACTGCGTAGTAGCTCACAAAGCCACCAGCCAGGATCAAGAACACTGCCGAAATGGTGTTGACATAAGGCAGAATCCGCCGAAAAGTTCGAATTATTCCCTGCTGCGTAAGAGCCACCGCCAAGGTCAAGATCGCCAGGGTGGTGCCCATTCCGAGTCCATAGGCCAAGAAGGTTGAGAGTCCCGCAGCGAAGCTATTTCGGTCCAGTGTTGTCGAGACGATGCCAATGAAGATTGGGATGGTGCAACTGAGCGAGGCAATTGCATACGAGATCCCATAGATGAACATCGAAGTTAATTCTCTGCCTTCAGAAGACATTTGTATTCCGGGCAGCTTTACCACGGGTTCAAAGCCTCGCAGCATGGCGATGCCAACCGAGATGAGAGCGACTCCTACCAAGATGGTGATGTACGGGAGACGCCTGCCGATCAGTCCCGAGACAGAGGACCAAGCAAAACCCATAACGCCAAAGACCAATAGAAAGCCCAGCGTGACGCATCCGCTCACAGCGAGTGCTCGCAGCACAGGGTTGCGAACTGGGTCGATTCCGCTGGTTTCGGCACTAGCCGAGGCAGAGGCTGATGTGGTCGCTCGTGGTGTCTCGAGTCCCAAGAAATAGGCGAGGTATGCCGGCAGCATGGCAAATCCACAGGGGTTGACCGTGGCGACCATGCCCGCTGAAAAAGCGAGTGCAAGTACGGCCGCCACTATGAGGTCGCAATCCCGTTTTTGTTCAGCAAGTCCAGCAGAGTCTGCTCGTTGAGTTCACCCGTGTAGGTATCAGCCACTTTGCCTTGAGCATCAATGATGACGGTTCGCGGAAGGGCAAGGGCCCCAAAAACGGTGGAGATTTGGCCCTTTGGGTCTCGGGCGTTGCGGAAAGTAATTCCTGTTTGATCCACCATCTTCTGGCCGGATTCAACTGTGTCTTGACTATCGATTCCAATCACGGTGACCTTGTCGCCGAGTTGTTTCGACACCTTTTCTATGGCGGGAAGCTCGTTCAGGCAGGGTGCGCAGGTAGAGGACCAAAAGTTCAGCACAACCGGCGTGCCTCTGCCCGCAATCTCTGCCAGTTGCTGTGTCCCGCCCCCTAAAAAATCCAAGCGAACATCAGGTGCAGGCGAGCCAACCGTTGCTCGAACCTGCGGATCTGCGACCAACGGGGCTACGCCAACCCCGTTCAGAACTTCCTGCAAGTCCACAGCGTTGCTCTGTTCGCGTGCACCAGAAGCTTCCAGAATCAGCCAAGCCACACCGAATGCAGCACAAAGGGCCACCGCAGTAATGGCCAAAAATCCAAGCGGGCCAACGGGGAGACGCCGGCGCGGCTTGGCGCTGGCTTCCTCGGGTACTTGGGCCTGAGCCATGGGGTCGGGTTCTCCGAATCTGCGCACTCATGCAGCGCACTTGGGGGAGCCGGTTGAACCGGTCCCCCCACCGTAGCGATTTTGATGGGGATCCGACAGGTCGGGGGTCTATACGGACACCAGTTTGCGGTGGATCTCGGGCAGATCAACCTCTGGCATGGTGTCGCCGGGTCGGGCTTTGCGAGGCGGCCTACCTTTGCGTCGCTTACTCAGCACAATCTTCCCTGACACGAACAGGTGGCCGCCCCATACCCCGAACTGCTCCTTTCGCTCGACTGCAGCGTCTAGGCAGTCTCTGCGGGCAGGGCAGCTCAGGCAGAGGCGCTTGGCGGCACCTATATCGTCTAGGTCGTCGGAGAAGAAGAAAGAAGTATCAAGGTCTCTGCAACTAGCAACGGCGATCCAGCTATCTGCAGGGACCAATCCCAGAAGCAGGTCTGCTTGATTTGAAGTTAATTCGGTAGTGGACATCTAGGTCTCCTTGGGGGTGGGGGCGGCGGTGCGTCTCACTCTCTATGAGTGCGACAGGGGTGATTTGTGACGTAGTTGGGCTGTGTCGGGACTGGGGAGCAGCGTGGCTGCTCAAAGAAGTAGTTTGCGTGGGCACTGTGACAGCGAAGCCAATGACCGGATTCGCAGGACAGAAAAGCCGCCTGGGTGAGCACCCGGCGGCTTCTAGAGTCAGGACCTGTCGCATACCTTGCGGTTACTGCGGAGGGACTCCCCGTCGGGGTAGAACAATCGACACAAAATTGTGAGTGGAATGCGTTGGCTTACCGGATGAGATATGAGCAGCACGCAGACGCGAAGTAACACAGGGCCAACTAGCTGCCTGTGCTGCTTGTTTTGTCCGTGTTGCTTGTGCTGTCTGGGTCATCTAACTGCTGCCTTCTGAAGCCACCATATTCATGTGGCCGAGTACTTACTCTAAAGATTGCACCACTCGGGGCATTGGAATGCAAGCGATTAAAAACCTGCGCTGAGGCGCAGTCACCCCGAGTTCTTAGGGTGCTACCTGATACCGCAAGACTCCCTCGTCGTCGCGGAAGCTTTCGAGCCGGCTCTCATGGCGCAGATGCTCAAGATGGGCGTAGGTCTCGGATTCGGCCATCGGACCCCAAGAGCGCTGCTTAAACAACCGCTCTGAATACTCCTTGACAGGCGCTCCTTCAAGCTCCTGCGCTATAGAAAACAGCAGCTCGAGTCGATCCTCATGGTGTTCAATAATTGCCGTGACTCGCCCTGAAAGGTCATCGAAGGGAAGGCCGTGAGCCGGCAGAACCTTGGTGACTCCTTCGATCGCTCCAACTCGTTCTAAGGCTGCAAAAAACTGGCTGAGTGAGTCAGAGTCGGGAGTCATTCCAGAGATGTGCGGAGTGATCGTCGGCAAGACATGATCCCCAGACAACAACGTGCCGTTGACGGGATCAAACAGGCAGATGTGGTCGTCGGTATGGCCTGGGGTATGCACGACTTGCCAGTCGGTTCGGCCCAATCGGAGCACTTCGTTATCTACTACTCGAACTGTGGGAGTGAGTGAGAGCAGCCCCTGTTTTGAAATCGAATCCCAACTGCGCATGTACTCAAGTTGTTCTGCAGGAGGGAGGATGGGGTCACCGCCCCAAGGGGTAGTCCGACCAGGAATATCCGGAATCTCCCCTTCTCCAAAAAGAAGTTCCCGCAGCATGTTGGGCTGAGCGGGTTGCTGGTTGTCGGCTAACTCAATGAGGTCGCCCTCAATGGTGTTGTCACCTTGATCAAAGGGAGTAATGAACTGGGCATGAGCCACGACGTCGCAGTGCTGCTCAGCTCGTAGTCGGCCGGCTCCTCCAAAATGGTCGGGGTGAGAATGTGTCACGAGCACGGTGTGTACGCGTTCCACGGGAATTCCCGCACGCAGCAAACGAGTGGTGAGTTCTGCATGCGCATCTGGCCCAGGTAAGCCAGGATCCACCAGCGTTACCCCTCGGGCATCTTCAAGTACGTAGCAGTTCACATGTCCGAGACCGGGCAGAAAAATCGGGAGCTGAATGCGCAGCACTCCGGGTGCGACCTCTACTGCGTCATCTTCTGGCGGCAGTTGCTCCTGCTTCATCCTTCAGCAGTATTCGAAGTTGTTTCGGGTGCGGCTGCTTCAGCCGGTGCCGTCTGTGCTCGAAACACTCGCTTGCGCCAGTAGCGCATCTCTTCGAGCGACTCTTTGATGTCATCCATCGCACGGTGTGCCGAGGCCGACTTTGTGTACTCCTTCAGGTCCTCTGGGTACCAGCGTCGAGCAAGTTCCTTGATGGTCGA
>CAMDLX010000089.1 GCA_945901935.1 Bifidobacterium breve | reverse complement strand
CTTAGAAGGAACCATGTCTGAACTCATTCGCCACGATGCCGTCTTCCTTCTTCAATTCGATAGCGAGGAAAACCGTTTCAGCGGAGACCTTCTGGAACAGATTGATCGAACCTTGTCCGCTGTCGAGGAACTCGCGCTCGGAACTCACCCCGAGCCTGTTGCAGTTGTCACCACGGGAACCGGAAAATTCTTTTCTAATGGCTTGGATCTGGACTGGTTGATGGCCAACAAAGATAAAGCCGCAAGCAACGTGGCCCAGGTGCACTCCGTGTTTGCTCGCATGCTGCGCCTGCCTTGTGTAAGCGTCGCGGCCATGAATGGCCACGCCTTTGCAGGTGGTGCCATGTTGGCGCTCTCCCATGATTTTCGGATCATGCGAGCGGACCGCGGATATTTCTGCTTGCCTGAGGTCGACCTCGGGCTGCCCTTCACCAACGGGATGAGAGAACTGATCACCTCTCGGCTCAGCAAACAAGTTGCCCATGAGTCCATGGTGACGGGGCGACGCTACTCAGGTGAACAGGCAGCCGCTGCTGCAATCGTCGATCAGGCGCTGCCCGAATCAGAGGTCCTCACAGCTGCCCTGTCACTAGCAAACTCACTAGCAACAAAGGCCGGGCCCACGATTGCAAAGATCCGGTCAGATATGTATTCGATTGCGCTTGATGCACTTGATCTCGACGCGGCAAGCTGAGTCAATGACCACCCATCCTGCCGAAGAGGTTTCTGCTGCACTCGCCGCCTACGTTGCACTGCGCGACCAAATCGCTGCCGGTCAGGCAACTTGGACTGACCTTGCGGAGTTGTTCACAGAGGATGCGGTCTATATCGACCCAGCCTGGGGCCGCCTTCAAGGCAAAGAGAACCTGCTTGAGTTCTTCGACGAGAGCATGCGTGGCCTAGATGGCTGGGAGTTCCCCATTGAGTTCACTGCGATCTCGGGCAACACAGTTGTCATCAAATGGACCCAACAGCTTCCCACTCGACGAGCAGACGGCAGCCGCTACGAACAATCGGGAGTCTCCACGCTTGTCTACGCTGGTGACGGCAAGTTCTGCTACGAGGAAGACATGTTGAACATGGCACACGTGATTGAGGACCTCACCGCAAGCGGTTGGCGTCCAGGCGAGGGCTTTATGTCACCGCCAAAGAACCCTGACCGCAACTTCGCTCGGCCCTAATCAGCTCACAATAAAGCGCTTGGGTACCCAATTCTGATCTTCTATCGGTGGGCGCTGATAGGCACGTTTTTGCCGATCGGACAAGACGAATTCCTGCGTGGGCAAATCCTCATACGGGATCTGCGACAAGAGATGAGAAATTAGGTTGAGGCGTGCTGTCTTTTTGTCCTCGGCATCCACCACAAACCAAGGTGCCTCTGCGATGTCGGTATGCAGCAGCATCTCGTCTTTGGCCTCGGCGTAGTCCACCCAGTGAGCACGAGCCTCTAAGTCCATCGGGCTGAGCTTCCATTGCTTTACCGGGTCGGTCATACGAGCACGGAACCTGCGCTCTTGTTCCTCATCACTAATAGACAGCCAATACTTGATGACCTGAATTCCCGAACGCACAAGTGCCCGTTCGATCTGCGGACAAGTAAACAGAAACTCCTCATACTCAGCTTCGGTACAAAACCCCATGACCTTCTCAACGCCAGCACGGTTATACCAACTCCGGTCAAAGAGCAGGATCTCGCCCGCAGAAGGCAATTGATTGACATACCTCTGGAAGTACCACTGGGAGCGCTCGCGATCAGAGGGAACTCCAAGTGCCACAACCCGGCAATATCGGGGGTTGAGGGCCTCTGCGATTCGCCGGATAGATCCGCCCTTGCCAGCAGTGTCTCTACCCTCGAAAATCACCACAACGCGCTGCCCGCTAGCTTGCACCCATTCCTGCAATTTGACGAGCTCAACCTGCAGTTTCTCGAGTTCCTTCTCATACTGCTTCTTGTTGATCACCTGCGGTGTGAGCCCGACTGAGTCGGGCACGAGATTCGCAGATTTAGTGGGCTTTTTTTGTTTCTTCGAGCCCTTGTGGTGCTTGGACATTACGGACGGCCCTTCCTGCTACTTCAGGCTGCGCCTGAGATCAACCCACCGTAGCGAGCTTTCTTCACAGAGGTCGAACAACTTAGAGTCCTGAGGTGTCCCCTGTGCCGAGCGCCCCTCGACCGATCACCTTCGGAGTGCAGTGCTCCTCACCGGGTTCGGCCACTTCCAAATCTTGGGCCGAGCTTGCTCGCAAGGTAGAAGACTTGGGCTTTGTTCGCTTGACCGTGTCCGATCACCTTGATGAGCAACTTGCACCTGTGCCCGCACTGATGGCAGCAGCTACTGCCACAAGTCGGCTCCGAATCGGCTCACTTGTTTTCTGTAACGACTACCGACACCCCGCAATGCTGGCCAAAGAGGCCGCAACTCTGGACCTGCTATCGGATGGTCGCTTGGACTTTGGTATCGGTGCGGGCTGGATGTCGGCCGACTACGAGCGCGCAGGAATTCCAATGGACTCTCCGGGCGAACGAATCGACCGCTTAGAAGAGGCTGTTCAAGTGATTCTTGGGCTGTTCAGCGAAGGTCCGTGCAATTTCCTTGGCGAGCACTATCGCATTGATGGCCTCAGTGGTCTCCCCAAGCCACGACAAACACCCCACCCACCGTTATTCATCGGTGGCGGTGGTAAGAGAGTGCTGCAACTTGCGGCACGCTACGCAAACATCATTGGTCTCAACCCCAAATTGACTGCAGGCGTGATTGATTCTTCTGTGGGGGCTGACGCCACCGAGGCCGCAACGGATCGCAAACTCGAATGGATTGCTCAGGCCGCCGGGCCGCGATTCGCTGAACTTGAGATTCAAGTCCGCACCCAGATTGTCATCGTCACCAACGAACGACATGCAGTTGCCGAGTCCCTTGCGGCTGGCTTTGGGCTGACTGCAGAGGAGGCACTGAAGACTCCGCATGCGCTCGCAGGCACCTGCGAACAGATTGTTGAGGACTTGCTCTACCGCCGGGAGCGCTTTGGGATTACTTCTGTGGGGGTTGATATGGATGCCATCGACAGTCTCGGGCCAGTCATTTCAGCACTTGATGGCCGCTGAGAGGCAAGTCATGAGTACTAGCTGGGACGGCCAGGAGTATCAGCAACGATTTGATGCTCTCGCAGCGAGTGGTAAGTCCATGCATGGCGAGGCAGATTTTGTCATGCGCTACGGCCCAAACACCCTTCTTGATGCTGGGTGTGGCACTGGCAGAGTCGGTATTGAACTAGCTGCCCGCGGGGTAACCGTGGTGGGTGTTGACCCGGACTCATCCATGCTGGCCACGGCACAAGCGCTTGCCCCAGATATTGACTGGCACTTGGAGTCAATGGTGGACTGCGATTTGCATTCAACCTTTGATTGCGTGCTCATGGCAGGAAATGTTCCGCTCTTTACTCCCCCAGGAACCACTGCTGCCTTGTTTGCTGGCTGCGCCCGCCACCTAGGTGAGGGAGGACTGCTGATCACAGGTTTCCAACTCGGCCGCAACTACAGCGCTGAGCAACAAGACGCCGACTGCACCGCCGCTGGGCTAGATCTCGTAGAGCAGTTCTCTACCTGGCAAGCAGATGCGTTTGAAGCTGGCAGCAAGTACCGAGTCACGGTGCACGTTCGGGTCTGACAACCCGCTGCGCAGTGTTCGGCGGTTCATCCGGGCTATGAATACGCGTGCAGAGAATGAGTACCGGCAGTGCACACAGGGCCACTCCTATGAGCACAAAGATGATGACCTGTGGCCCTGAACGAACAACCAGAACTCCCATCAAGGCCGATACACAAGTCGCTGCGGAATTCGCCGTGAGGAGTTGCCAGCCGGAGACTTTGCCGGCAGCGGCGTGGCCAACTCGATCGGCAGTGGTTGACAACAGCGTAGGAAAGATCCCAGCCAGCGCAAGGCCCAAAAAGACAAAACCAAACATGGCCAAGCGGGTTGGTGCCAGTGCAATGAGGATCAGAGTCACCAGAACGCTCAGGCCACCCACTGTCAGAATTTGGCTAGGTGGCCACGGAACTCTTCCCAAAAACAATCTGCCAAACGTAATCCCCGCCCAAAATCCGCTGACACCCAAACTCGCTGCTACTGCTGAGGCCCCCCGAGCACCTTCAAGGTAGGTAGCTGACCAGTTGGCACTCGTTGCCTCGAGTGCGCAGAAGCCTGCGACAGCCAACAATGACAGCACCAAAGGAACAGGCGGAATCTCGGCGGCAGGGACCTTGCGTTTATGGCGCGGCTCCATCAGCCCGGCTGGCCAATCAACCTGCGGCCTCACTGCGAGCAGAGCCGCGAACAGGGCAAGAAGAGCCGCCAGAACAAACCCGGCAGTCCAAGAAAAAATTGCAGACACGGCGGGACCAAGAGCAGCACCTAGGCCGTAGCACCCAAACATCAGGCCGGCGCTGCCAACATCGCGCACCAAGGTTTGAAACCTTGCCCCGAGCGAGTCCAATGCTCCCGTCAGTAAGCCAATGACCGCAAAGCAAACAATCAGCATCACAAAATTTCGGCCAAAGCCTGCAACTAGATCAGCTACGACAAACATCAGGCATAACGCTGTGTTCGCCACACGAATATGAACTCTGCGCAAGATTGGCAGGGCTGTAGCCGCAGTACTCAAACGCCCAATCCCATAGGCCAAAATGAGCAGACCGAGGGCGCCAGAGGACTGCCCAAACTGCTCTCGTTGCTGGGGCCACGCAGCACCAAAAAGCCCCAGCGGGGTAGAGATAGCCAGATAAATCATGCACTCCACGAACAACGGAGAGCGGAGCCGAGCGCCTAGAGACATCAGACCCAATCTAGGGGGTACTCGGGCGGGTGCTGGGCGCCTCAGTTTGACCTGTGCTTCAATCGGCACCATGACCGCATACGGAGAAATTGCACATCACGGGCTGCTCTCAGCAGAGGACCAGCAGTTGGTCTCTGCAGCAGCAACCTCTGTCACGGTTCAACGGAGCAACCATGAGGAATTCTCTGCCGAACCCGCTGGATTATCTTCAGTAGTTGAGCAAACTTCGTCAATTGATGCCCTGCTACACGGCGCCTACGAGGGAGACGTGAGCTTTGGTGAACTCTCTCGTCACGGCAACTTTGGCTTGGGCACCGTGCAACACCTTGATGGTGAAATGTTGTGCCTAGACGGCGAGTTCCTGCAGGTCCGAGCCGATGGATCGGTACACGGGATTCCCCCAGAAACGCTGACACCGTTTGCGGTGATGTGCCATTTTGATCCGGACCAAAGCTACGAACTGACCAGCCCGCATACCTGGGAAGCATTGCAGCAGCAGTTCGATGAGATTTCCGATAATCGTTTGGTGCAGGCGTTTCGAATCGAGGCATTTTTTGACTGGGTGTCTTTGCGCAGTGTGCCTCGGCAATATCGGCCGTACCCACCCCTGTCTGCAGTCACTGCGACACAAACCAATTGGCAGGCCGAACAGGTGCAGGGCACCATTATTGGCTTTCGGTTCCCGTCTTCACTGCAGGGCCTCGAAGTTCCTGGCATTCACCTTCACTTCATCTCGGCAGACCGAAAGATTGGTGGCCATGTCACCGACCTGCTGCTGCAGTCGGGAGTAGTTCAGGTTCAGCAACTGTCTGAGTTGCACGTCGAGGTTCCCGAGGGGATTCACGTCGCTGAAGCAGATAGCAGCGAAGAAGTCGCCGCTGCGATCCGCGGTGTCGAGGGCCACAGCAGTTAGCACCGCCCGAGGCGTTACTCAGACCCCGCTGGGGGCTCTATTCTGGTGCAGATGTCAAACAAGATGACCGGAGTTCGCGTGGTCATCGTCGATGCCGACACTGTTGCTGGTTGGCGGCGCGTGACACCGTCACTTGCCCAGCTCGAGTCGGCCGTCAGCGACCTTCGAAGGTCCGCACCTGGCGCAGTAATTGTGATTCTTGGTGACCCATCTCTGAGATGGGCCTTGTCACCCGCAGATGCGGAGTTGCTAGATGATTGGATTAACCATCAACAGGTCGTCCTAGCTCCAGCGGGAACAATTGGTGGCCACGTCGGCTTTATTGCTGCCGCCTCTCGCAAAGCCAGCTTCTTAGGCATGGTGCCGGTGGTCATTACTGATCGAGCGGTGCCTGACTGCCCAATCGCTCGGATGCGGCGCGTTGGTGAGCGGTGGCTATTCGACCTAGAAAACGCGAGCGTCACTCAGGTGGTTCCCTCTACAGGGTCGCAGTATCAGCGTCGACGTAAGCCTGCTTGAACTGCAGCAGACTCGCCGACACCCTCCGGCAAGTCGGCAGCCGGGACCGGACTACCCCAAGTGGTCTCAAATGGCAGTTCCCCAGCCCAAATCGGAAGAGCAATATCCTCTGGCTCCTCCTCCGTTGGTCCCCCAGTTCGAATTTTGGCTGAGGCTTCTTCCATGCTCAGAGCTAGCACGCAGGTCTGGCGTAGTTCAGTCTCAGACGGCTGGCGGGATTCCTCCCACCGGCCAGGTAGCAAGTGGTCACTGATGACCTTGAGGGCATGAAGTTGCTCTGAGTCCTCTACTCGCCGGGCTCGTCCAAAGATCACCACTGACCGGTAATTCATGGAGTGCAAGAACGCTGAACGCGCAAGCACCAGACCATCTACGAGCGTGACTTCCACCGAACAATCCACCCCTGCTGCCAAAGTGCGTACCAGCCGACTCGCCACAGACCCGTGCAGATACAACACCTCGCCATCTCTACCAAACAAGGTAGGAATCACCGTTGGCCGCCCGTCAGCGGCGATGATCCCAACGTGAGCCAAATATCCAGCGTCCAGGACTTGATAGATGCTGTTGCGTGAGTAGGTGGCTAGATGTGCCTCCCGACGAACGGTGCTCGCAGCGGAATCCGGTGGGCTGGCATTCTGTGGGCTGGCGTTCTGTGGGCTGGCGTTCTGTGAGCTGGCGTTCTGTGAGCTAGCAGGGTCTGAGTTCTCTGACATAGCAAACGATACTGCTGCGATATCGCCGATGTGCCCGCAGAACAGTAAGTTCTGGGTCATGTCTGCACCTTCTGCGAGCTCTGCTGAGTTCAGCCAAGAACGAACTGAGCTGCTTCGCATCATCAAGAACCGAGCGTTGCTGCAGTTCGAAGAACCCCGTCAGCTGTCCTCGGGGGAGATGAGCCGAGACTTCATTGACGCTAAATATGGGCTATCTCGCGGTGCCGATCTACAACTGGCTTGCAAAGTCATCGTGGATGAACTGGCCCTTGCTGGAATTGAGTTTGATGCAATCGGCGGGCTGACATTGGGTGCCGATCAGTTTGCGCACGGGGTAGTTACCCACCTTGGAGATGATCGCGAATGGTTTGTGGTGCGCAAACAAGCCAAGGGCCGCGGCACCAATCAACTCGTTGAAGGAGCCAAGCTGACTAGCAGCAGCAGGGTTGTATTAGTTGATGACATCGTCACAACTGGAGGCTCTATACAAAAGGCCTTCGAACAAGTTTCCGAAACCGGCGCTCAGGTTGTGGCTGCTGTCACCATGGTTGACCGCAGTGATATTGCTGCGGCGTACTTTGCTGAACGAGCGGTCCCCTACCTTCCTGTATTTACCTATCATGATCTTGGAATTGTTCCAGTCGGCACGCCTCCCGATACGACCGACGCAGCAAACTAACACCACACATTTTTCTCACTCATCCCAGACCCACCCCCCTTACAATTGGAGATTCACCATGCAGACTCAAGCCGCAATTCTTTGGGAACAAGGCAAGCCCTGGAGTGTTGAGACCATCACTTTGGACCCACCCAAGGCCGGTGAAGTACTCGTAGAGCTCATTGCCTCTGGGATGTGTCATTCCGATGATCACTGCCGTACTGGAGACCTGCCAGGGGTGACCCCACTCATTGGCGGCCACGAAGGCGCCGGGATTGTGATGGAGGTAGGAGAAGGTGTGACTCGAGTAGCTCCTGGGGATCACGTTGTCTTTAGCTTTGTGCCTGCATGCGGACACTGCCAGCCCTGCGCCGACGGCCATTCAAACCTGTGTGACAACGGCGCCGCCCTGCTTGTCGGAGCGCAGCTTGATGGCACCACTCGGCACCACTCAGAGGACGGGACAGATCTGTGGACCATGGTCTGTCTGGGAACATTCTCGAAGCACACGGTCGTGAACGAGATGTCCTGTGTGAAGATTGAAGACGACATTCCTCTGGAATTGGCCTGCCTTGTTGGCTGTGGTGTGACCACCGGTTGGGGATCCTCGGTGTATGCCGCAGAGGTCCGCCCAGGAGACACCGTTGCCGTAGTAGGCATTGGTGGAATTGGCGCCGCAGCCGTGCAAGGTGCCCGCCTAGCTGGAGCTCGCTACATCATTGCGATTGATCCAATTGAGTTCAAGCGTGAACAAGCACTCAAATTTGGAGCAACGCATACTGCGAGCAGCATCGGTGAATCCTACGAACTCATCCAACAGCTCACCTGGGGTCGCATGTGCGAGAAGGTGATCTGCTGCATGGGTGTTGGAGATGGCGAGCAAATAGCTCCCATCATGTCGCTCTGTGCCAAGCGCGGACGCGTGGTCGTGACCAACATCCACTCGGCGGCTGAAGGGCAGATCAACATCTCGCTCTGCGATCTGACACTGATGGAGAAGCAGCTTGTGGGCTCGATCTTTGGTTCTGCTAACCCGCAGTCCGACATTCCCCGCCTGATGCAGTTGTACCGCAACGGCCAACTCGATCTTGCAGGCATGGTGACCCAGGAATACGCCCTCGAGGACATCAATCAAGGGTTCGCCGACATGCTCGCCGGTAAAAACATCCGAGGGGTCTTGCGATACAAGTGATGCATAACCGCTTCTCGATATGACCAAGTCATCGCAGCGAAGAAGGGCAGTCATCTGGGTAACCGGCGGACTGCTCTCTGCTGCGGTGATATCGGGCTTGGTTCTAGCAACCAGGTCAGCGCAGAACACGCCAAGCACTACCTCGACTCCCCCCGCGACTGCGGGAAAGACCACATCCAGCACAGTCCCCAGAACAGTCCCCACCACAACAACCAGCATTGTTGTGGAGTACCAAACACTGCCTCCCGGAACACACGAGGTGGCAACTGTTCGGAGCCAGTTCAATCAGGTGCAAGTGCAGTCAGAACCACCCGCTGGGTGGAATACATCTCTTACTCCAGTCATCACCTCGGCTGACCCAGTCCCGCCTCGCAGCGGGCAAGACCTAGACCGTGTCCTGATTCCATCTACCGAGATTGCCGTCTCCGGTCGAAGGGTGACACCAACAGGATGGATTTTTTCTAACCCCAGTTCCTATACCCCTCCGCAACCACTGCTCTTTGGGGTAGTGGCCCGGCAGGGTGGTTGGACCGAAGTGGAACTTCCAGTACGCCCCAACGGAACCACCGGGTGGATTAAGAGTGACTTACTTGTTCTGTCCACTACTCAGAAGCAGGTAGTGATCTCTCTCGCTGATCGATCACTGCGAGTGGTTGAGGCCGGCCAAGAACTCTTTGCTGCTCCTATCAGCATTGGTCGCCCGAGCAGTCCCACACCAACGGGAAGCTTCTATGTGACAGACATCGTGCCCTCGGCAAATCCTGCAGGAGGCTACGGGCCAGTCGCTCTGGCACTGAA
>CAMDLX010000088.1 GCA_945901935.1 Bifidobacterium breve | reverse complement strand
GCTTCGAAGACAGCTCTGGCCCTCGCTGGAGGCAAGGATGAGGGCGTGTATATGGCTCAGCCCACGCTCGACCCGGCTGACCCTGCTGATCAGACCAACCCGAAGGTGGTGGAATTCGCAACTCAGGGTGCGGCCGCTGGCCTAGATGAAGGACAGATTCAGGGCGGAATTGCATCGGTTGGTTGGGGCTTTGGGTCCATGTTTGCCATGGGACTCAAGAACGCAACCACTGTTGATCGGGCTGCGGTCATGAATGCCTTGTATTCGCTCGAGGACACAACCTTTGGGCTGCTGCGTGATGAGGTAACCGTGAACACTGATGGCGCCAAAGACCCTTGGGCCATTGAAGGATTCAGAATCGTTCAGCGTGAGAACGGTGCATGGGTTGAGAAGGCGCCGGTGACCAACGAAGAGGGTAAGTCCAACAGCTTCGCCGGCCAGTAATTCGTCATCTGTGTAGCTAACTGAATTGTTGCTTTAGAGCTGCTCGCCGAGTTCGATGGCGAGCAGCTCTTCTGCTGCTTGGCGCACCTGCAAGTCTCGGTCTTGGGTCAGTTTTCTGAGCATGGCAGTCACCTCTGGGCCATCGAAAGCAGCGAGTGCAAGGACTGCTCGCCTGCGCACCGTGGCCCGATCAGAACATCCCGCAATGACGGCGGGCAAACCTGCTGGGTTGCCAATTGACCCTAAGGCAGCAACTGCAGCTTCACGACACAGTGCGTCTTCATGGGCGCCCGCTAGTTGGCAGAGAACTTGCACAGTCTCAAGGTCTGCGTCGACTCGTTCGCCGCAGGCAAAGGCGGCTACCTCTACGACTGAGTCATCTGAATCACTCAGCAGTAGTCGAAGTTCGCTTTGGGCCGAGTCAGATTCAGCAGCAATCAGTGCGGCCCGCCTTCGAGTTACTGCTGCTGAATCGGTCAGGCCAGCAATGAGTTCTTCGCTGCTGAGCCTGCCCATTCGTTGCATCGCGGCGAGAGCAGATGAGCGAACCTCTGCATCGGCATCTATCAATCCTGCTTGGGCCACCGAGAGCTGGCCTAAGTGGCCTGCACTCACAACGCTACGACGGCGAGATGCAGGGTCGTCATCTGAGTTGAGAGTCATGAGCTTTCTGTTCCTCGGCTTTCCACAAGAGACTCAGCGCGGAACGCGGTTGAGCAATTTTGGTGTTTGGGCGCCCCAAACAACCTCCGAGACCCCTACACTGTAAGTCGCATACCTATCAAGAGGAGCGGTTCGTGTCGCAGCACATGGTTATCTTTCAAAATCCAGATGGCGATCCTGGCTACAACCAGTTCGAGTCAATCGATGAGGCTGTGAGCTTCGTTGAAAAGATCCGTAATGATCAAGGCGTGGACAGCGTCCGCATCTTTGAGTTGAACGAGGTCAAGTTTGAACTCAAGCCGTACTACAAGGTCAAGCTGCAGGCTTTGACCACTGGTTCTGCCCCGGCCCCAGCGGCTGCACCGGCTCCAGCACCGGCTCCAGCGCCAGCTGCTGCCCCGGCTCCGGCTCCGGCACCAGCGCCAGCGCCAGCTGCTGCACCTGCACCGGCACCGGCACCTGCACCAACTCCTGCACCTGCACCTGCACCTGCACCAACTCCGGACCCGGCGTTTAGCCCGTTTGCTTCACCGTCTGCACCTGCACCTGCACCAGCACCAGCTCCTGCCCCAGCGGCTGCACCGGCTCCCGCACCAGTTCCGCCAGCGGATCAGCCGGCTGAAGAGAGCCAGCCCACCCGCCGTGGATTGTTTGGTCGATAGATAGCTGAAAAGCCGAGTTGCCTAGCAACTCGGAACTCGGAACTCACTCAAGTCTTTTGTTCGCTGTGCCCGGGTTTTGCCCGGGCACTTGCGCGTTTGGGGAGCGCCTAGGTGACTAGGAAAACAACGCCAACGAGTACCACGCTCAGCACCACGCCAATGATTGCGGCGATACCAACCACCGTTAGCACTAGCAGCAAGGTCGATCTTGCGCGAACGGCCGGGGTGATGGTTACATCTCGTGCCCTCCGACCCCGGATTGGCACCCCTTCGGAATCAGACTCGTCAAGGTCTTCTTCCAAGACCGAACCAAACCTGCTGGGGATTGCCTCAGTAAATTCGTCCGACGCAACTCGTGGAGTCAATCCCGTGGCAGGCTGAGGGAGCGGACGACGTCCAAACAGGGCGTATCCAAAGCCAAGGGCGCTCAGCACCACTATCAGGATTCCAACGAACAGCGTGAACATGACAGACGAGACACTACCAACCGGGCAAGGTTCCTCGACAGTTAGTTCAAACGCGGATTCTGCACCTGACCTTGGCAGTGTGTCTAGTCCGGTTAGCCCTGAAGTGGATGTCGAGAACGAAGCCAGCTCACATCTTCCAAAAAGCAGTCAATCCAAAAAGCGCTTGGTCGTCTTGGGCCTTTTGGGAATACTCAGTGCCGCTCTCGTTGCTGCGATCTTCTTGATTCGCCTTCCGTTCTATCTGGTGCAACCGGGCTCAGTTCGACCCGCTGAGCAGCGTATTGATATCTCGGGGGCCGAGAGCTTTGAGACTAAGGGTGACATTTTGTTCACCACAGTGTTTGTTGATCAGGCAACGCCTGCATTAATGCTGCGGGGCTGGCTCGATGACGCAGTCGAGATCCGCACTCGTGAGGAGATGTACCCGGACGGTGATCGCAAGGCCAGTCAGGAACAGAACCAAGTGCGGATGGACCTGTCGAAGCTCACTGCTACCCGCGTGGCCCTGGAGTACCTCGGGATCGAGGCAACCTACGACGCAGATGGCACCCGCGTGCTTTCAGTTCAGTCAGAGGCGCCATCAGCGGGTGTGTTGTTGCCCGGCGATGTCATCATTTCGGTGGATGGCGCAGAAATCGCCCTTCCCTCTGATATCGCACCGGAGTTGGCAGATCGTGCTCCCGGCGATCAGGTACAGGTAGTAGTCCGCAGGCCGTCGCCAGATGGCCAGCAAGTTCGTCAGGAACTCGACGTAACTCTGGGCGCTGCAGGCGATGAGGTCGGGCGCCCGATCTTGGGTATCGAGGCAGAACCGGATGCGCCTTCGATTGACTCGGATGTGAACGTCACCGTTGACTCTGGCACGGTATCTGGACCCTCGGCGGGACTCGCTTGGACCTTGGCGATTTTGGATCGCCTGACCCCTGGATCCCTGACTAGGGGTCGAACCGTCGCTGTGACTGGAGAGATCCTCGATGATGGAACAGTCGGGCCGATTGGGGGAATTCTTCAGAAGGTTGCTGCGGTGAAACGGGCCGGCGTGAAGATGTTTATTTATCCTGCATCGACCCCACCTGAGGAGCAGAAGGAGATGCGAGCCTTGGCTGGAAAGCAAGTTGAGCTCCGACCTGTAGAGAATCTGGATCAGGCAGTTCAGGCTCTTTCACCCAAGGGGATTCAGCTACCGGGGTGAGCTTTGTTAGGTTCCGCCACACGCGGCCCTAGGACTTCTAGCATTGCGCTCATGACTGACACGTTGCCCGACCCGCCCGAGATTGATCCAGCGGTCTTGGCAGGCACTCACTTCGAGAAAGTTCGAAAGGGTCTCGACCCCGTTTCGGTGCAAGCAACCCTCGGAAGGGCAGCCGATGCGCTGCGAATTTGGGAACTACGAGACCGTCAGCTTCGGCAGAAGGTGACAGCGCTAGAAGAGCAAGTCGTTGAGTCCCAGAACCTTGACGAGGCACGAATGGTTTCGGTGCTCGGTGAAGAGACCGCCAAGATCGTTACCGCTGCAAAAGAGGCCGCGACAGCAATTCGAACCAAGGCAGAAGAACAAGCGGAACGACTTCTACGAGAGACCGAAGCCTCTTCCACAGCTGCAGCCGAGCTACTGATCAACGAGTCAACGGAAGAACGCAATGAAGCCAACCGTCTTCGGTTGGAAGCAACAACAGAAGCCGAACGCATGAGCGCAGAGTCAACAGCGGCTGCCGATGCCTTGAGCGCTGCGGCGTTGCAACGACATGACGAATTGATTGAACAGGCTGAGTCGATCCTTGAGCTGAGGACCAACGAGGCGGAACTAGCCGCCGATGCCATTCGGGTTGCGGCTCTTGCAGAGGTTGCTGCAGCGAATTCTGAGGCGAGTGTTATTCGCTCGGATGCAGAGGAAGCTGCTGCGGCGAGTAAGGAACAAGCCCGCGAGGAGGGCCGCGCAATGGTTGCCGAAGCTAAGGCAATCAAGGAGCGCATGTTTGAAGACCTTGCTGCGCGTCGCACCACTGCCCGACGCCAGATCGAGGCCTCTCGAGGTGGTCGGGATCGGATCCTCGAGTTGCTTCGTGCCGCAGTTGGTGATGTCGTAAGCACGATCGAAGGACTCGAAGACTCCGATGCAGAGGTGCAAGCAGCGGGACTCGACGCGGCAAATCAGATCGAGGACGATATTGATGCCGTCCTCGCAGAGTTGCAGCCGAGCTCGGAAGAACCGATCCCGGTAGAACAGTCAGAGTCCAACCCGGAGCCTGCTCTGAGCCTGGTTGAGCCTCTTCCAGCAGTTGAGGCTGTTGAGGCTGTTGAGGCTGTTGAGACAGCGAAAGCCGTCGAGACTCTCGTGATTGTTGAAACAGTTGAAACAGTTGAAACAGTTGAAACAGTTGAAACGCTCGAGATCCTCGAGACGCTCGAGACGCTCGAGGTAGCGGATTCTGATGAGGAATTCGAGGTTGTCGAAAGCCTAGAGATAGTTGAGACGCTTGAGGTTGTGGAGACAGTTGAAGTAGTTGAGACGCTTGAAGTTGTGGAGACAGTCGAGATTGTCGAAACACTCGAGCTCGTTGAGGATCCGCCGAGCGAGGATGAACCCCTTGCCGAGGAAACTGCCGAAAGCGGCGCCACGGTGCATGACCTGTTCGCACGAATTCGCTCCCAAGGCCTGATTGAGGATCAGCCAGAGGTTCCGCGTGATGCCTCTATGGACGAGCGAGACAGGTTGCTCCTGCCCGTCGAGAAGCAGTTGTCAAAGGCCCTCCGCCGCCTTGCCTCAGATGAACAAAACGATGCTCTGGATTACCTGCGGCGTATCAAGACCTCGCGTCCAGATTTTGCCAAGGTGCTAGATACGCCTGAGCGTGTGCTGACAAAGTTCGCCGATGCTCTGATTGACGACTTCACACAAGCCGTTGCAGCTGGATCGGAATTTTGGGCCACGGTTTCGGGAGTCTCTGCTGATTCCCTCTTTAGTGAAGATGACCAAATCGAGGAATGCCTTCGATCAAACCTGGAGCAGTTCTTAGAGACTCATCGGGCTCATCTGGAGCGCAACTTCAGAGACGGTGACGAGCAGGGCCTTGAGAACAGTGAGCGAGCTGAGCGCATTCGAGCCACCTATCGAGATTGGCGGTCTGGCTCACTGAACGAGCTTGCTGGAGATCTTGCAACTGCTGGTTTTGCCCAAGGCGAGCGACTCGCAGCCGGGCCGGGAACTCAGTGGTGTTGGGCAGTGGACCACGGTGGCTTGCCCTGTGCTGACGGCGAGGACAACGCGCTTGAAGGGGCAATTGCATGTGGAGACCCGTTCCCGACTGGCGATATCACCCCGCCTGCACACCCTGGCTGCCGATGCATCCTTCTACCGGCGCATCTGTAGATTGTAACGGTGCGCATTCCGAGTGACATGCCTGATCAACCAAGCGGCGATCTAGGACAAACCAAACAACGGGGAAGCT
This sequence comes from Bifidobacterium breve, assembly GCA_945901935.1. Classification (GTDB taxonomy): domain Bacteria; phylum Actinomycetota; class Acidimicrobiia; order Acidimicrobiales; family Microtrichaceae; genus IMCC26207. The sequence goes on along the minus strand of CAMDLX010000088.1, from coordinate 3,967 downwards.
CTAATCGCGGCCGTACCCTGTTAGCAGTCTCGCTTGTCCTCGTTGTTATCTTGGCGCTGTCAATGCGAGCGATCGCAACTTTTTGGACTGACTTTCTGTGGTTTGACCAACTTGACTTGTCCAGTGTCTGGAGGCGACTGCTCTCAGCCAAAGTCACGTTAGGTGCGGCCACCACCTTGGTCTTCTTTGTCCTGCTCTGGGGCAACTTGATGCTTGCGGATCGATTGGCTCCTAAGTATCAGGCGATCCCAGGCCCCGAGGACGAGTTGCTCGTTCGGTATCGCGAGCTTGTGGCCGGACGCCAACGCGTGCTGTGGCTGGTCGTCGCATTTTTTATTGCTGTGATTCCGGGATTCGGAGCCTCCGCACAATGGCAGGAGTGGCTGCTGTTCCGGTTTGGCGGATCATTCCCGCAGAACGACCCGGAATTTGGTGTCGATATTGGGTTCTACGTGTTCAAGCTGCCGTTCTTGTCCTCGGTCGTGGACTGGATGTTTGGGTTCCTGATTGTCACCGCAGTGGTGGTTGCCGTCGTCCACTACCTAAACGGGGCGATTCGAGTTCACCCAATGGGCGAACGCGTTACTCAGCCCGCCAAGGCTCAGCTCTCTGTGCTGCTCGCCCTTGCTGCGTTCACGAAAGCGCTGGATTATTGGTTGCAACGCTTCGAACTGCTGACTTCGTCTGGGTCATCCTTCGACGGTGCCGGCTACTCCGATATTTCGGCTGCCCTTCCCGCCATCCAGTTGATGATTTTGATTTCGATTTTTGCTGGATTGATGTTGCTGGTGAACATCAGGCGCAAGGGATGGGCCTTACCCGTCATCATTCTGGGCCTGTGGGCTTTGATTGCAATTGTTGCCGGTGGCATCTATCCCGCATTTGTTCAGCGCTTTCAGGTTGAACCTGCAGAACTTGCCAAAGAGAAGCCCTATATCGAGCGCAATATCAGCGCAACACGAACAGCGCTCGACCTGAGCAATGTCGGCAAGGTGGATTTCAACTACGAGCCGAAGTTGACTGCTGAGGCTGCAAAGTCTGAGCAAACCAACATGGCGAATGCGCGCCTCTTGGATCCGACGATTGTGCTCCCCACGATTCAAGACTTGCAGGTGGAGCGCGAGTACTACCGTTTCTTAGACGTTGACGTTGATCGCTATGACATTGCTGGCAAGCGCACCCCGGTTGTCATCACGTCGAGAGAGTTAAACCTTGACGGCGTAACCAATCCAACTTGGGAGAAACTTCACCTGGTATTTACCCACGGCTATGCCGCCGCACTTGCTCCGGCAAACGAGGCCAACGATCGTGGCGAGCCCGTGTTCTTGGTCAAAGGAATTCCGCCTGAGTCAACCGACGCTCCAGAGTTGGATCAACCAGAAATCTATGTAGGTGAGGGGATGTCTGGCTACGCCATCACCGGGACCAAGCAGACCGAGCTGAGTTCGGACAACGTCACGACCGAGTACAGCGGAAAAGATGGCGTCCCAGTTGATTCCACCATTCGTAAAGCCGCATTTGCCCTTCGGTTTGGAGAGATTGAACCGCTGATTTCAGACAGCGTCACGGACTCTTCAAAGATTGTGTACAACCGCGATGTCGTGGACCGGGTGCGAGAGATTGCGCCGTTCTTGGAGCTCGACCAAGACCCGTATCCGATTCTGAGAGATGGACGTGTGCAGTACATCGTCGATGCGTACACGACGACGAGCCATTATCCCTACGCTCAGAGTGTCAATGCCGCAGAGGTGTCAGCAGGTACCTCGGGCACCTTCAACTACATCCGCAATTCGGCCAAGGCGCTTGTTGATGGCTATGACGGTTCCGTAACGCTCTACCTGACTGATGAGTTGTACGGAGGCCAGACGGATCCCATTATTCAGGCTTACGCGCAAGCCTTCCCAGGCCTCTTTACCTCGAAAATTCCCGACTCAGTCAAGCAGCACTTCCGCTATCCGGAGTTCATGTTCAAGACTCAGACTGTTGCTTGGGGGCGCTACCACCAGACGGACCCCTCGACGTTCTTTAACAACAGCGACCGGTGGGTAGTGGCACAGCAGCCCTCTGACCGAGGAGCTGGAGCAGTGCAGGCAGATACCAGTTCCGGTGCGTCTGCCGAGGCTCAAACAGCGATTGATCCCTATTACCAGGAGCTCAAAATCGGCTCAGCAGAGACTGCTCAGTTCGTGCTGACCCGCCCGTTTGTGCTCTCTTCGGGAGACGGAACGGGACGAAACCTCACCTCGGTGATGATCGCTCGAAATGACCCCGATAACTACGGCAAGCTTGAAGAAATCGTGATGGTTACCTCTGCAGATGGCAAGACCGAGCGCAACAACAGCGTTGATGGACCAGTTCAGGCAAATCGCAAGATGGTGACGTACGGACCCGTGACCGAGTACCAAACCCTGACTGGTCAGATTGGTTCCACCATGCGCTACGGCAACATTTTGATCCTGCCGCAGGGTGACTCACTGGTCTATATGAGACCAATTTACGTGGCACAAGAGGACAGCACCCGGTTCACTGTCAAGAAGGTCGTGATGGTCTCTGGAGATGCGGTGGGCTTTGGAGACAGCGTGGAGCAGGCGCTAGCGGATCTTGTGGATTCGAAGCCTGACGGGGCTGCGATTATTCCGTCGATAACGGTTCCATCGACGAATCCCGATTCTGGAAGCAGCACTACCACGGTTCCCTCGGGCGAGGAGCTCTCTGCAACCGAGCTGATTGCACAGGCTGATCAGAAGTTCACCGAAGCAGATGAGCGACTCAAGGCTTTGGACCTAGCTGGCTATGCAGTCCTAGTTAGAGAGGCGCGAGTGCTCATTGCGCAGGCCTCAGAAAAACTTGCTGCCGAAGGTGTAATAGCCGAGCCGTAGGCAAGGTTGTACGATCTTTAGCCGTGAACACCTTGGCCGTTATGACTGCGCTCCTCGAAGCGCTCGACCCAGAAAAGCTCATTCGAAGTGGCGGATACATTCTGCTTTTTGCAATCGTCTTTGCAGAATCAGGGCTGTTGATCGGCTTCTTCTTACCCGGAGACTCCCTGTTGTTTATTGCGGGTATGGCTTCGGCCGGCACGCTGGTGCATCAAGCGGGGGCGGATGCAGTTCACCTAAATATTTGGGTGGTCCTGATTGGTGTCTTCATTGCCGCTGTTACAGGCGATCAGGTTGGGTACGCGTTCGGCAAGAAGACAGGGCCCGCACTCTTTAAGCGGCCCGACTCACGGTTCTTTAAGCATGAGCATCTTGAAAAAGCTCAGAACTTCTTCGATGTCCACGGACCCAGAGCAATTGTGCTGGCACGCTTCGTGCCTGTGATCCGCACCTTCTGCCCGATCGTCGCTGGTGCAGGCAAGATGGAGTATCGGGTGTTTCTGCGGTACAACCTGCTTGGCGGTCTGTTGTGGGGTGTCGGAGTGACCTTGCTTGGTTTCTTCTTGGGCAACATTCCACTTGTTGCGAATAACATAGAAATAGCGTTGTTGATGGTTGTAGGCATCTCGATCCTGCCAATTCTGATTGAGTTCGTTCGATCAAGGCGCAAGAGTAAAACCTCTGTTGAGGTCTAAGAAGTCGCTACACGCCGCAACTGCTTCTAGTATCTCAAAGTCCTTCTTTTGACGCGGAGCTCATTCTCCGGTGGACTTCTCTGAGTTTCTGAGTAGAAAACCTTTTCTACTCAGCTGTCATCATCCGTTCTTTGACCCCTGGGGGTTCTTTTCATGCCGCTTCAATCGACACTTCCGCAAGTTCTTGCCATGAGGACAGAGGGCACCTTTCAGGTGTTCACACTCGGCAACCAAGAGTGGTACTTGCTGATTTTCTGCGTGGTCGTATCATTCATCGCCCTCATCGCAGGCTGGTTCATGATGCGTAGCGTGCTGGCCAAGGACCCTGGCACCGAGAAGATGGGCGAGATCGGCGAGGCCATCCAAGAAGGTGCGATGGCCTACATCAAGCGG
>CAMDLX010000087.1 GCA_945901935.1 Bifidobacterium breve | reverse complement strand
TGGATGTGCACGTCAAGCGGGTGCGTTCCAAAATTGAAGATGACCCAGCACGCCCCACCCGAATCGTCACCATTCGTGGGTTGGGTTACAAGTACGCAAATAATCGCTGAGTCGCCCGTAGCGAGCCATAGGGCTCTGCTTCTACCATGGTGGCCATGACCGAGCCGGGTTCAACCTCGAGATCAAGATCTCGGTTTGGAGTGGACCCGTCGATCCCCTTTAGTGGTCTGGCACTCACTCATGTACTCGCAACCGGCGGAGACGCACTCGTTGCCCTCGTTCTAGCTGGCTCGCTCTTCTTCTCTGTTGATCCCTCGGGTGCCCGGTGGAGAATCGCTCTCTATCTGCTGTTCACGATGGCGCCGTTTGCCATTGTGGGGCCACTCATCGGGCCTGCCATGGATCGCGCCAAAGGTGGCCGCCGATGGATGTTGGTTGGGTCCACAGTAGGGAGAGCAGTCGTTGCGTGCGCCATGGTTTTTAGCGCCGGCTCGAACAGTCTGCTGCTCTTCCCTGAAGCCTTCTTTATGTTGGTTTTTGCAAAGTCCTACTCAGTGGCGAAGGCCGCAATTGTGCCCACTGTCGTGCACAGCGATGCAGAACTCGTCGAGGCGAATTCCAAGCTTCAATTGCTGGCTGGGGTGGCAGCATTCGCTGCGGGCATCCCTGGCGCGCTGGTGTTGTTGATCGGTGGTCCGGGTGCAGTGGCAGGCCTGAGTGCACTGGTATTTCTGGCGGCCTCGTTCGCCTCGCTGCGTGTTCCGGTGACGGTGGTCGCTGCCGAGGAAGAGGATGAGCAAGAAAAAGCAGAGCTGCGTAGCGCAGGAGTTTTGTCGGCTGCATCTGCAATGGGGACACTGCGTTGGGTTGTTGGGTTTGTAACGTTCCTCTTGGCCTTTGCACTGCGGGGAGCATCCTCGGAAACAGGTCTAGGGATGGCCACCGGACACATCCTGCAGAATCCGGACGGCACACTGGAAACATCGGCAGTGAGTGCACCTGGAGTGCCACCGATTTGGCACTTTGGCGTGATCATTGCGCTTACTGGGATTGGGGGCTTGCTCGGAGCGGCTGTAGCTCCCATTATCCGCCGGCATCTTCGAGAGGAACTCTTGCTGTTAGGGGCGCTCGGCCTTGCCGTTTGCGGCGGACTTGCGGGGTTCATTTTTCCTGGCCTTGTGGGTCAAGCATTGCTGGCCGGATCTGTGGCGATGGCAGCAGCCTCTGGCAAGCAAGCCTTCGATGCAGTTGTCCAGCGAGACGCACCCGATGCAAATCGAGGCCGCTCCTTTGCCAGGTTTGAGTCGCGCTTCCAAGTGATTTGGGTGCTCGGTGCGGCAGTTCCCGTGCTGATAGCTATGCCCACTCGCCTTGGCGGGGCCATTGTCATGGCAGTTGCCGCCGGGGCAGCGACGTTCTTCTCTATTTCTCTGAGCGCAATGCGCAAGGGGCAAGTGCCTCCGCGTCTGCCCACTGCCAAGGGGATAACTAAGACCGTTCGTCAGGCTCGAAAACCAAAGAATCCGGCTTAGGGCCAGCTGGGCTGCTCAGCTATCCATATCTGGAAAGTCAGGAATCTCAAATTCGGGAAGGTCATCCAAGTCGAGGTCATGGGACTCGATACCGACTCGAGCTAACCAAAGCCCTGGAGCGTCAAGTTCCGCTGGCGTGGGCAAGTGCGCCTCATCAGTCCAGAGTTGACTCAGGGCCTGTGTGCCGCTTCGCTCCACAATGCCATCTACAAACAGAGAGCCTCGGTCGAAGGTGCTCTGAGAGAGCTCAAGGCCGAAGAGTCGCTCAACAAATCGGCTTGCCGGGCCTGCTTCTGCACGGCGCCGACGCAGTGCCTCTGTTACGCGATCGTATTCTGGGATGAGGCGACCGCCCAGGGTGTCGAGCACCCAATCCACGTAGCCCTCAACGGTGGCAACCACTGCAGCGATTCTTGGCATGAGGAGCAACTGCGCCTCTGACTGCATTGCGCTCAGGAGTACGTCGGGGTCTCCGGCGAGCCGCTGAAGCGCTTCGAGTTCGGGCTCTGATCCGCCTAAATCCTCGTCGATTCCAAGGCCTCTCATGCGGCGTTCAATCTCAGCCGGGTCTTGGCTAAAAGCCGAGACGTATTCTCCCAAAAGGCCATCGAGGTGAGCCCGAACGTGCTCAAGATTCAGAACATGTTGATGCGCAACGTCTGACAGGCAGACCCACAGGCGAATCGCCTCTCGCGGCAAGGTCCAATCATCGGCGAACTCGTCTACGTTGCGAAGCACAAGGGTGAGGGGTTCATGTGCAGGCCGGGGGAGCGGTAACTCGTAATGGCCGAGTGCGCGGGTCGCAAGGTGGCCGGCTGTGCTTCCCGCCATCATTCCAAGCAGCATCGGACCCATCATGCCCATCAGTTGTTTGATGAGCGCCTCTGGCGGCATCCCCGGAAGTGTGGGCTGCTGCAAGTCAATCTCGGTGAAGTCCTCGGATCCGAGGTCGCCAAGTTGGGATTGCAAAGCCGCACCAATAGAGCCGGACAGTTCTTCGAGTAGCGGTCGCTCTTCATCTAGGAATCGCTTAGCCCACTGGGTGCGGTTGAGCGCTTCAATGCGGACTGGTTCCTCAACTGATCTACCCGTCACCTCGCCCACGTGAAGTTCGGCAACTCGAGCGAGTTGCTCGATTGCTAGACGATCAGCTGGATCAACGTTTGGTTCTGGCTGACCTTCGGTGGCGATTGCGCCGGCGAGCTGAAGGGCAGTGTCCCAACTACCTGCGGGCCTACCGGCAAACATCTTTGACAAATCCTGAAGGAAAAAGTTCATGGATTCGAACGGATTGTCATCCCCAGAGGGATCGGAACCGAAGGGGTCAGAAAAACTCACTCCCTCATGCTAGGTGTCTGCTGACACCAATGAGGCTCAGGTCCTAAGAAGTCGGTCAGCTACGTCCAGAGCTGTGCCTGCATCAAGGATCTCAACCACCCAAGTGGTCGCAGAGCTAGTTGGACGTGATTCAGTGAGGGTCGTGATTCCTATGAAGGCTCCATCGGGGCTGAAAACAAGTCCTCCCGACAACATCTCTGGGTCTGCAGTTGTTCCCGAATCGCCAGCAGTTAGCTGTCCGACACGGGCCGTTACTCCGAGAGTCGGGTCTGCGTAGAACACAGTGACCTGCTGTGTTGTTTTCGGTAACTCTGCTGTGGTCATAGCGGTTCCAGAGGTTCCCGCACTTGGCTCAATGGGGCGCAGAACGGCCAGGTCGGACGCTGGATCTGTAGCGATGATCTCGAACTGTTCTTGGCTGCCGTCGGCGCAAGCCGCCCAGACTTCATCATCAGGTGAGAGCAGATGTGCTGGCAGAAGTAGATGGCCTTGAGCGTCGAAACGAAGCGCCGTTGCCACCGTGGATGCCGCCACGCTGAGGATGGTGACCTTGGCTACGTGCTCCGACTGCAGCGAGGCTTGTTCGTCCACCGCAAGATCCGCTGACCTTTGTGAGGCCTGTTGGGTGGAAAGCTGCCGGGGCTGAGACATCTCCATTGGTCGGGTTGCCCCTAGTGCGAATCCCGTTCCGAGAAGGGCCACAACCGCGAGCAACACTGATGCTGCAATCCATACGGCGCGACGCTGGTCAACCCGGCAGCGAGATTCAAGCCCCACCTCGCTTGGGTGTTGCCAAGCTCGCTCGGCCATTGGGTGCTGCCTGATCTCGGGGCCGAGTTCTTCTGGTTCGATCTCGGTCATCGAGCGAAGGTTAGTGAGGTGTTCTCAAAACTAGGTCGCGGCCTAGCATCAAGGTGATAGTTGCGAGGAGTAAAAAATCTCTAGCTCACCTACTGATTATCTCGACGATGTGGGACCATGAAGAGGATCTTTCCTAGGATGAAGACAGTGTTGAGCAGTCCGATGTTGAACAAACTTATGAAGAACCCTATGCAGGTCAACCTGTTTCTCTTTTCTACGAGTCCGGGGCACCTGCTGTGAACAATGTTGTGTACTTGGTCCTCGTTGTTGCACTCAGCTGTTTGGGCATGCTGCTGCTGTGGGCAAAGAACAGGGATCCAATTTCTCCTGGGTCTTCGGTAGATCAGTTTCAAGACAAGATGCAGGCCCTGGCTCCCCCTGAGTCTGAAACGGGCCGCTCTTCGGCTGCTTCATCGGATCAAGGCACCTCGCGTCCGAACCGGGGAAGTTGATCTGGCACGCGACCTAGCGATCGATCTGGGTACTGCCAACACGTTGGTTTACGCCAGAGGAGAGGGCATCGTCTTGAACGAGCCTTCCGTTATCGCGCTCAACAGCCGGACCAATGAAGTCCTCGCAATGGGACGAGATGCCTGGAAGATGATCGGACGCACACCTAGCTACATCGTGGCTGTGCGGCCACTGCGCAAAGGTGCCATCACCGATTTTGAGGTCACTCAAGAAATGATTCGCCTGCTCCTCAAGCGCGTAGGAGTAAATCGGTTCAATCGCCCCCGAGTGGTGATTTGCGTTCCCTCGGCAATTACTGCAGTAGAGAAACGTGCCGTAACAGAAGCGGCTCGAAAGGCTGGCGCAACAGAAGCTCAGTTGATCGAGCAGCCAATGGCAGCTGCGATTGGGGCGGGATTGCCCATCAATGAGCCAATGGCAAACATGGTGGTTGATATCGGCGGCGGCACATCAGAGACAGCTTTGATCTCTTTAGGGGGAGTGGTTGCGCTACAAGCAGTGCGAATCGGTTCCTTTGATATTGATGCCGCGATCATCACGTATATTCGCCGCGAATACGGGATTGCCATCGGCGAACAGACTGCCGAAGAGATAAAGATTCTGATCGGATCGGCTCACCCAACTCCCGAGGAGGGCAGGGCAGAGGTACGTGGCAGAGAACTGATGTCGGGGCTTCCTCGCACCATCATCTTGTCTGCAGCCGAGGTTCGAGTAGCGATTTCTGACCCGGTCAATGCCATGGTCGACTCTGTTCTCGCTTGCCTCTCCGAGGCACCACCCGAACTAGCCCAAGACCTTATTGAGCATGGCATTCATTTGGTAGGCGGCGGATCGCTCCTGAAGGGCCTCGACCTGCGTATCGCTAAAGAGAGCGAGGTCCCCGTGCAGTTGGTTCGACAGCCACTCGAGTCGGTGGTGCTAGGTGCGGGGCGCGTCGTTGAATCCTACGAAGAGTTGAGAGACATGTTTATGGGCGCACGTAGGTAAGTTGCCCGATCGAGATGCAATGAATGGAGGGAAATGTCATTACTTGAAGTGCAAGAAGTAGGGGTGCGCTTTGGCGGAGTCCTTGCATTAGAGAGTCTGTCTTTCTCTCTTGAAGCGGAACGGATCTGCGCTCTCATCGGCCCGAACGGGGCCGGAAAGACCACGTTGTTCAACGTGATCTCTCGAATTTACGAACCCTCACAGGGACAAGTTCGCTTTGACGGGCATGACTTGCTTGCCGCTCCTGCGCACAAAATCATGGATTTTGGAGTTGCTCGAACGTTTCAGAATTTGGCGCTTGTCCCGGGTCTGACGGTGCTGCAGAACGTCATGATCGGTGCCTATGGACGGAGTCGAGGCGGTATCTGGGCATCTACCTTGCGGCTGCCACCTGTTCGTGCCGAGGAGCGTCGAGTCACGTCTCGCTCGCTGGAAATATTGGATCGCCTAGGACTGTCTGAGGTTGCCTCACGGCCATGCGCGGGGCTGCCGTATGGCACGCTCAAGCGCATTGAGTTTGCTCGAGCGCTTGCGTCGGAGCCCAAGTTGCTCATGCTTGACGAGCCAGCGAGCGGTCTGACACATGGTGAAGTCGATGAGCTTGGGCTGCTGATTGAGCAGATTCGTGATGAGTTCTCGCTCACGGTGTTATTGGTTGAGCATCACATGTCGATGGTGATGGCAATCTCGCAAAAGGTCGTGGTGATGGACCTAGGCCGAAAGATTGCCGAGGGCACCCCTGCAGAGGTTGCTCAGGACCCACGGGTGATCGCAGCGTATTTAGGGGCCCCGGCGTGAGCTCGGCAGGGCATCTGCTTGAAGTCAAGAGCCTTGGTGCCGGCTACGGAATTGTAGAGGTGCTCTTTGGGGTCGACTTAGTGGTCGATCCAGGCGAGGTTGTCGTGGTGCTCGGAGCGAACGGTGCTGGCAAGACCACTACCTTGCGAGCGATTTCGGGCATGATCGCCGCGACAGGGCAGGTGAAGTTTTTGGGGGAATCAGTGTTGGGTCGTCGGCCGGACCAGCTAGTGAAGCGCGGTATGGCCCATGTACCTCAGGGGCGCGGCACAGTGACGGAGCTCACTGTGGAGGAGAATCTGCGCATCGGTGCTTATGTGCGTTCAGACGATCAGGTTGATTCCGATATTCAGCAGTGGTTTGAGGCGTTTCCTCGTCTCGGCGAGCGTAAGGATCAGCTTGCGGGTTCGATGTCTGGTGGTGAGCAGCAGATGCTGGCCATTGCTCGTGCGTTGATGTCTCGGCCCAAGTTGTTGTTACTTGACGAGCCCTCCTTGGGCCTTGCACCTTTGGTGACTCATGAGGTCTTTGATCGCCTCCGTGAGATTTCGACTTCCACTGGCACTGCAGTGTTGTTGGTTGAGCAGAACGCAAACCTTGCTCTGGACTTTGCTGCACGGGCGTATGTGCTTGAGGCCGGTCGGATTGTTCTCTCGGGTAATTCCGCAGACCTTCAGGGCGACGCGGCAATCCAGAAGGCGTATCTCGGTGTCTGAGGGCATGCAGGTAGTCGAGGCAATTTTGAGAGCGGACGTAGTTCTGCATGATTGGTTGGATTCATGAGGGACTTTCTTCAGATTCTTCTTGTGGGAATTGGCGACGGTGCGGTGTACGCGATGCTGGGCCTTGGGCTCGTGGTGATCTACCGCTCTACTGGATTATTGAACTTTGCCCAGGGTGAGATGGCAATGTTCTCGACGTTCATCGTTTGGACCATGTGGAGTCTGGGATTGCCGATGTGGTTGGCCATTCTGGGCGGAATGGCCGGAGGTTTCTGCGTTGGTGCTTTGGTGCATCAGGTTGCGGTTCGGCCTGTAGGCGATCCGCATGAAAAGCCGCTCGCAGTGGTGATTGTTACCATCGGACTTTTTCTGGGCCTGAACGGCGCAGCTCAGCTTATTTGGGGAACTCTTGATCGCAGTATGCCTCCGCTGTTTGGCCGCGGTCAGGTCACAGTCTTTGGGGTAGCTGTTGCTTGGCAGAAAATCGGTGCAGTCATCGTGCTCGGCGTGATGGTGCTGCTCTTTTATCTGTTGTTTCAGCACACCAAGCTTGGTTTGGCCATGCGTGCTGTGGCTTCGAATTCAGAGTCTGCCTCACTCGTTGGCATCCCGGTTCCACGTTTGTTGATGCTCGGATGGGGACTCGCTGCTGCAGTGGGAACTGCGGCTGGAGTCTTTATCGCTCCAAACCTTGGCCTCGGAACGAACCTGATGCAGCTGACCTTGATCTTCGGTTTTGCAGCGATCACTCTTGGCGGTTTTGATTCTCTGGTTGGTGCAGTGGTTGGCGGCTTTGTGGTGGGAGCGCTCTCTTCGGTGATGCCTCGCTACATCACGATTTTTGAAAAGATGCCGCTAGCCCCAGCGTTTATTTTGATTCTGGCAGTGTTGCTGTTCAGGCCAGAGGGTCTCTTTGGCAAGAAGCAGGTGACCCGGGTATGAGCGCCACCGTTACCACCGGTGCTTCTTCTCACCGTAGCCCTGGCGACTGGGCACTCAAGGTTGCTCCTTGGCTTGTCCTGTTTGTGATTCTTGCGATTGTGCCATTTCAGTTTCCGTCTTTCCGGGTAGAGCAAATTTGTTTCTGGATGACCCTGGCGATCGCTGCTTGCGGACTCAATCTGCTGACGGGGTATAACGGCCAAATCTCGGTGGGCCACGGGGCCTTGTTCGGGATTGGTGCGTACACCACAGGAATATTGATCACCGAATTTGGAGTTCCCTTGTTTGGTGCAACTGTGGCATCAGCCGTGGTGTGTTTCGCTGCAGGGATCCTGATCGGATTGCCAGCACTGCGTATAAAGGGGCTCTACTTGGCCCTCGTCACCTTGGCAGTGGCCACCCTGTTCCCACTCCTTTTGGAGCAGTTCAGCGCGATCACGGGAGGCAGTGGGGGACTGCAGATTACAAGCCCTCAGCTCTATCGGGGGGAGATGCGAGAGCGGCCAATTCGCTTGGAGTCCCCTGTTGCGGGGCTAGAAAATGACCAGTGGAAGTACTTCGTATTCCTAGGTATCACCGTTGTGATCTTCATCTTGTCTCGCAACTTGATTAAGAGCAGGGTGGGGCGATCGTTGGTTGCAGTTCGCGACAATGAAGTTGCTGCTGAATCCTCGGGAATCCCGGTATCGCAAGTGAAAATAGTGACGTTCGGATTGAGCGCCGCAATTGCTGGAATCGGTGGATCGTTGTTTGCCCTCGACCAGGGGCAGCTCTACCCGAGTTCGTTCACCATAGTTTTGTCTATCTACATCCTTGTGGCGGTTGTCGTGGGTGGGGCGGCAAGCATTATCGGCCCTGCAATTGGAGCAGTTTTTTATGGCCTGTTCTCGGACGTCATTGTTCAACAGATGCCTGATCGGATTCAGCCCGCTCGGGCAGTTATCCTTGGAGTTTTACTGATCCTGTTAATGTTGCTCGCACCGGGTGGGATAGTTGGAGGGTTTCGGACGCTGCAGGCCAAGTGGTCAGCCCGAAGAAGTTCTACCCACAGCTCAGGTCCAGCTGCCGCTGGCCCAGAGGCCACTGCGTAGCAGTAGAACTCAGACCACCCATAACCATTACCCACATCTAGCAGCAAGTTCCCCACCCCTATAGGAGTTGAGATGAAAAAAACCTCGATACAAGTCAGCGCAGCACTGCTGCTCGGTTTCGCCCTGATCGGCGGAGCTTGCGGAGGGCGCGATGATTCCTCCTCGAGTGAGTCAACTGAGACCACGGCTAGCGACTCAACAGAAGCCGCATTTATTGACCCGGCTGCGGATTGCACTGATTACAAGGGCACGCAGGGCGTTACGGGCGACACCATCAAGATCGGTACTGTCCGACCCGAGTCTGGCTCGTATGCCATTTACGACAATGTCACCAAGGGCCTCGAGGCCTACTTCAAGTCAGCCAACGCCGCTGGTGGGCTTCCTGCAGCAGACGGCAAGAAGTACCAGGTTGAACTCATCAAAAAGAATGACGAGTACGACCCAGCCAAGACTCCGGCCTTGGTCAAACAACTTGTCGAAGAAGATGGCGTGTTTGCCCTAGTCGGCAACATTGGCACCGAGACCAACAAGTCCGTGCGCGATTACCTCAATGAGAACTGCGTTCCCAACATCGCCCTTGCTACGGGCTCTACTCAGTGGGGAGACGCGAATGCATACCCGTGGTACATCTCGGGTCTGCCCTCCTATGCAACCGAGGCGAACGCTTGGATTAGCTACCTAGAAGAGGTCAACCCAACAGCCAAGATTGCGTTGCTCTACCAGGATGACGATTTCGGCCAGAGCTATAAGGCCGCCATCGAGAAAGCAATTGAAGGCACCAAGATCACCTTGGTTGGTGAAGAGGGATTCAACCCGCTCGCAGGTAGCACCACAGAGGCCTCGGTCGCGAAGCTGTCGCAGTCGGGCGCAGATACGTTCATTGTGGGTGTCGGCGGAACTGCATGTCCGTTGACCCTGTCCTTTGTTCCCACAACTTGGACTCCCATGACCATGATTTCGGTCACCTGCGCTTCGAAGACAGCTCTGGCCCTCGCTGGAGGCAAGGATGAGGGCGTGTATATGGCTCAGCCCACGCTCGACCCGGCTGACCCTGCTGATCAGACCAACCCGAAGGTGGTGGAATTCGCAACTCAGGGTGCGGCCGCTGGCCTAGATGA
>CAMDLX010000086.1 GCA_945901935.1 Bifidobacterium breve | reverse complement strand
ATGACTTCGCCGGCACCCTCGTGGCCAAGGACCACGGGTGGCGGAAACATGATGGTTCCATTGAGCACCGAGACATCGCTATGGCACAGGCCAGCGGCATCGATACGAACCCTCACCTCACCAGCGCGCAGGTCACGGACCTGAATATCAGTTTCAACTTTTGCTTCTGTGCCATCCCATACAAGTGCCTTCATGATGCTGACCCTAGCCCCCCGCTTAGTTGCTCCATGTCAGCCCGGCCAGACAATTGACTGCAATTCGGAGTATGCGTGCATACCAAATCTGCCACCATCGCGACCGACACCAGATTGCTTAAACCCGCCGAATGGGGCCTCGTTGTTGCGCTGCATGGTGTTGATTCCCACGTTGCCCGAGCGCAAACGCCTTGCCACGTTCCATGCCCTTGACGCATCTTTGGAAAATACGTAGCTATACAGGCCGTAATCACTGTCATTTGCGATTGCGATGGCCTCGTCCTCCTCATCGAAGGGAACCACAACTACCACGGGCCCAAAGAGCTCTTCACGGACGGGAGTCATCTGGTTCGTGCAATCCACCAACAAGGTCGGTGCAACGTAGAACCCGCGTTCCATATCTGGTCGAGTCCCACCTGCAGCAACCGTTGCACCCTCGGCAACACCAGTTGAGATATAGCCCTCGATGCGATCGCGGTGCGCAGCAGAAATCACTGGGCCAACCACCGTGTCGCGCTCGAGTGGGTCTCCCACCTTGAGGTGACCAATGGCTTGGGTCAGACCACCTACGAGATGGTCATAGACCGAGCGATGCACAATCACGCGGGTAGGTGAGGTGCAGATCTGCCCGGAATGAAATGCCCAGACTGACGAGATCCCACCGATGGCAGCCTTGAGATCTGCATCTTCAAAAACAATGCAGGCGCCCTTGCCGCCGAGTTCCATGAGTTGGCGTTTCATCTGAGCGCCGCATACCGCGCCAATTCTTTGGCCTACTCCGGTTGACCCCGTAAACGAGACCATGTCCGTCAGCGGGTGGGCAACCACGGCCTCGGATGGGGCCGTGTCGAGTCCTGTCACTACGTTGATGACCCCCGGGGGGAACCCCGCCTCGTTCATGAGTTCCACCATGCGGATGACGCCAAGCGGGTCCTGCGGAGCGGGTTTCACCACCACGGTGTTACCCATTGCGAGGGCCGGTCCGATCTTGCCTGCCATGTTCGTCATCGGGAAGTTGTACGAGGTAATGCAGGTCACCACGCCGACGGCAGCACGGTTTGCCACCGCCGAGATCAGCCCTCCAGGAGCTAACGGGGTTGTGGCAGAAACTGCAGGCTCGAGCGGAATAAGCGTTGACTCAAGAGCGCCCTTGGCATAGCGCCGCAAGCGAGCAGTGGCCTGGGGAAACTGCATGGTTTTGGCCACTCGCATCGTGGCCCCAGTCTCGGCCTGTAGGACGGGAATGATCTCTTCTCGGTGAGCGTCGATCAGGTCAGCGGCCCGATCAAGAAGAGCGGCACGTTCCTCAGGGCTGGTACGCGACCAAGCATCAAACGCTTCAGCTGCTGCCTCAACGGCTGCGTTGGCTTGTTCCACTGAAGCTTCTGGAGCGAGTCCAGCAACTTCCTCCGTTGCAGGATTGATGATTTCGTAGGTTCCGGCGCCACCTTCTACAGATTCGCCGCCGATGGTTAAGCGATACGTGGACTCAGACATCGAGATCTAATCCAAGCATCTCAATGGCGTTGCCGCGCATCAACTTGCGCAGAACATCGGGCGGAAGGTGGCCCATGAGCTTGATTGCCGTCTCGCGGGAATTGGGCCAGGTGCTATCGGAATGCGGGTAGTCGGTCTCGAAGCAGACGTTGGAGACTCCCACCTTTTCTAGATTGTCTAGGCCGTATTCATCATCGAAGAAACAACCGTACATCTGTCGGTAGTAATAGGTGGATGGCGGCTCAGGAACCTTCTCACCAAATCCGCCCCAAGCACGGTTGTCATGCCAAACCTTGTCGGCACGCTCCAAGATGTAGGGAATCCAGCCGATTTGGCCTTCGGAGTAAGCAATCTTGAGGGTGGGGAACCTCTCGAGCCAACCCGAGAAGAGCCAGTCAGTCATGGAACTCATAGCGTTACCAAAGGTCAGCGTTGATCCCACCGCCGCAGGAGCATCGGTTGAGGTAGAGGGCATCTTTGAGCTTGACCCAATGTGCATGTTGATGACGGTGTTGGTCTCTGCGCATGCTCTGAACAGAGGCTCCCAGTAATCCGTGTGGATTGAGGGCAGACCCAAGTACGGCGGAATTTCACTGAAGCACACGGCCTTGACCCCGCGAGCCGCATTGCGCATGACTTCTGCAGCGGCAAGGTTCGCGTCCCACAACTGAACAATCGTGAGCGGGATAAGGCGTCCATCGGAACCACCACACCACTCCTCGACCATCCAATCGTTATAGGCCTTGACACAAAGATCAGAGAGTTCTTTGTCTTTGGCTTCCATGAAGGTCTGGCCACAGAATCTTGGGAAAGATGGAAAGCACATCTGTGCCTCGGTCCAGTTGGCATCCATATCCTCGAGTCGAGCAACTGGATCCCAGCACCCTTTACGCATCTCCTCATAGGTGATGCCCACGACTTTGACGTCATCGCGATCAAAGCCCGCAGCAGCCGACAGGCGAGTCTGTGGAACTTTGAGGTCCTCGTACAACCACCAGTCGCAGAGTTCACCATCGTCTGAGGGTTCATACGAGAACACCCCACCGACAAAGTTCATATGCCCACGCTCTTGCATGGTTCGTGGCCACACCTCGGAATACTTCGAGGGCAGTCGAGATGTCCATACATCTGCAGGTTCGATCACATGATCATCGACTGAGACAATCTTGGGGACCTGTTCAGGGTCAAGAAATGTCGAAGTGCCCGTTAGTTCAGAGGGTGCGTCCATCTACGGATGCTAACTCCACTCACAATCCCCTGTCAGGTGAAACTGGAACAGGTTCTAGTTCCTAGGTGAATTCGTTCAGCCGAGACTGAGGATTCCGAGCATCGCGGTGTTCCAGAGAACGATGCCCAAGTACAGCCCTGCCACGCACACCACTGCACGCTCAGCGAACTTGGACTCAATAGGAGAAATCATCAACAGAATTCCGACTACTGCTGCTCCGATTGCCTTGACTCCAAGTGGAGCAGCAAGACCTTCCATCAAGCCGGCCATGAGCGGATTGCCTTCGACACCACCTCGGTCAAGCACCGCCCGGGTGAGCAACACGTCACACAGATTGAGGACCAAAATTGCTGCGGCTAGGTACAGGCGTCGAACGGGAACGTCGCCAAACACGACGGACGGGAACAACACAGTCCCCGAGGAATCCGAAACTGAATCATTATCTTTGTGCCAAGAGCGAATCATCACAGCAGCATCTTCCCAGACCTAGCGAATGTGTCAATGTTTCTAGACCGGGCAAAAATCTGCACAAGGGGCCATCTGGACCAGACAGTTCCGCGGATCAGTTAGCGGTGTGGATCAGTTAGCCCTGTAGATCAGTTAGCCCTGTGGATCAGTCAGGAGTACCGGTCGAGCATGGTTTCGAGCACGGGATCCATTTGCGCTGAATTCAATAGAGAGCCGCCATCTAGAACCAGATTTTGTCCCGTCAGATAGGCAGATCGATCCGAAAGAAGGAACACAATCAACTCGGACACCTCATCTGCTCGGCCCAACCTGCCAAGCGGCGTGCCCGCCTCAATCTGGCTGCGAAGTTGCTCATCCCCCGCAAGTACCTCGTTCAGAGGAGTTCGGATAAAGCCTGGCGAGACGCTGTTCACCCGAATCTGCGGTGCAAGCTCAAGCGCAGCAGCCTGCGAGAGGGCTATCACTGCAGCCTTGGCCGCAGAGTAGGGGGCTTCACCACGAGTTGGTCGGACTCCCGACACGCTTGCCACGTTGACGATGCTTCCCCCGCCACTCGCCCGCATCAGTGGGGCCGCAGTGCGCATTGCCGAGTAGGTACCCGAAAAGTTGACCGCAAATATCAGGTCAATCTCGGCGTCTGAATAGCTTTCGAAGCCCTTCAGATTGCCTATCCCAGCGTTGTTCACCAAGCCAACTAGCCCATGAAGCTGCTCTGCTCCCCGCTCAAGTTCGGCAGCTAGCGCTTCGCTATTGGCAACGTTTGCACTGAGCGCGACTCCTCCAACTTCTTCGGCAATCTGTGCTGCGGCCGAAGCGTTGCGATCAAGGACACCTACTGCCACACCCTCTGCTGCAAGCTGACGACAAACGGCCGCTCCGATACCGGAACCTCCGCCAGTGACAATCACGCCGCCAGTCATGCAGTGCTTGTTCCTGTTTCGACCTCGCCACTGATGACGACCGTAGGCTCTTCAGTGACGATGAATTCAATAGCACTCATATCCAAGAAAACCTGCTCATCCGGAGCGATCAAGTTGGCATAAGCCGGCTCCGACATGAACCCAACAAAGTCATCAATCGAGTTGAACCATTGAACGGCAACCCCATCAAGGCCCTCATTCCCTGACAGCGCATCACCACGGTGACGAACATGTTGCTCATAACGAACAATATGCCGGGCCAAAAGTGGTTCATTCTTGATCAGCGGGCCATGGTGATCCCGCCAATGGGCAATGAACTCCTCGGTTGTCATGTCCGGATTTTTACGCAGCAATGCAAACAGTTTGACCATGAATCCTCCATAGACGAATACCAAAGTGGCATCGTTGCACAAATACGGGTGAGTAGATTGTCTGTGTGAATGCTCCTGCGAACAACCTTGGACAAATTCGGAAACTACCAATTTTTGCAGACCTCACCGAAGAGGAACTCACAGAGATTGATCAACTCACGGACGAAGTCCACATTGAGCAGGGCAGAACCATCATGCGCCAAGGTGATCTAGGCCAAGAATTTGCTCTGATCGTCTCTGGCGAAGCCAATATCATCAAGGACGATCAGGTGGTGGCTCGAATCGGCCCGGGCGATTATTTTGGCGAAGTGGCCCTGCTCGATTCGATTACCCGATCAGCTTCTGTCGTGGCAGCAACAGACATGACCCTCGAGGTTATCGACCGACGAGGATTCAATACCCTGCTTGATGACATCCCACGACTCGCCCGAGCACTGTTGCGGGGAATCGCTCACCGCTTGGCCGAGCGTGAAGAAGAAATCGACCAACTCAGAGTCGAACTTGCGCGACAAGCATGAATCTAGAACCGCTAACGTATTGGCCTAGAAACCCTGGTCGGGGAACCGTGATCGAGGAGCGAAGATGAGGACAATCGGTAACGTTATTTGGTTTATCTTGTGCGGAGTCTGGCTCGGGATCGCCTACATCTTGGCCGGCGTAGTTTCCTGCATCACGATCATTGGAATTCCTTTCGGCATTCAGTCATTCAAGCTTGCGGGCTACGTCATGTGGCCATTCGGTAGGCAACTCGTCGAATCGCCGGGCAATAGGTTCTCAAAGGGTGTCTTCAACATCATCTGGATCATCTTCGGTGGAATCTGGCTTGCCATCACCCACGTGATCTTCGGCATCCTGCTCTGCATCACGATCTTGGGAATTCCATTTGGAATCAAGAACTTCTCGATGGCCAAACTGGCACTGTTTCCGTTTGATTTTTCGGTGGAACGCAAAGGCGACCCCGGACCAAACGAAGCACCACTCACCTCTGACAACTAGAACGGCGACATGCTCCACTCACCGCACAGCTTCAGGAAGTGTGCAGCCTCAGTCCTGTTCTGTGGCCTCATGACAGTGCTCTCATGTAGCAGCGCAGACACTTCGAGTATCGAACCCACAACTTCGACACTCAGTAAGGATGGGACAACTCCGACGAGTTATTCCCAGGCCGACCCAGTTCCGTCAGGAGACATGACCGAGATCTGGAAGAAGATGGGTTTCACGACTGAGCAGGCAGAATGCCTGAACGACAAGATGAAGGATCTTTCTACCAAGATTGACCCCGCTGATCCCACGGGTAGTTTGGCGGCGAACCAAACCTTGATTCAGGGATTGATGGACGACTGCAAGATCAATGAAGCAACCCTGAAGCCCTGAGCCTGACCCCCTGAGCCTGCTAGGCCCAGTTGCGCTAGGGTTCATTACGTAGTTTTTGGTTAAGGTTTTTCAGTTTTACAATTTTACGCTGTGAGTTGAGGAAAGCCGGTGAGAATCCGGCGCTGTCCCGCAACCGTAAACAAGGTGTGCAGTCCAAGTTGGGTGCGCAGATTTGTGAGTCGGAATGCTCAACTTGTGGTGATGCTTCGAGCTCGTCCGTCGCGGAAAACGGATGCCGGGGCCTGGTGCGTCCTCGCAATTTTGTGGGTGGCTTTCTAGGTACACGGTGCCTAGGGGAACCACATACATGCACTCCAGACTCACCAAGTCACCATTGAAACAGTTCAGCCCTCGGCGGGCGTTTATTACTGCTGTGTGCCTAGTGGCTGCATTATTGGGCCTGGGTTCACTCAGCGGCATCAACTCTAAAACAGCGGCTGCCAATCTTTCAGCAGCAAGTGCGACATCTCGTCCCGAGGCAACCGCTGCAATGGACTGGTTGAGCGCTCAACTCGCCGCTAACGGCAGTACCTTTCCCGGGTTTGCCATCGGGACCAGCCCAGCAAGAACTGACTGGGGTCTCACTGCAGATGCAGTGCTGAGCTTTATTGCAGCCGGCCAAGGATCCGACCCCGCTCCGCAAGCAGCCGCAAACCAACTGATATCAAATCTGAGCGATTTCACGACCTATGAACCGCAGATTCTTGGCGTTCGACTGGCCGGCCCAACTGCAAAAGTCCTGCTGATCGCCGAGAGCCTAGGCCTGCAATCTTCCTTTTCCTCGGGGCTGGATTTGGAGCAGGAACTCCGCTCCCTCATGGTCACCACAGGACCACAGGCAGGGCGATTTGCTGATCGAAACCCGAGCATTTCTGACCCGCTGTCCGGTGATTCAAATAATGGTTTTGGTCAAGCTCTAGCGGTTCTCAGCCTCAGCTTGACCAATTCTCAGGTTCCCACTGAGGCGGTTGACTTCTTGATCGGCCAGCAGTGCCCGAATGGTGGATTCAGACTGATTTATACGGTGACGCCGAATTGCATCAGCAACGATCGCTCCGATACCGACGCCACAGCAATCGCTACACAAGCACTCCTCAGCGTGGAGCGGACACCCGCCGTAGAAGCAGCCCTCAGCAGGGCTCTTGGCTGGCTGTTAGCCAAGCAGGACCGCAGCACAGGAGGGTTTGGTGGAACGGGTTCCACGGCAGCGATCAACGCAAACAGCACTGGCCTGTCGGCGCAGGCACTTCGCGCAGCGGGACAACTAGAAGCGGCCGAACGAGCCGCCAATTGGATCACATCCTCGCTTCAACTCAACGGCGCAATCGCGTATACGCCAACTGCTCGTGCCGCCGCTGTCACGAGTGGGATTCCTAGCAACCTTGCAGATCAGTGGCGCCGCGCAACAACCCAAGGAGTGCTCGCCCTAGGCCTCTCCGCTTTCGCACCCGCATTCGCGACGGAATCGCCGGTAGTACCGCCAGCAACAGTCCCGCCGACCACAGTCCCGAGTAGCACAGTCCCGAGTAGCACAGTCCCGACAAGCGCAGCCCCGACAAACACATCCCCTGCCACCGGCTCTATCTCCACGGCCCCTGCTACTCAGGCTCCTGCCGCCGTGCTTGGAGCCCAGACCACAGCAACCTCGCTTGCATTCACTGGTACTCCCTCGAAACCACTCATCTTTCTTGGCCTCGCACTCCTCATGCTTGGAGTTGCAATGGTCTCTATGAGCCGAAAATCAAGAGGCCTGCGGGCATCCAAGCCAGCGATAATCGGAATTGGAATCACCGGAGTTCTGAGCGCCTCGCTCCTGCACGCTCCACCCGTTGCAGCAGCAGAGGGTGCATGCACTACTGCAACCGGCATCACGGTAGTGATTGACTTTCAAGATCTAGGTGGGGGCATCAGTACCCGCTGCGTATCAAGCAAAGTAGAAAATGGATTCGAGGCTCTGACTGCTGCCGGAATCAACTTTCAAACAGCCACTCGTGCCCCAGGGTTTCTCTGCAAGATTGCGGAACTCCCAACTACAGAACAATGCATTCAACCAGCGCCTACCACCGCATATTGGTCCTACTGGCTAGCTAATCGAGGCGGAAACTGGTGCTACAGCAGCTTGGGTGCAGGAAATATTTTGCCTCCGCCAGGCTCGGTGCAGGGCTGGTCGTTCTCCCTGAATCGGAGTGATTCAGATGCGCCAGCACCCCGAGTGCCACCACCACCTGCGCTTGCTGCTAGCAGCCCATCGCTCTCAGTCGGAGGAGGCTGCGATTCAGCAGTCGTTCCAATCTCAGCCGCAGCAGGCGCCCCCGCATTGCCCCTAGATGCAGCCCCGCCCCTAACGCCAGCCCCAGCCCCAGACCCAGCAGCAGCTTCACGCCCAGCCACGGCTCCAGTTCCAACTCCGCCCCTAACGCCAGCCCCAGCGCCAAGCCCAGCAGATGCCGCAGCATCCCCCAGTGCTCCACCCGGGGTCGCTCCTAGCAGCAGCCTTGCCTCGTCTAGCCCTGCAAATTCGAAAGAGCCTGCAAGTTCGAAAGAGCCTGCAAGTTCGAAAGAGCCCGGTGCTTCGCGCTCACGCAATCGCGAGCAAACCGCGCCGACCGCGCTCAGCCTGAACCAAGAAACTGGCTCGACCTCATCTCCGGTCGGACTCCTCGTAGCAGTAGTACTGCTCCTCGGCATTGGATCTGGCGCCGTGCTGTTGAGGCGACGTGCAACTCGCCCCTGAGCGAACGGGGCCGGTAGCCCAACCTTCTGCTCGAGTCCGGCGCACTGCAAGAGACCTGCACCCAGGTGCATGGTGGATCTGGGCCCTAGGAATGGCAACGGCCGCTAGTCGAACAACCAACCCACTTCTACTCGGCCTTATTCTGGCCGTAGTCGCCTTTGTAGTCTCCGCTCGACGCACCGAAGCGCCTTGGGCCAAGGGCTTCAAGGCCTATCTTTGGTTCGGCCTGATCATCATCGGAACCCGCTTGGTGTTTCGCTTGCTGCTAGATGGGCAATACGGGGCGCATGTTCTCTTTCGGCTTCCCGAACTGGAGTTACCTTCAGTAGCCGCTGGTGTTCGGATTGGCGGTGCGGTCTCACTGGAAGGCCTACTAGCGGCGTTCTATGACGGACTTCGGTTAGCAACTCTGCTCATCTGCTTAGGTGCGGCGAATGTGCTGGCAAACCCAAAGCGGCTACTCAAGTCCGTGCCCGGAGCCCTTCATGAGGTCGGTGTAGCGCTGACCGTTGCATTGACCATGGCTCCGCAGTTAGTCGAAAGTGCACAGCGGATCCGCAAAGCGCGCAGGTTGCGGGGTGAACTCGGCCGACGAACTCACTTCTTTGCAGAGGTCTTAGTACCAGTAATGACCGATGCACTTGATCGCTCACTGCTCTTAGCAGCAGCTATGGACTCGAGGGGATACGGAAGGACTGCACATGTTCCGCAACGCACCCGGCGCCTAACTGGAACTCTGGTCCTTGCTGGACTCATCGGGGTATGTATTGGCATTTACGGGCTTCTTGATGGCAGCAGTCCATGGACCCTCGGTGTACCGATGCTCGCAGTGGGGCTAGTTGCTGCAGGTATTGGGTTTTTCATCGGCGGGCAAAGGGTGCAGCGAACTCGTTACCGGCCAGACCCGTGGCTACTTGCTGAGTGGGGGGTGTCAGCAATTGGAATCCTCGTCGCGACCACCATGTTCGCTGCTGCAGTCCGAAACCCCACGAGCCTGAATCCCTCGCTGCAACCACTGCAGTGGCCAGCACTTCCGCTCCTGCCGACGCTTGCCATTTTGGTTGGTGCTTTGCCAGCGTGGGTCGCTCCACCACCGGTGCGCTCATGATCCGTTTCGAACAGGTAAGCGTTACCTACCCCGAGGCACAACATCGCACTCTGAACAATGTTGACTTGCATATTGAGGAGGGTGAACTGTGCCTTGTGGTGGGCCGTACCGGGGTTGGTAAATCCACTCTGCTCGGTGCAATCAACGGACTCGTGCCACATTTCACCGGCGGGATTCTTTCTGGTCGAGTCACCGTGAATGGCCGTGACACATCTAGTCATCCGCCTCGCGAACTCGCTGACTTGATTGGGGTGGTCGGCCAAGATCCGCTTGCCGGTTTTGTGAC
>CAMDLX010000085.1 GCA_945901935.1 Bifidobacterium breve | reverse complement strand
CCAAGATCGATTCCATGGAGCGCACCAATCGCAGTTGCAGTACTGAGCGCCTCCGATGCCCAACCAAAGCTCTCTTGTGGGCCTCCGTAGTAACAGATTGAACGCTCCCAACAGCCCTCGGGAAGCTGTCGCTGCAGCAGCAGGTCTGCAAGGTTCGCACAATCTTGGCGAGCCGCATCAAAGAGCCTGAGCACTCGTAATGCGTCAGCGAGTTCAAGATCACTTCGGAATCCATCAGAGGCCGCATCTTGCAGAATGCGAGAGATAATCAGATTGCGAAGACTGGCGAAGCGCTCGATTCCGTCCCGGGCGGAAATGGCAACGCTGCGGTACAGGCTGGTTCGACTGCGATACCAATGATCCTCTTCGACCTCTGTCCCGGCCTCAACAACCGAGGCCACCCACTCGACAGCCGGATCTGGAGCAAGATTTGGCCCGAGGTAGCGGATGACATTTGCATTTACGGTGACGTCAACGTCCTGCGGGCTCGCCTCGGAGTTCTCCCACAGATCTACTCGTCTTGCTTGAGCAGCACCCGAGCGCTCGGAGCGCAGTTGCCAGCGGTACGCCAAACTGCGGATCTCGGGACGCAGCAGCATCCAGGTATAGAACCTTCCTTGCGGGTCGCAATTAGCTAACAGGAGTCGTTGGTTAGCAGTTCCAGCGGAACTACCGACTGCGAGCGAACAACATGCAGTGTCGTCTGCATCGGGTGGGGTGTAGTCATGCAGTTCTGCAGTCTTTGCCCAGTATCGCCATAGACCAGCGCCCTCACGCTGGTCCATCAAATACTGCGCGGCCCGCTCTCTCATGGCTTCGGCTTCTGGCAGATCTACCCCGTCGAGAGCGATCGAGGTCAGAGCCGTTACAAAGTTCACGCTGTCTGGTTGCCAATCCTGCGCCTCGAGCAACGAACTCGCATATGAGGGAAACTCCCCCGTGGCTTTCTGCTCAGCAGAAAGCCAAATAGTCGCACGCTCTAGCGAAGCTTCCATCTGCTGTTTCATGGAGTTTCCCCCTGACTCGGAACGCATCTAGTCCTCAGATCTCGACTGGCAAGTGACCGCAAAACTCCTAGATAGTGAGGATACCTGAGCATTCCCGATTAACTTAGAGAAGATATGTAACTCATCCCGGGGACGGATGAGTCGACCAGCAAAGGCATTCAACATGGGTCTTCTTGATAGGTTCCGCAGTAAGCCTGGAACTCAAGCAGTTGTGCAAGAGAATCAGCATGAGGTCTCGGCCGCTTCTGCACCCGCTGCCGAGGTAGAAGAAGTAGCCCCGGCCCCGCCGAGTACCGAGGTTGACCCCAACCGCCCGCACCTTGGGGAATGGCTCGATCTGCCAGTCGCTGAAGTCTCCAACCACCCGGACGCGATCGAGCGAATCTACGCCGGCACGCTTGATGGGATGTCGATTCGCGGTGTCTTCACCGAAGAAGAAGTCGCCACGGGGGTGTCCCGTGCTCGCACCCATGCCAATGAATTCAATGACTACGGCAAGCAAATCTTTTTTGGTACTGCAATAGTCGGCGCTGATGATGACCGCGCCGACTACTACGCCGCCGCTCCCATCATCAACGATCGCGTAGACGAGCTTTTTGATGTGGACTTTGTGGGACGTATTGGACAGGTGCTCTCGGCAGTCGGCGGAGGTCGCCCAGCTAGCGTTCCCTCAGAAGAGGGACGCGGTGATTACGTTCCCATCACGATTCGCTTTCTTCCGCCCGACGGTGGGGTCATGCATGCGCATACTGCTAACGAGTTCTGTAACGCTTGGGGGTCGTACGAGCACCTGCGTCAGATTGCGCGCATGTGGAACTCGTTGAGTTACTTCGTGGTGGGCCAGAGGCCCGATTCCGGGGGCGAGCTTGTTCTCTACGATCTGATGTGGGACGACACCCCCGAGGATGTTCGGGCCTTGCCGATGAGCGAGGAACGAGACGGCCTGCTCGAACGGTTCGGCAAGACTCCTGTGGACTTGCAAGTAGGAGACATGATCCTCTTTACCGGCGGAAGAATCTGGCACCGAGTCGAGCCGGTACATGGCGAGCGTGAGCGCGTCACAATCGGTGGATTTGCTGCTTTGTCCCAGGACGAGGAGCAAGTGTATTTCTGGAGCTAGCCCCAGTCTTAGACCTAACTGCCCAGTAGTTCTTGAAGATCTTCGATTGCCAAGCTGACTGAGGGAACGGTAATCCGATCCACCTTTTGGCCGTAGCGATCGTCTCCATCTCCGTGCCAGAACTCAAAGAAGAACCGCTCGTCAATTTCCCAGACTTGCACGTCTAAGCCGTCCTCGTTGGTGCCAATCTGCTGATGCCACAGTGTCTTGACCTCTTGAGGAGCCATCACAAGCTGAATCGCCAGACGGCGGTGATCCGTCTGGTTCGGCGGCGAATAATGCACGAGTGCATCATCAAGGATGACGGCATGGCCCGCTGGTACCTCGACCCGGGTGAGCAATTCGTCAATTATCCCTTGTTCGATTCCACCAAAAGCTTGATAGGCCCACATGCCGCGCCGGCTGCGCAGCGACCGGTGACTCCCCTCAAGCAGAGACATTGCCCCGTTGTCGAGCACGCAATCTACGAGCGCAACCCAGACCGAAACCGAGGCATACTGCGACTCATCAACCACAGAGAGATTCTGGTGTGTGGGTACCACCCCTGTGCCAGGCAGTTTGTTGACGAAATTTGCGATGAGTGGCCGGTAATCAACTAAGACTTTCTGGGCCTCAGGGCCAAGCACCGAGGTAATCAGATCAAAAGCCTGTCGCCGGAACTCTGGTCGCGAGTGGATAATGCTGAACTCGGCATAGGTATCGTTGTAATCCTCTGGCCTGCTCGCCCCACCCAAAGACTCTGCAATGGAGTCATATCCCGAGACCAGTTGATCAACTTGGCCCAGCGACAGCAACGGCATAACGACATAGCCTTTGCGGTCAAACTCGGCCTGCTGCTCGGGGTTGCGGAATACCGCTCGATCAACCCGGCAGGACTCAATAGGGAGAAACCCGAGTTCCGTTGGCGATGACATAACGACATGCTCCCCTAGATGGACTCACTTTGGTGTTGATTGTAGCGGGATGCTGCCCAGATTCACTCGGGGCTCTCCGCAACTACCCCTGAGCAACTTCCCCGTTAGCCTGAGCACCTTGCCCGCTAGGTAGACCTGCAGCAGCACCTGTGAATTGGCTACGTTTCGCCTCTATATGGGGGTTCAACCTGTTGCCACCTAACCGAGTTTGCTGTATACATGAAAGCATGAAGAAGGCAGGCGGGGGCCGCAATAACGCTGTGATAGCCCAGATTGGGCTGTGCCTAGTGGCTGTGGCGGCAGTCGTGGCTGCAGTTCTGGTGACCAATCCTGCATCAACCCAAACCGAGAACGCCGCCGCAGTTACAGCTGCATCCACGGTTCCTGTCACCGCCGCTACACCCACCGAAGCAGCACCCACCACACTACCTGCCGATCCGCAGTTTCCGCATGAAACCGTGAACGATAACGATGCCTCCAAAGCCCTCTATGGGTGGGGAACGGCTCAGCCCACTCAAATGAAGGCCACCGTGCATTACGGCGGCACATCCACCTTGCTTTCACCAGAGCGCCGGCGCCTGCTTGGAGAGCAGCTGGTCCAAGTGCGAGAAGCGGCTCTCAAGATTGAGACCGTGGCAGAGGCCGAGAAGCAGGGATTCGTCCGGAATTTCCAGAGGATCAACGGACGAGGGTTTGAATACATCAACTGGTCTCGCTTCAACACCAAGCTGGACTTGTCTCGCCCAACGATGTTGGCCTTCGACGGCGACAGCCCGGACTCACGAGTGATGTCCGTGGCCTATAACGTCCTCGGGGCAATGGCAGATGGGCCACCCACGGACTTGCCCCTAGAAGTTATTCCGTGGCACTACCACTCAAACCTTTGCGAGAAAGACAACTCGATTGTCGGCAGTGTTGAGTACGACGCCAATGGGAACCCGTACCCAGAACAAGCGCAGCGCTGTAAAGACCTTGGGGCTGTGTTCCGACCAGAGCTCAATCATTGGATGGTTGACCTTTGGGTTATTCCAGGTTGGGAAAACCCTTGGGGCTTGGTGTCTAGCAAGCATCCAGACATGATGTTCGAGCCCACACCGTGGTTCACCTCTAACAAAACAGGCGAAGTCGACGGGTTCGGCCTGTACTGCGATATTCCCGCTGGAGCAGACCCCGCTCCCGCCTCTACGCCTTCTTAAGGTCTAGAGAAGAGTTCAGGACCGAGAAGCTGCATAGCGACTGGCAATCTCGTCGAACGAGAGTTGCTCAACGCTGTAGTCCTTGATCTCAATGAACGGTTCGCCGGGCGGGACATCACCGATCATAAAGGTGGTGTAGAAGTCATCGGCGATCTCATAACCCTGCACAAGTCCTTCGGGGGACTTGTAAAAGTGAATCGGAATGGCGTTCTCTGCAAGGGCATAGAGGCTTCCGACAACACGAGTGCTCTGTGAGCGGTTCGGCGCTGTCCCATGCAGAACACGAATGTCATACACCATGGCTTGGCCAACCTGAATAGGAACGGTCACCATGAGTTCGTCACGGACTCGCTCATGCTCGGCCTCCCACTCCATGGGAAAGCCTGGGCTACCTCGCAGCCCCGTCAGCCACTTATGACTACCCGGCAGAACCTTCATCTGCCCGACCTGTTCGGTCACTTCAGTAAGGGGAAGCCACACCCCCATAGTTGGATGCTCAGACTCATCTGCCAAGATCCAATCCTGATGGGGAGAAACCTCGGTCTCGGGGCCCGGATGCTTGACCATGAAGTATCCAACGAGGGGCTCATAGCCTTCGATGAGTTGATTGAGCAGCGGCCAAACAATCGCGCCGACCTCTTCGTTGGCGGCAGCTTTGTAGTCCTGATCGGGGCTCATCAAACTTGGGTAGTACCCAGAGTCAATGCCTGAATTCAATCGTGTGTAGGACTCAAGGAGAGCTTCGACAATTTCTGGAGTGGCGAAATCCACAACCACGTAGCCGTCGCGCTGGAACGCCGTTTCGTAGTCTGCGTCTCTGAATGTGGTCTGGGTCACTGTGTCTGAATTTTCAATAGTTCTTGAATCGATCACAGGTTCCGCCTTGTTCGCATCGTCCTCGTATTCTAGCTACAGACCCATCAAAAGGCCCGAGAAATCTTGCTGGCCTAGTCGCTGCTGCGGCCTCTGACTCTGCTCGCAATGCCGAGCGCCCCATCCCGTTGGAGTCTCAGCCCGATAGAATCGGTCATGCTGATGCAGTGCAAAGACGGCCCTGATTGACTGGAGAGTTCTGGATGAGCCAGCAAGGATCAAGCGAAGCTTGTGAATCCCGGCCAAGAACTCACTTCGTTGACGAGTCCATCAATCAAGAATTGGCTGATCATGGTTTCGCCGTGCTGCCGAACTCGCTGAGTTCTGCGACGGTAGAAGCCCTCGCAGGTTTGTATCAAGGGGTTCTCGAACAGGTGGGCCGAGACAGTTCAGGTGTGTTTCTTCCATCCATGATGATTTCTCGACTCGACCTGCGGGCGCAGCTTTGGGATGGCGTGCGGAGCATGCTCGGCCCGCACTTTGACCCCTTGTTCAAGCCGAACACGACCACGGTGGTTGGCGGATCTTTTGTCTCTAAACCGGGTGCTCAGAACAGTGCTCGCAACCCGCACCAAGATCCCTCTGTATTCGATGAGACTCGAGAAGTCAGCATTTCACTCTGGATTCCCCTGACTGACTCCCATAGCGCCAATGGGACGCTGTATCTGCTTCCAGGGAGCCATCGAATGCGTAATTGCGTTCGGCCGCCGGACGTGGACTCGCTTGACTCAGAGGTCAGCACCTATGCGCTGAAGAAATCAGTGCCAGTGGAGCTCTCTGCGGGCCAAGTATTGGTAATTGACGGGGCAGTTATTCATCACTCTCCTGCTAATACCTCGAACGCCGAGCGCGTTGCTGCCATCTGTGCACTCATACCGCCCGACTGCGAAATGCGCTACGCCCGAAGCCAGAATGGTGCAGTTGCAGGTACGGCCCAGATCTACAACGTCGGCCCAGAGATGTACCGCTCAGGAAACTTGATGAGCCCCGAGTTGGACCCGGATTGCCTAGTTGAGACTCCCTTGTACCGGCCAGCCAGCATGGCAGACCTTGAGTCCTCGCTCTCCTCCGAGTGAATACCAGCTAGGTCAGGAAGCTGTTTGCACCGACCAGTTGGTTTGAAGCTTGAGACCAGGCCGAGCCATGACTTCGCCATCGATTTTCATCTCGGCCGAGGCGACTGCGAGGGCTGCAGGAAATACCTGATCCAAATGGCGGTCATCCTGCGGGAGTACCGCGATGCGGAACTGAAACCGGCCGGTCGCCATGGGCACCCGAGGAACTTCAGCGTCAATGACATAGGTGCCAGGGGTGGCTAGAAAGTCCGAGGGGCCAAGCTCCCTCTCTGCATAGACAGCTCGCTCACTGGTAAATAGCGACATCACTAACACACCCTCGCATGGTTCATTGACTGTGATCTTGGCTCGAATCGTGATGGCTTCTCCCGACCGAATGACCTCTGGAATCGCCTCAATGGAATCAATCTCAACCTTGCCCGCAATCATGGGCGGCACCCTGAAGTCCTCGAATGTCGCGCCTGCTTCAGGATCCAACTCAGTGGTGGGTTCCTCGCCGATGTACTGCTTCATGGCCTCTGCAGGAGTGCCATCGACAACGATCCGACCGTGATCCAACAGGATGACGCGCTCACACATCGAGTTCACTGCCCACAGATTGTGTGTCACAAGCACCAGCGCCGCACCCGCCGCATTCATTTCCCGAATGCGTTCCAAGCTACGTCGTTGAAACTCAAAGTCACCCACTGACAGCACTTCATCAACAAGGAGTAAGTCGCAGTCAATTGCTGTTGCGACTGCAAAGCCAAGGCGGGCGCACATTCCTGTGGAATAGCGCTTTACTGGCATATCCAGGAACTCAGAAACTCCCGAGAACTCAATGATTTCATCGTATTTTCCGCGAATCTCGGCCTTTGACATACCCATGATGTCCCCAGCAAAGAACACGTTCTCATGGCCGGTCAGTTCCGGATCAAAACCAATTCCAAGCTCAATGAGAGAGGCAAACCTGCCATTGACAACAGCATGGCCCCGACTGGGTTCGACGATGCCTGCGAGGACTCGCAACAGAGTTGACTTGCCGGCACCGTTATGACCAATCAAGCCCAATGTGTCACCGGGTTGCATGGTAAATGAGACGTCATTGAGCGCCCGGAACGTAGTGGACTCAGCCGCCTCGCCCCGCCTGCCTGGGATGAGGGCACGGGCATTGGTCCGTTCTTGGCTCAGCCTGTATTCCTTCGTAACGTGGTCGACGTGGACGAGTGGTTTTTGGGCCATTTCAGACCACGTCCACGATTCGATCTTCAATAGACCGCAGGTACACGACTGAACCGACTAGCAGTGCAGTACCGATACAGAGATGCACCATCAGCAGATCAAAGTTGGGCCAAATTCCCTCGAGTGAAACTGCTCGAGTCGCCTCTGCCACCACTGCTACTGGATTGACAGTGCCCAGGAACTTGAGATTCGAGGGAATCTGGGACTCCGGGTAGAGAATTGGACTGGCCAAGAACAGCACTTGGCTAATGGTTGGCATGGCATGGGCCACGTCTCGAACGAACACGGTAATAGTTGCAAGAAGAATTGCTATTGCGATGGTGTAGACCAAAAGCACCGATAGCACGAGCGGTAGCGCTACCAGAGTGATTGAAGGCGAGATGCCTTGAATCCATGCAACGGCCACGATGGCCACAAGGCCAACACCTAGTTCTAACAGCGCAGCAACGCAGCCAGAAAGGGGAATGACTTCCCTCCGAAAGTATACCTTGCTCAACACCGAGGATCGGTCGATGAATGATGTCGTCTGACTCAAACCTGCTGAGAAGTAGCGCCAGACGACTATGCCGGCTACCACAAAAGACAAGTAGGGAATGTTTCCACCAGTCACATTGAGGATCTGGCTAAAGACCACCGCATAGACCAGAACCAGCAAAATGGGTTGGACAATGCCCCAGAACAGGGACAGGGCGCTCTGCCTGTATTTACTGTGCAACTCGCGGCGAGCAAAGCTAATTGTCAGGCGGGCCTCACTGCGGGCGCGGCGCAGGTTGGCAGCCGAGAACGGCCTAGGTGCGTGCCGCAGGGCTGATTCGACTGTTGCCTCGGTCATGTGAGCCAAGCTCCCCTGGAGCGCCTTCTGGTCTCTTGGTCTACGAGATCCACGGATAGAACGATACCAGCGGTTCCTAAGGGATCCTCATGGGAGGACAGCAATGAGCAACCCGACTGACCTGTGTCCCGAACTTCAGGCGGACTCAGAACCCACCGAGGACTGCTTATGCGGCGAACCCTGCGAGATTGTCCTGCTTTGGTCAAGGAATTCAGCCGAGGTTGTTGGAGGCCGATCACCCGAGATTTTGCCAAGTGACTGTAAGTAATCGGGGCGCGCCCGCCAGTCGATCTGGCGGAAAACGTCGGGATGAGGGATTTCAAGCTCTTCAACACTGTCGTCACTGTCACAAAAATACAGCGAGAGCGGTGCAGATTTTGGGGCATAGGCCACTGCGGCTGCATAGCGCGGCAGGTTGGAGTGATTCATATCCGACCCGTGCGCAAGGGCCATGTCGAACACAACTGCCTCGCCAGCCAAGACAGGAACTGTCTCGGTATCCTCGAAGCTCAGTTCAAGGAGAGGGTCTTGTGAGTAACGAGGTGTCATCGGGACTGATCGCGGACCGGTGTCAACCTGATGGCTCCCCCGGATCACGGCCAAGGCGCCGTTGCTCTCGTCCACATCCACTAGAGGCACCCAAATGCAGACCGCCCGGAACTGCGACTCATCGAGGAGGCGAAAATCCCTATGGATCTCTTTTTGACTGTCCTGTCCCGGTCCTTTGACGATGAATGAGGACATCACCGGCTCGTAATCTACGAGTAGCTCGCTAGCACCCTGGGCAAACGCTGAACAGAGAATTCGGTGGATTGCTTCGCGTTGGGCAGACTCAAGCGCTGCGGCTGCAGTGTCGTAAAATCCGGTCCCACCAAAGGTGCCGAGCTGATCGAGTTCGCTGCGTAGTTCCGCTACCTGCTCGGAAGAGAAAAACGGGCGTGTCACCACTCCCTGCTGCAAGAACTCCTGATTTAAACCTAAATCCTGCAGCACGGGTCCAGGCTGAGATGGAGTTGTCATCACTGTCACCTGCTGCCCCTTTCACGTCTGCTGGCCCTGTCAAGGATACTAAGAATTAATGGTACTCAAGCATCTAGTGAATTTTCATCAGGCAGGGTCGGCAAGCATGCTCCGACGCAAACGAAGCTGGCAGAGCCGCTGACACCGTCGGATTTGGCGCTTTCGTTGCTAGCGTGAAGGGGTAACAGGGGTCCCAAAGGAGCAAGAGATGTGCGGCATTGCCGGGATAGTCGGAGCAGGTGCAGACGCGCTTGCTGACCGCGTCCAAGTAATGATCTCTGCTCTGAACCACCGTGGGCCCGATGAGCAAGGCATGGCGGTGTTTCAAAACGCCGTGCTGGGCAGTGCACGCTTGTCCATCATCGACCCTGCCGGTGGTCACCAACCGCTGTACAGTCCCGACCGGCAGGTCGCTACCGTTTGCAATGGTGAGATCTACGGCTTCGAGCGCCTCAGAGAGCAGTACTCGCAGTATCCGTTTCGGACCGGATCCGATTGTGAGGTGGTACTGCCGCTCTACGAGGAGTACGGGTCCGACTTTCTTCCTCACCTTCCGGGAACCTTCTCGTTAGCTGTTTGGGATGACCGCTCGCAGACTCTTCTGATGGCGCGCGACCGATTCGGTGAGCGCCCCTTGTACTACGCCACTACTAGCGACGGGCTCTTAGCCTTCGCATCTGAGTCGCATGCCTTGCGCGCCGCTGGGTTCGGAGGGATGACTCCTGATCCAAGCATGGTGGCCGAGATGCTCAGGCAGGGATACATCCCATCGGGTCAGTCCATCTGGAGCGATATCGAATCGATTCCACATGCCTCTCGGCTGCGCTGGTCGCTCGGAAACGCACCTCGGGTAGACCGCTGGTGGACTCCCCCCGACGTGATGGATGGGATCTCCGAAGATGAGGCCGCTCGGTGGTTCCGAGGAGCACTCGACAACGCAGTGCAGGAACAACTCGAGGCTGACGTTCCAGTGGGAACCTTCCTCTCAGGCGGGATTGACTCCACCACCGTGGCCGCACTCGCAGCAGCACATCACCCTGA
>CAMDLX010000084.1 GCA_945901935.1 Bifidobacterium breve | reverse complement strand
TGATCAGACTCGGAGGAATGAAAGAGATAGGCCTTTGGGTGAAAGGAAGTGCGGGGATCGCTAAAGAGGCGCACATCCATGTTGCCCTCAAGTGGTGCCGCATCCTCGCTCATGTCAAGCAGTTGAGCGAGCGCATCAGCATCGGTGACACACAAGTAGTCCGTGGTCAGCACCCGAATCTGAGCTCCACGCTCAATGGCCGACTCGAGGCGTTCACCGATGATTCCCATACCCGACTTCATAATGAAACTGACGAGTAGGTCGATGCGGTTGAGCGAGTCGTCTCGCAGGCAACGGATGAGTTCCAACCGCAGATTGCGGCCATCTTGAGCGTCGATCAGGTGCAGTCCTGAGGGGAGCAGTCCAGAGGGGGGCAGTTCAGTGGGGGGCAGTTCCGTGGAGGGAACTGTGCTCGCTGCGGGTTGAGCGCTCTTGATGTGAATCTCTAAGTGCCCAGTGTCGATTCCGTCTTGAAACGAGACATGAACGGACGGCGAGCCTTGTGCGACTAGGCGGTCTCGCATCGCTCGAACAAGTTCCCAGAGGTCATCTCGCTCCTCGGGTAATGCGTCAAGCCAACTCGAAATCTCACGACGGGGGAGGACCACAACCTCGTCCTCGCTTGCAGGCTGAGGCGCTGCAACGGCGAACGCCGATGCGTTACGAGCTAACCACTCGCTTTGTGGCACCTCATCAGCCCTCCTCATGCAGGTGAGGGTAGCTGGCCTTGGCTCAATGCCCGGATTCTCGGCGCAAAGTGTCACACCCCGTGTGTAGGTTCTCTGCGTGCTCAAAGTTGTTATGGCCGATCGGCCCCAAGATCTGATCAATGCGCTCGTAGAAGGTTTGTCTGAACCGACTCCCGACCCCTTCCAGCAGGAGTGGGTTTCGGTTCCCTCCTTGGGGTTTCGTAACTACCTCAATCAAGAACTCGCTCTGCAGCTTGGGACTGATCGCGAAAAGGCTCAAGCGGACGGCATCTCAGCGAATATTCAGATGGTCTTTCCAGGAGCCTTACGTTGGCTGATTCTGGATGCTGATCGTGCCGGGCAAGGCTCGGGGCAGTCTGCTGCCGAGCAGATTGTCGACCCTTGGCGTGCCGAGCGCCTGGTTTGGACTCTGCTCGAGGTGTTGTCTGGATCCTCATCCGGACTCGATGAGCGGCTCACCAACCTGAACTCGGCAGTCTCACTAGCCGGGCGTGCCCTACCAATATCACTGCTCTTTGATCGCTATATGGTGCATCGGCCGCAGATGATTCTGTCTTGGATCGACCACAAAGACTTCGGGCCTGATGGCAGTGACCTGCCCGAGGCACAGCTCTGGCAGCCCAGTTTGTTTCGTGCTGTTCATGCCCGAATCACCGCGCAGTACACAAATATCGCCACCCCATCCGAACGACTCGAAGGTGCGCTCAGCCGAGTCAGTTCTGGTGATGTCAAGCTGGGCGAACAAGGCAAGAAGTCATTGCCGGGCCGCATGTTTGTCTTTGGTCAGTCAGTTATTTCAGCCGATCTCGGCCCGCTGCTCACTGCAGTCTCGAAGCACCATAAAGTCACAGCGCTTCTGCTGTCCCCGTCGGCGGTCACCTCAGAGCACCTCGCTCAGCAGGTAAAGGCAAATCCGCCTGTTCTTGCACACCCAAGCACCTCCTGGGCCTTCTCACGATCAGACCCTCAGGCAGAAATCAACCCCAGTGTTCAACAAGGCGGCACAGCCGGACAGCTTCATCCACTACTCAACGCGTGGGCGTTACGGCCGCTTGAGTCGGCCCTTTTGCTTGGCGCTGGAGGGCTGGTACCGGACACTGTCCTCACCTCGGATGATGCAACGGCCGACACCTTGCTCAATCGACTGCAACAAGACCTGCACGCAGGATCGATCTCACCTACTCCTTATGCTCCCGCAGAGGAAGATGTTTCGGTACAGATTCACTCAGCACCAGGCGCCACTCGGCAGGCCGAGGCCTTACGAGACGCGATTCTTGGATTGCTGCGTGACAATCCCGACTTGACCGAATCTCAGATCGTGATTCTGTGTCCACAACTCGAGCAGTTCGCGCCGGTACTCAGCGCTGTGTTCGGCGCTCCTGCAAACTTCGGCGAGCAGCCAATCGATGGCCAGTTGCCTGCCCTGCGCTACAACGTGATTGACCGTTCGGCACGCTCGTTCAATCCAGTTCTCGACTCCATCGCCACCATGTTGCAGATTCTGCCTGGCAGGTTCGATGTAGAGAGCGTGAGTCAATTACTTCACACATCTGCAGTCAGAGAGCGATTTGGCCTAGATGGTGAGTCACTCGGGCTGTTGTCCACTTGGACCAAAGAAGCCTGCATTAGTTGGGGCCTTGACGGCGCGCAGCGAGAGACCTGGAATATCGATCCATCCCATACGGCGAACTCGTGGGCGGCCGGTATTGATCAGCTCATGATGGGAATCGCGCTGGGCGATGACCTGCGAGATGCAGTTCCACCAGGCACTGCAGTGGCAGAACTGGCCGAGGCTGCAGGAGTTTCTGCTGCTCGCAAGTTTGCTTTGGCTACTGGCGGCATTGCCCCGATGCCACTCGACGACGCTGGAATTTCTACGGCGGGGCGTTTAGCCGAGGCTGTACGTACCCTTGCTCACATCCACGATGAGGTGCTTCCTGACTCCAGCAGCGAGAAGAAAAAGACCATTGAGCAATGGGGCGAGGCTCTGCGTAAAGCAGCCGACCTGATGGTTGCGCCAGCCAGATTTGAGTACTGGCAACGATCGCAGTTCGACACGATGTTGAACGATCTTGTTCGGGATTCTCAGGGGGCCGGGGACCCTGAGAACGCCGGGGAATCTGAGGGTGTTGAGGATTCTGCGAGCCAGGTGCTGTTGACCTTTGCTGATGTGCGTGCCCTTCTCAAGATGGGCCTTGAGGGTGCCAAGTCAAAAGCCCGTATGGATGTTGGAACCATTCTGGTAGCCACCCCGGGCCAACTCGCTGCAGTGCCGTATCGCGTGGTCTGCATTCTTGGCCTAGATGCCGATGCACTCCCGGGGTCACGAGCTAGCGGCGATGACCTCATCCCCACTGCGCCCGCAGTCGGTGACCGTGACCCGCGTAATGAGGCCCGTGCTGAACTGCTCGCAGCGCTCATTGCAGCCCAAGACCACCTTGTCATCACCTGCGCCTCACGCGATGTGCGAACCAACAACAAAGTGCCAGAGTCGGTGATGCTCGATGACCTACTCAAGGTCATTGCACAGACCACCGGACTAGAGGTGCAGGATCTGCAGGGAGTCGAGCCATCACAGGGCGAGGGCGAGGGCGATACAGGTGGGTTCACGGTCATGACTACCCACACACGGCAAGCCTTCGATCCCAAAAACTTCAGCTCCGATGGCGGCGAGCAGCCCATCAGTTTTGACCCCGCAGCATGCCAAGGTGCAGTGGCGCTGTTGAACTCCCAGCAGAACCAGCCGGTTTTCAATCAGGTCTTCATGTCAAAGTCGCTACCGGCTGATGATTCCGCCACCGCCACGGTTGAACTTACTCAGCTCGGGTATTTCTTCGAGGCTCCAGTAAAAACCTTTTTCCGTAATCGGCTCAATGTCTACATTCCCAAAGCTTCCGAGGCTTCGGGTAGCGAACTGCCAATCAAGCTCGGAAAATTGGATGCATCAGAGTTTGGTTCTGACCTGCTCGAACTTGGCCTGACTATGCGGCTAGCTGAATTAGTTCGCATTACGCCCGACACACAGCTAGATCAGCCGCAAGTTGCAGCATTGCAGCACAGCATTAGTGCACGCGGGCTTCTACCCCCTCCGAGCCTTGCCTTACCGGCACTTATGGAGATCGCTGATGAGGTGTCGGCTCTCCTGACGACCGCTGAGAAAGTTGGAGTCCGGCGCCCGGCTCCGCATGCACACCCCATTGACCTGAGGCTGAGCGAGGACACCCACATCGTTGGATCTGTTGGCAACTGCCTAGATGGTGATCGCCCAGGTCCGTTACGCATTTTGTATAGCCGACCAAAACCGAAACACCAGATCCGCCTTGCGCTTGATTTGCTTGTCCTCACAGCTACAGACCCGAGCCAACATTGGCGTGGAGTGCTCATTACTCGGCCCGAGTCAGACGCCAAGACAACTGTCGAGCAGCGCTCTTGGTCTGTCAGAGGAGCCACTGCAAAGGATCGGCAAACCGAGGCGCTCGGTGCTCTAGAGGAACTTCTGGAGCAGTACAGGGACGGCTTGCTGTACCCGCTGCCTCTCTTTCAGCAAACCTCGTATGCCTACTTCAAGAATCTGAAACCCAAAGATGTGTGGGGCACCCCCGCAGACCCCTTCAGCAAGTTTCCCAAGGAATGCGATGACCCGTATCACTCGTTGGCATTCGGGTCGTTGAGCTACAACGAGCTGTTTGCTGCTCAGTTTGGGGACTTTAACTTTACGACCGAATCCAATCGCCTCTGGTCAGTTATCGAGGATGCACTGACGGTAGAAAATCTTGAGACTGCTGAAGAACCGAGCGAAGACGATACCGAGGAAGACGAATGAGCAACCCCAAGAACCCTTCAACAGAACCCGTCTCGATGGCTCCTGAAGACCGGCCTGTGTTTCAGATTGCCGATGCCCTTCCGATGGGTATGACCACCATGCTCGAGGCCAGCGCAGGAACCGGCAAGACCTTCGCTTTGGCTGCTCTGACGGTCAGGTTCGTAGCGGAACAGGACATCTCAATCTCGCAGGTTCTGCTTGTTACCTTCACCCGGGCAGCGACCGCCGAGCTCAAGGATCGAATCCGAGTTCGACTCGCAGAATCAGCCGAATACTTAGCAAGATGCTTACTGGGGCAGAACGACACCGATGATCCGCTCCTCAAACATCTAGGCAACTGCAAAAACGATCAGATCGCCATCCGTTTGGAACGACTCGAACGGGCAGTTGCCGACTACGACACTGCTCAGATTCACACCATCCATGGCTTCTGTGCTCAGGTGCGTGAATCCTTGGGCATACTCGCAGACCTCAACACTGATTCCGTTCCTACAGGCGATGAAGCCAGCCTGGTCCAGCAAGTTTGCGCCGACTTGATCTTCATTGAAGCAAGCAAGCGATCCGCCTCTAGCGAAGTCGACTCGGCCGAAGATGCGCCTGCAGAACTACCGGTGCTCAGCGACCTTATGAAGGACGTGCGCAAAGCACGCCAACTCGGTGAATGCGTGATTACTGCCGAGTCAGGCCAAGCCAAAGACCTGCTCCGCAGAGACCTGATCGAGCTCGCCCTGCAAGAACTCGCTCGTCGACTAGCCCAAACAGGGCAGGTCTCGTTCGACTCTTTGCTTCTCATTGTGCGGGACGCTCTCAGAGCCGATTCGCAGCTCGTCAAGGATCTACAAGCCAAGTTCAAAGTGGCGCTTATTGACGAGTTCCAAGACACTGACCCCGTTCAGTGGGAGGTCTTTAACACGGCGTTCGGCAGTGGCCCTAGAACGGCGGGAGCTTCGGTAACACCCACTGCTCACCAGTGCACGTTGGTGCTCGTTGGCGACCCGAAACAAGCCATCTACTCGTTCCGCGGGGGTGATGTCTATACCTATCTTGCTGCTGCGCGTGACGCAAAGGTTCAACGCCTGGGGACGAACCAGCGCTCCGATCAGGCTGCGGTGAGCGCAATGAACGCTCTGGGCCAAGATCAATTTTTTGGAGAACCAGAAATCGAGTACCAGCAAGTTGAGTCATCACCGCGCCACGCCGGCCGGAAGCTCGTTTCTCCTGAAGTTGGGCAATCGCCGGCCGAAGCTAAGCCTTTGCCAGGTTTGGTGCTGCGATGCATTGTCAATGCAGAGACCTCGGGCTTACGAGATAGCCAGAGCGGCAAGCTGATAGCAGATCCCGTCCGCGAGCGCATCGCCGCTGATCTTGCTTCTGTTGCTGCGGAACTCCTTGCCGATGGCGTCATCGAGCAAGATGGCAGTTCACGCAAGCTGAACCCTGGGGACATTGCAGTGCTTGTGGGCGGCAAGGCCAAGGCCCCGCAGATAGCCGAGGCACTGAAAGAACTCGGCATTCCCGCAATCCTGCGTATGGGAGACAACGTCGCCGACTCTGCGGCTGCGGACCAGTGGCGCACGCTGTTTCATGCTCTTGATCGGCCTGCGGCTACCAACCGGGCCACAGCTGCATCTTTTACCTGGTTCTTCGGATGGTCTGCTGAACAAGTAGCCGTGGCGCTCGCAGCTAGCGACCAAGATTCCCAGTCGGCTAGTGACCTAGCCAACCTTCAGAGAACGCTCATGGACTGGGCTGAACTCATGCAATCCAAAGGCATGGCAGCGCTCTTTGGCGCAGTTCGGGCCCATTCAGATGATTCACGGGTTCACCAGACACTGCTTGCTCGAGTCCTCAGTGCCGATTCCGGTGAGCGGAACCTGACCGACTTGGAACACATTGCCGAACTCATTCACGCCGAGGCAAGGCAACGTGGACGCGGCCTGAGTGCATCCTCGGCACTCGCCATTCTCGATGGCCTGAGTGGCACAGGGAGCGACGAAGTTGCAGGCGAGGCTGCCCAACGACGGGTTGAGTCAGAGGCGGATGCCGTCCAGATCCTGACGATCCATGGTTCGAAGGGTCTTGAATTCCCGATTGTGTTGCTGCCAGATCTCTGGTCTGGTGGCAAGCGGGTGCAGGCCGGAGACGAACTCTCGTACTTCTCCAAGGAGGCCAACTGCAGGGTGCTCGACGTTTCAACAAAACGTGATCGAAGCGAAGGAGTGCCGGAGTGGAAAGTCGAGAAGATGGCGCCACGCGCCTATAGCGAATCAGTCAGGCAGAACTGCGGCGATCAACACCGCTTGACTTATGTGGCCCTGACTCGGGCAGTGCATCAGTCGGTGGTCTGGTGGGCTCCGATGGACCGTAGCGGTGCATTCAAGACTGGTCTTGCTCGCATGTTGTTTAACAACGATCCGGAGCTGAGCGCCGGCGCCAAAGTTGACGTTGGCCTTACTCCGCCCCTTGAACTGCTTGCAGCGCGATTTGCTGAAAGCATGGCATCTGACGTCATCCAACTTGTAGAGGTGCAAGCCCCAGATGCTTCACAATCCCGTGTGGGTAGTCAGGGTGGCGATGGAGCAGCCGTAGATGGAAGTTCCCTCACCGCGGCAACGATTGACCGTGAACTCGACCGTGAAACCTTCCGTTGGTCCTACTCAAGCTTGCAAAAAAAGATCAGCTCATCAAAGAACGCCGATGTAGAGGGCGACCCAACCGATAGCCGCTCCGAAGACAGCCGCGCCCAGGACGAACTCCTTGTGAGCCCATCAAGTGACTCAGAGAAACCCGCCGACCTTGCTGCAGCCGACCTCACAGTTCAACAGGCCGAAGCTCAAGGGTGGAACAATCCATCGCCGTATCTTGGTCTTGGTGGCGGAATTCCGTTCGGAAATCTGGTGCACGAACTGTTCGAGAACCTTGACTTTGCTGCAAAGAATCTCGAGGAAGAGATCAAGCAACAGCTTCTCAAACTGACCTATCACCGGGTGACCGAGGAGCAATTAGAGAAACTGCCCCAGGTACTAGCCGATACCATGCGAACCCCGTTCGGCCCGCAGTTTGGTGGCCTCTCTCTCAACACCCTCAAAGCAGCCGACCACCTCGATGAGTTGGATTTCAACCTGGCACTTGCCCAGCAACAGCCTGTTTCGGCCTCGCAGATCGGGAAGGTGATTCGCAAACACATCCACAGTGATGATCCCTTCGCAAAGTGGGCCGACCGACTGGCAACGGGTCTGGGTCACATCAAGCTCCAGGGGTATTTGAGCGGCTCGATCGACCTGACGCTTCGCTACACAGTCGATGGTCAGCAGAAATATTCGGTGGTTGATTACAAGACCAATCAACTCTCACCCAGAGATCAAGTGGGAACCCTCCTCGATTACCACCCAGCAAATCTTCCCAAGGTGATGACGCACACGCATTATGCGTTGCAGGCTCTGCTGTACAGCGTGGCTCTGCACCGTTACCTGCGCTGGAGGCTTCCCGATTACCGACCAGAGCTACATCTGGGCCCCGTTGGGTATCTGTTTGTTCGAGGCATGGTCGGCCCCGATACCCCTGTGGTTAGTGGCGGATCCCACGATGGCGTTCGCGCAGGCGTGTTCTGCTGGCAGCCACCGGTGGAACTCATCGAGGAACTCAGCACCCTGCTCGCAGGTGGCGATACTCAGGCGGTGGCCTCATGAAAATACCCAGATTTATTCCAGCAGAGGTCAGCGAGCTTGAGCCGTTCGTAACAGCTGGCGTGTTCGGCTCAACCGAAGTCCAAGCGGTCACGACCTTCGTGCGGGCCGCCGCTAGCCAAGGCGATGCGGTCACACGAGACGTCATCATTGCAGCGGCACTCGCTGTGCGGGCGCCGATGCACGGCCATGTCTGTGTCGACCTCAGAACGATTGCCTCAACAGTCGTCGGCAACCAAGACTTTCCCTCAGGGCCACTGACTGATGATGAGGTTGACTCGACAGGCGCGCTGCTAAGCGAGGAAGACGCCGACCTATCTCAGGATCTGGACTCCACCGGCGACCCAGTGCTTGGCCAGCAACAACTGCTCGACAACCTCAAATGGCCCGATGCTAAAACCTGGCTGAAGAACGTGGCGGAATCGCCCTTGGTCCGAATTGTTACAGGCGGCGACTCCGCTGCCTCCGAGAGCTCGATTGATCTTGCAACGCAACTGCAGCCCTTAGTCATCGAGGACGGCCGCTTGTACCTGACCCGGTTCTGGTCACTCGAGCGCTACGTTGCCGCGGACCTGTTACACCGCAGCCAAGCCGCAACAGTCGAAGAGGAACAGCAGATCTCCGATGGCGTGTTGCCCTCTGAACGCTCTGGGGAAGACGAGGTCAAACGACTCTTCATCAAGGCAGCTGGCGCTGGGCAAGTAGACGAGGACCAACTTGCGGCTTCACTAGCGGGAGTGCACCGCAACTTTGTGGTCATCTCAGGCGGCCCCGGAACTGGCAAGACCACCACTGTTGCCACATTCCTGGCCGGCCTCGTCAGCAGCATGCAACCCCCCGCAGGATCAGGTAGCAACAGCACCAATCAAGCCACTCAAAGAATTGCTCTTGCAGCGCCAACGGGTAAAGCCGCGGCACGCATGACCGAGGCGATTCGTAAAGCGATAAACAATTTGGGCGGCGCACTCGATCCGGAAGTTGCAAAGGAGCTCGGTGAGCTTGACGCATCCACAATCCACCGACTGCTCGGTGCATCCCCCGGCACTGGATTTCGCCATAACCCGAGCAACCCGCTGCCACACGACATTGTGATTGTCGATGAGGTCTCAATGGTGTCGCTGTCACTCATGGCGCACCTGCTTGCAGCAATTCGACCCGATGCCAAAGTGGTCCTCGTGGGCGACCCGTATCAGTTGGCCAGCATCGAAGCAGGTGCCGTATTGGGAGATATCGTCGGAATCGGCTCCGGTGGGGGAGAAGTTGCCGGAACAGCACCACCAGCAGCAATTGCTGAGAGCGTTCGCGTGTTGACCACCGTTCACCGCCAGGGCGAGGATTCGGGGATTTTGAAACTCGCTGAATGCATCCGACAAGGCGATGCTGACGGAGCAATCGAGATACTCAAGGGTGCCCACGCTGACGTCATCTGGGTTGATCCAACCAACCCTGATCACAAGGGTGAGAAGATCCAGGCTGAGCAAGACCTCAAAGATGCGGCAACCAAGGTTGTGACCGCAGCACAGGGCGAAAATGCCGAGATTGAAGAGGCGCTCAAAGAGATTCTGAGCGTCAAAGTGTTGAGTGCCCTGCGGCGAGGCCCAACAGGTGTGGATCATTGGAATCAGCTCGTTGAGAACTATCTCCGTTCCGAGGACCTAAAAGGGTATTCGGATTGGTACGCCGGCCGCCCGGTCATGGTGACCAAAAACGACTACCTCAATAAGGTCTTCAACGGCGATGTTGGTGTGGCTATTGCCAAGGAAGACCTCAACCGGGATGACCGGTTCCAAGTGTGGTTCGAGCGGGCCGAGGGCAACCAGATGGTTGAAGCCACCCGACTTGATCAGATTGCTACTCAATGGGCCATGAGTATTCACAAAAGCCAAGGATCAGAGTTTGAGCATGTGGTCGTCAGCATGCCACCACCGCCGTCAAGAATCCTGACCCGAGAACTGCTCTACACCGCAGTGACTCGCGCCAAGAAGAAACTCACGATTGTTGCTACCGAGGAATCCATCACCGAGGCGATTAAGCGTGAGGTCGCCCGATCCTCGGGTCTTGCAGCCAGGCTCGAAAACCCGTCGAGCTAATCGGCAACTGTCTGCTTGACCGCTGGGCTACTCAACACATCACTTTTCGGGGACAATCGCGAACAGTTGC
This sequence comes from Bifidobacterium breve, assembly GCA_945901935.1. Taxonomy (GTDB): domain Bacteria; phylum Actinomycetota; class Acidimicrobiia; order Acidimicrobiales; family Microtrichaceae; genus IMCC26207. The sequence goes on along the minus strand of CAMDLX010000084.1, from coordinate 228 downwards.
CAGCCAGGCTGCGACTCATCATCGCTAATGAACTCGAGCGCCGCACCATCTTCAATCAGTGACACCATCAACACCTCGAGTCGAGAGGGCACCGTGGCCGGCCCGGTGGCAACTCCGAGCGCAGCATGGTGGCGATTGACCAACAAGAATGGCTGCTCACGAAAGCGACACAAGTCGTCGCGGGCAAACACCGCAGCCAGACGGTCCGCCTTGAATACCGAGAACGTG
>CAMDLX010000083.1 GCA_945901935.1 Bifidobacterium breve | reverse complement strand
GCGATGATCTCTATGTCGGTCAAACGGGTATGAGTTTCTGCGATCGTTCGCTCAGAGGCTTTCTCTATGTTGAGGCCGCTCCGAAGGTACTTCCACGTCAGCTGCCACTTTGTGTTCGTAGCCATGCTCAGCAGGTGCGCCGCCACATCGCTCACAGTCCACTCGGGGCATAGTGTCGTTGCGGAGAGGTTCTCGGGGGAGAGCTGAGCAAGGAAATCAGCGAGCAGTACGCGATCCTTGCGTGTCCACTGCCAAATTTGAGCTTCCTCATATTCCACGCGTAGCTGCTTCTTGATCATGAAGTTGCAGAGGATACTTCCCACTTCAGGGGCCTGTTCGGTTATTCTCCACGGTCGAATCAACGCAGAGTTTTCAGGAGGCGAAGCCCATGCAGGTCGGATGGTTAACTCCCCAAGCAGAAGTTCGCAATGCGGGGCTGAAAGGTCAAGGGGTGTACGCCCTCACCAGGATCTTGGCCGGGCAAACAGTGGCGGCATTCGGCGGCCACATCGTGACTGCCGAAGAGCTTCATGCGTTACCCGGATGGCAACTCGAGCGGTCCCTGCAGGTGGATCACCAACTCTTCCTGACCACTACAGAGTTAGAAGACCCTGCCGACTTTATTAATCACAGCTGTCAGGCCAACTGCGGGTTCTTGGGGTCGAACATGTTGCGCTCCATGAAGAATATTGAGATTGGTGAGGAGCTCAGCTTTGACTACGCAATGTCTGATTCTGCACCCTATGACGAGTTCGAATGCCACTGCGGTTCGCCCAGATGCCGGGGCCACGTTCAGGCTGATGCATGGAAGAGCCCAGAAATCCAGCAGCAGTACGCAGGGTTCTTCAGCGCCTATTTACAACTGCAGATTGATGATCAGGCGCGCGGTCATGCTTAGAGGCCTGGGGCGTAGGCGCTGCCGGGTAGTGCGCAGCAGGTAGTGAGGGACGCTGTGATCCTGAGAGCTTTGGCCCAAATTTGACTGACCCAGATGAATACCTAGAGCCAACCATTCCCGCTGGACTTGATGTGCGTGACCTGCCCGTTCTGGATGTGCGTGATCTGCGAGTTGCAGCGTTGGCTGAAGTGGTGATGGGCGATCCCCATGAGTTCCCGGTGCCTGTTGAGCCGTGGCCAGTTCCTGGCAACCGCGTGCTGGACCCCGGGACGGGAGTCGGCGGGGGAGTCGCAGCGGGGACATTTCGCTGTTGGTGGCAGGGTGGCCAGCTCTGGGCTACGAATGAAGCGATCGGCGGCCGTTATGTGATTGGGCTGGCGACGCCACCCGAAGACCGTGACTCATGGTTGCTTTCTGGCTCAGCGCCAGAGCAGGTTTTGCTGTGGCATTTGAATTATCACCCCGACGGCGGGCAGTTGTTTGCCTCGGTTGATGGCAAACCGTTCTTGGTGCCGGCCGTTCCAGCCGGCCCGGACCCTGATTTGAGCCAGGCAGTGGCGATTCGCTCCGATGGCTCGGTCGGGATTTGTCTACGTTCGGGAGTGTGGCATGACGGGGTCTACCCAGAGTCAGGAGATGGCGAATTTCTGACCAGGCAAGGTGCCGTTCACGCTCGAGTCTCGGCATCGCTAGCAACCGAGTTTGGATGTTTGTTGCGAGTACCCCTGCTCAGGGTGGGCTGACCTTATTGAGGACTGCGGCTTGGTCGGTGATTCGACGCAGATCAGCGAGGGGCCAGATCACCATGACTGCCTTGCCAATCACGTTGTTCGTTGGGACGAACGGGTCATCCGGAGCGATGAGGTGATAGCGCGAGTCGGGTGAATTGTTCCGGTTGTCGCCCATCACGAACAACTTGCCCTTGGGTACCGTGATATCAAAATTGATCTGGTCTGTTCGGCCACCGTCAAGAACGTATGAGGATTCCTCTACATTCTGGCCGTTGATTTCTAGGTTTCCAGAGACATTGCAGCAGCGAATTTTGTCTCCGCCGACACCAACCACTCGCTTGACTAGAAAGTCGCCCTCCTCTGGTGTGAGCCAGTTGTCGGGGTCGGTGAACACCACAATGTCACCGCGCTCAACAGGGGCGAACTTATTGACCAGGATGCGTTCGCCTACTTGCAGGGTTGGTTCCATCGAGGTGCTCGGCACCAGAAAGGCCTGAAAGGCAAACGTCTGAAAGAGAACCATCATGGCCAACGCGAGTGCCAACGTGATAGCTACTAGCGAGATTTTGCGCAGCATCTAGGTGTCCTCCACAACAACGACCACAACGGAGGTTAACAATTCCTCAGATGCTCGCAGATTGGATAATTTATCCAGTTTTGATCTGCTATAAACTTTTAATTTGGGCACGAGTGAGCAACGAGGAGTCTGGGCGTGAATATGGATCAGTCAGCGAACGAGAGCGGCGAGCCTAAGGAAACCGAGTCTACGGAAACTGAGGCTGCGGAGACAGAGGCTGCGGAGACAGAGGCTGTTGAGCCGCAGAAACACCGACCTAAGTCTCGGGTGGTCATGGTGGTTGCAGGTGTCGTTGCTGCTGCGCTGGTGATTGGTGGAGTTGGCTTTGTTGTGTCCACTCGTGATGAGCCCGAGGTGGCGAATGCCGGCACCGGGACCGACATCTTGGTCTTTCTAGGAGAGAGCGTTGCTGGTGCCGCTGTGGGCGACGGGTTTGAATCTGTTCTTGGTCAGTTTTTCCCTGAAGCGCCTGATCCGACGGAAGCCAAAGTGGATGAGGTGTTGGCTCAGATCGATGGCCTGAAAACTCAGATTGGTGCTCTGGAGGAGGCCACTAACAATCTGAGTGCTCAGGTGGATGCGGACTTTTCGTCAGTCATGCTCGATGGCTTGCAGAAAAAAATCGAGGCACTCAAGAACATGCAGATATCCTGGATTGAGCCGCTTGCTGCTGAAGGAGCTATTTACTCCAAGGCGCGCATTGCTGGCGACCCTGCAAAGATGGCTACAGCCGAGACAAACTTGAACCAAGCCCGAGACAAGTTCATCAACGGCTACAACAATTCACTCGTCACGAATGAGGGCATCGCTGACCAGTTGCACCAGGACATCGTGCCAACTCAGCGGGGAGTGATCTCGATCCTTTCAGCCCGTGGCAAGGTGCTGATGGCCAAGGGGTACGTCACTTCAGAGGATTCTCAGGAACTCAGGGACTTGTACGACACAATCGCTCAGTCGCAGGCCCTTGCGGTGTATATCAACGCAGAGTTTGAGGCTTTGCAAGAAAATGGTGATGGCACGTACCAAAACGCTGCCAACAAGGTGGTGACTCAGTGGAGAACGAATCAAGCAGCTGAATTTGCAGCCTTGCCTCCCAGAATTCCCCCGGGGGTCATTATTGCTACTCCGAACAGGGCAACCGCCAATGCCACGATGTGGATGGGCACGGCTAACAATGCACAACTCGACCCAAGCGCTCCAGACGGCACTCCATTTGTGCCGGGCCAACAAGCCCCGATCGACGCAATGCGAACCGAGGTCAATTCTCAAGCCGATCTAGGTTATGAAACCTCGACAGCATTTAGCGCATACGGGACGCAGCTGACTGGGTGGGACTATCCCTCGACGCAAACACAGTTCGATCAACTCACCGCAGCAGTAGCGAGCAGCCCGGGCAGCACAGTTGCTCAACGCCTAGCAGCAGCAGGGGCAGGGCGGTCTACGAACTTCAATTTCGTTCAACCGGGCACACCCTCGATGGAACGAGTCTGGGTGAACCCTCCGACTACGAGCCCGTATGGCATTACCTGTGTGATTAGAAACCCTGGTTCTATCGATGTGGACTCGACGGAATACATGTTCCAGGTTCACAATATTGTGAACCTCAATGCCCCCGCTGCCACGATCTCGGGACTGCCGATGGCTATTCCGAGCCCAACCAGATTTAGCAGTTATAGCGACGGCATGGACGCAACGCTCTGCGCCGATAGAGTCAAGCCGGTCTGGCTAGCGGGCAACAAGACGTCCACTGGCCAAGCCTCCGGGCAAAACTCTGCAGCGGTGCTCTGGGCTAGAACGGTAGGCACCGGGGTGGAAGAGGACTACATGGCACAAAGCGGGAACTACAACTACAACCTTCCTGCAACTACCTATCCGCAAAATCCGGCAGCGGAAAAGTTTGCAACTGATCAGACTGAGTACCCGTCCAACAATGTCAACACCTGCCAAACCCCACCTTCGCAGAAGTTTCTGGATGAGATGTGCTAGCGGTCAGCTGGTTTCGTAGAACTGGGAATACCAGCGTCTGAACTCTGCAATGTTGCCGTCTGCTTTGATGAGTAACGGTTTGTCCAGAAAGACCTTGTCTCGCCAAATCGAAGCGTCGGCTTGTAAGCCGAACTCGCCAGTCACACCATCGATCAACTCATCGGCCATCTCAATAAGTTCACCCTTGAAGTAGAAGTGCCAGTGAAGACGGCAATGCTGCTGATCTATTGGAGTGGTCGTGGTGTACACCGTCATAAAGTTGGGGATGCGCAGAAGGGCTATGCCCGGACCCCAAGTCTGACGGTTGAAATCGGTGCCGTCGGGGAGTTGTTCTATGACTGTAGAAAACGGGCCATCTGTGATGAACGTTGAGGTGCCACTTGGGATGCCGTCGCGACCGTGCACAAATTTGAAATGTGCATAGTCCACATTGTTCTCGCCCATCTCTTGTAGCGCAGCAACGAACTCAAACTGCCAGGGGACTGGGTCAGACCACTCCGGGTCTTCAACTTCGCTCACTCGTGGGATTTGGTAATTCGGAGGCTGTTGGCCGGCGTGATACCAGAAGAACACAAAGCCATCTTGTTCGCAGACCGGGTAGGTAGGCACGCAGGCTTTTGCAGGAATCCTGGCATCGCTATACGGGATTTCTACGCATACCCCTTCGGTGTCATAACGCCACCCGTGATACGGGCAATTGATGGAGTCGCCAGTCACCCAGCCGCCACCAAGGTGCGCCCCAAGGTGTGGGCAGTGTGCGTCCATGACCACCGCTTCGCCCGACTCGCCCCGATACACAACCAGTTCTTTTCCAACAGCCACCACGGAGTGAATCTGAGTGGCGACGAGCTCATCGCTGCCCACAATGCAGTACCAACCGTTGGGAATCGGGGGAGAGGGCGGCCTGTCGGGCAGGGAGTACTCAAAGCCTCTCGGCTTGACCGCACTTTGGGCACTGGGCCCCGCTGACTCGTGTCTGCTGCGGTCGCCCAACCCAGGAGGCACCACCGTATCGCGGAGCGTCTGGGTGATCGGTGAGACCACGGGCCGTGCAGAAGCCTCGGGTGCGCTTTGGGCGGCGTCAGTTGAGTCAGACATATGGTTCACCTTGTTCGGTTCAGCTTGCGGGTTCTGAGTAGGACTTGATCTCTAGGTGCTCTTCGAATCCGGCTAGGCCCATTTCTCTGCCAAGGCCCGACTGCTTATAGCCGCCGAAGGGAACATCAGGCGCGTACCAGACCCCACCGTTGATCGACATGGTCCCGGTCCGGATTCGTTTGGCAACTGCAAGAGCGTGTGCTGGGTTATCCGAGAAGATTGCACCCGAGAGTCCGTAGATGGAGTCGTTCGCAATAGCCACTGCTTCGTCGTCATCTGCATAGGGGATGGCAACGAGCACTGGACCAAAGATCTCTTCTTGGGCTGCAGTCATCTCGTTGGTGACACCTGCCAGCAGAGTTGGCTCGTAGAAGAAGCCGCCCTCCAAATCTGCGGGACGCTTGCCGCCACAGACAATGGTTGCACCTTGGTCCACGGCGCCTTGCACATAGCCCTCAACGCGGTCTCGTTGCGCAGCGGTAATGAGCGGACCCATAACAGTTGCCGCATCAGCGGGGTCGCCAACAGTAATGGTGGACATCATCGCTGCGATCAGCTCCACGCCTTCTTCGTAGCGAGCCTGAGGGATCAACACCCGTGTGGTGAGCGCGCATCCTTGGCCTGCAACCACGCCTGTGCCGATAGCAGCAAAGGCAGCAGCCAGGCCCATGTCGGCAACGTCCTCGAGTATCAGATGAACCGACTTGCCGCCTAGCTCCAGGAACACTTTGGTCAGATTCTCGGCCGCTGCAGCCATGATCCGGCGACCAGTCTCGGTGGAGCCAGTAAAGCTGATCAGGTCGACCCGTGGGTCAGTGGTGAGGAACGCCCCAAACTTCTTGTCGGCAGCAGTCACCACATTGAGCACGCCGGCTGGCAGGTCGGTGTGCTCGGCAAAGAGTCGACCCAGAGCAAGGCCAGTCCACGGGGTCTCTGGGGCGGGTTTGAGTACCACGGTGCAACCCGCTGCTAGAGCGGGCACCACTTTGGCAATATTGATGTGATTCGGAACGTTCCACGGGGTAATAGCTGCGACCACTCCAATTGGCTCGCGTTCTATCCACCGGCGCGCTGGGCCACCCATGGTGTCTCGCACACCCAAGTCGGTGTTCCAGTCATATGACTCGGCCAGGTTGGCAAACCATTCCACTATTGCAAGAGGCTCGTGAACCTGAACCGTTGCGCATGACCCAAGTGGGGCTCCAACCTCGGTCACAGTAATCTCGGTCAGCTCTTGCTCGTGTGCTCGAAGCGCATCATCGAGTTGACGCAGAACCCGAACCCGGAGAGCTACATCGTTGGCCCAGTCCGTTTCATCAAATGCACGGCGGGCGGCGCTGAGTGCTTCTTCACCATCGGCTGCAGTTGCATTCGGTGCCGTCCCCGCAACCTGGCCAGTAGTGGGGTTGATGTTGTCGAAGGTTGCGCCACCGGTTGCTGCTCGGAGGTGGCCGTCGATAAGTAAGCGGTGATTACTGGTGAGTGAACTCATGACTCATTCTGCCCTTGTTCGTAGTTGAGTGGCTGACGAATCGGCACGCGCATCATCGAGAAGTCTGCTGCAGCGATGATGTGATCATCCTCGTCATACACCTTGCACTCCACCACGATCAGTTGACTGCCGATGCGAACCACATCAGCTTTGGCCACAACCTGTGCGGTTCTGGGCCGACCCAAGTACCGAACATGCATATCTGCAGTGACCAGCGATTCTTTTTCGGGGTCAAAGTCAGTTGCCCGAGCTGCGGCAAGTGCACAGGCCAGATCAACCATCGTTGCGATTGCACCACCGTGAAGATTGGCAGTGAACCCAAAGGCCCCGGGCTGTACTGGCATCACAACCTCTGCATGCTGTGAACCCTTCTCGGGGTAGGTCCAGGTCAGGCCCAAGAGGGTGTGAAGCGGGATCTCTCCTGCTTGGGCTCGCCGCTGCGCAGACTCTGCGCTGATGGAATTGCTATCGGACACGGGTGATTCCTATCGGGGTGCGAAAGAAGGGGGCTGGCAGAGGGCTTACTAGAAGCTGCGGGCTGAGGCTTCCCAGACGGCGGAAAGAGATCATCGTGGCCCACCTCGGGTTCCTGGCCACCGTGACCCGCCGATGGTATCTGCGAAGGGCCAGAAGGCTTCTGGATCGAGGGGGCCCTCAAGCGTGATTTCCCTGCCAGTGTGGCGATTGGTCACCAACTCGGCTGTTGCCGGGGCCAACATTGGCAGTAGCTCGGTGTACGGGTCCCAAGAACTTGGTGCGAGGGTCAGCGTTCCGTCCAGTGTTTCGGTGTGCGTGGTGGAGCCGTTGGTGCGAACTCGAACCACGTGAGGTGCAAAGTCATAAGAACGTTCTTTGCCGCCAACGGCTCGAGAGGATTTGATCCACCATTCGTTCTCTTCGAACTCCTCGCCTGTTGGCTCGGGGGCTGCGGTGACGTTGCCCTCAAAGCGCAAGAAGGTGGTTCCCTGATGCGTGCAGGACGCGTGAATCTGATCCTCGAGTCTGAACAGCCGCACTTGGCAGGGGAACTTGGGCTGCCCGTTTGTTTCTCTGCTGATGAAGATGGCGGCCTCTTGATCGATTCCGATTCCGAGCGTGTAGTGGCCCGCCGTGCCGTTATAGGTCGCCGGAATCTTGGTACTGACTCCGAATTCGGGCTCGCCGTGCACTGGAACGCAGTAGATGCTGATCTGCACTGTGGAGTCTGAAGTCGGCTCAAGCCCTGGGGGCAACAGAGCAGCAATGCAGTCCGGGTCGGTGGGGTAGTTCAGAACCAATTTGGGCCAGCCGGTGATGGCAGCTGGACGAACAAGTGGCTGATCAGTCATGTGTTGCTCTCTTGCTCGGTCGTTGTTTACTGGGTTGCTGTTTACTGGGTCGATGTTTACTGGGTCGCTGTTTACTGGGGCTCGGCTCGGCCCTGATGAAGTGAAGGATCAGTGCAGAAATACTCTGTTGAAACAACAAAAAGACATCAGGTGGATCGCACAGCGCCTGCGTGGTTTCGGCGTCGATCTGCTCATCGATGACCTCGGACCACAGCTCCGAGGAACGGTACTCGGCTGAAATGCTCGCCTCGTTGCGAAAGGCCACTACCAAGAATCCTGCAGTGCACATCAGGATTGCGCGCAGGGCATCTCGCAGAGCTGCTCCGCTCAGCCCAGCAGCCTGCAACTCCCGCGCCAAGGCCAACTCAAGGGGCATCGCGAGCAACGAAGTGGCGCCTACCTGATGGGCCAGTGCGGTGACGTTCCGGTGATCTAACGCACTGCTCCAAATGTGTTCGCTCACCGATTGAATACGATCAGCCGGATTCTGACCCTCAATCGTGATTTCCGCTTGCTGTGCGGACAGATGTCGAATGAGAGCCAGGATCAAATCATCTCGGCCACCAACATGGTGATAGATGGTGGTGGTGGTCACCCCGAGTTCGGCAGCCAGCTTGCGCATGCTCAGCGCCTCGGCGCCGCGAGTCTCAACGAGCTGCAGGGCGGCGACCACGACATCCTCGTAATCCAGCCCGGCGCGCTTTGCCGTGCCCGTGGCTTGACTCGGTGGCTTGGTGGTTGCTGCGGCAGCAGTGGTGGTCACGTAGTGAAGCTTTTCTGTAAATGGGTTACGAGAAGGACAGGGTTGCCATGCGGGCGGGGTTCTGTAACAGTGTGCAAGAATACTAGGACAGTGTGCAAGTAATTGCCTGCAATCTGCCCAGACCTACAAAGTGGCCAGTACAAGTCGGAGGAACTGATATGCCAAACCCGCTCGAAGGTGTCGACACAAGCAACGACCCATACGTGATTGTCTCCTCGGATACTCACGCAGGCTTACAGGTTGGCGAGTACCGGGAGTACTTGGACTCACAGTTTCACCCTCAGTTTGATGAGTGGGTACTTGAGCGCCATAACCATCGTCGACTCGTGGAAGAGATGAATGGCGAGTACGTAGCGAAGTGGGAGGGCGAGAATGAAGAGGGCCTGCGCGGTGCGTTTGATCCGGTGATTCGCGATAAAGCTCTGGATGCTGATGGCATTGCCGGCGAAGTGATCTTTGCCGATGGTGATTCTGTCACTGGCCAAGAGTCACCACCCTTTGGTGCTGGTCTCGCAGCGGGGCAGATCACCGACCCGGCGCTCGCGTTTGCGGGAGCTCGCGCCCATAATCGCTGGCTCGAAGAGTTCTGTGCCACCAATCCCAATCGGCGAGCTGGGGTTGCCCTCGTGCCGATCATTCATGACATCGAAGAATCGGTCAAAGAGATTCAGGCGCTAGCAGGTAAGCCCGGCATCAAGGGGATCATGGTGCCGACCATGTGGCACGACAAGCCCTCCTATGGTCACCCTTGCTATGACCCGATTTGGGCTGCATGTGCAGATGCTGGCTTGGTAGTGCATACGCACTCTGGTGAGGGGGATTGGGATAGCTACAACGAAAACATTGCGCAGTTCGTGTTAGAGGTTCCGTTCTGGACGCATCGGATTTTGTGGCAGCTGTTGTTGTCAGGAAAGTTCGACAAGTTCCCTGGCCTTCGCTACGCCGTAGTGGAGTGCGGCTCGTATTGGTTGGGTGACCTTCTGTGGAAGGCCGACACAACCTTCGGGGCAAACGGCAAGGTCAAGAAACTCAACTCCCGCACCAAAGGCCTGATGAAGCGCCTGCCATCGGAGTACCTCGGTGACAACGTCTTTATTGGCGCATCCACCATGAGCCGTGAAGAGATTCGACGCAGGCATGTGAACGGTATTGACGCACTCATGTGGGGGACTGATTACCCGCATCCCGAAGGCTCTTGGCCGCATACGGTTGAACGTCTCGAAACTGACTTCCAGAAGGTATCTATCGAAGACACCAGGTTGCTGCTCGGGCTCAATGCCGTGAAGTGTTACGACCTTGACCTAGCTGCACTCACCAAGATTGCTCAAGAGGTTGGGCCGACTCCCGAGAAGCTCAATCAGGATCCCACCTTGCGCACCGCCCCGGGTGCCATCCGTGAAGCCCGCTGGTGGTTCGATGACTACGGCATGGAATGGCCTAGCTGATCATGACGACTCAACTTGAAGAACTTCAGATTGATGGCGCAGTCGCAGTGGTTACTGGCGGTGCAAACGGCATTGGTAAGGCCATTGTCAGAGCGCTGCTCGGTGCGAATGCGACCGTGGTTATCGCCGATATCGAACAGGCTGTTTTAAGTGCCACGGTTGCCGAACTCTCTCCCTTGGGCGCAGTAACTGGCATCCAAACCGACGTGACCGATGAGTCCTCGGTGACTGCCTTGGCCGATCAAGTCTTTGAGCAGTTTGGCCGCTGCAACTTGTTGTTCCTGAATGCCGGGGTGACCT
>CAMDLX010000082.1 GCA_945901935.1 Bifidobacterium breve | reverse complement strand
CCCGAACCCTTTGAGGTGCTCGTGCACCGGGCTGGCTTTGCCGTGGCATCGGCAGCGCTTCGTCTGCTCGGAGGCAGCTACGGCAGACGCGTGGTGGTGGTTGCAGGACCAGGGAATAATGGCCAAGACGGCCGAGTAGCAGCGCAGATCCTGCGCCGCAGCGGGGTGCGGGTGACGGTGCTTGAACAGTCACCTGATCTGAAGTCGCTGCCCTCATGCGATCTAGTCATCGATGCAGGATTCGGCACCGGGTTTCGGGGAACACACCAAGGCTTTAGCACTCATAGCCCTGTCCTCGCAGTGGATATCTGCTCTGGACTGAATGGTCTGACTGGAGAGATATCGGGATCTGTTGCCCCGGCTGTCAAGACAGTGAGTTTCGCTGCGCTCAAGCCGGGGTTGCTCTTTGGTGATGGTCCAGAGGTGAGCGGGCGAGTGCATGTTGCGGATATTGGCCTTGATGTCAGCGCTGCGAGCATGCACCTAGTAACGGACAGTGATCTAAGCGGCTGGGTACCGAAGCGTGAGCCGAGAGCGCACAAATGGAGCCATGCAGTGTGGTTGATTGCGGGGTCTCCGGGACTGTCTGGGGCAGCACAGCTTGCCGCCACTGCCGCCCTGCGTGGCGGAGCGGGGTACCTGCGCGTATCCACCCCCGGCGGGACCTCACCAACCATGCCCATTGAAGCCGTTGGCTATCCACTCAACGCAGAGTCTTGGGCAAGCGAAGTCGTGATGCAGGCTGAGCGATTTCAGGTGGTGGCTGTTGGCCCGGGCCTCGGTAGGTCAGAGGGCACTCGAGTGCAGGTACGAGAACTCGTTTCCCAACTCAACCGGCCTCTGATGCTTGACGGGGATGCACTCTGGGCGCTTGGCATACAAGCCGGCGAGTTGTTGAAGCAGCGCAGGTCCCCAACGATCATTACTCCCCATGACGGGGAGTTCGAACAACTCATGGGTCATCGGCCAGGTGCCGACCGCATCGCTGCTGCCCGAGAATTAGCAGCAGCCACAGGGGCCGTAGTGTTGCTGAAGGGCCAAGCCACCGTGGTGACACAGACGGGCAGCGGCTGCCTAGTGGTGCGCTCCGGGGACTCACGACTCGCAACCGCAGGAACAGGCGATGTCCTAACGGGGCTCATTGCAGCGCACCTAGCCCTAGGTGTCGATCCGCTTCGAGCGGCGGCTTCCGCAGCACAGCTTCATGGCCGGGCGTCCATGCTCGGTCCCGAGCGAGGCCTGCTGGCCTCGGACATCGCTGGGTTGATAGCAGAGGCATGGAATCAGTGCGAGGCAGAGCAACCGCGGTAGCGGAGGAGTCTGACCTGAGGCATCTAGAGCGCGTACTCTGGGTTGGTGCCACGCCATGCCGCCATAGAGGTTGACCTCAGCGCAATTACTGCAAACGCTCGAGCAATCCTCGCTGCTTCTTCGGGCGCCCAACTCTGTGCAGTAGTCAAGGCCGACGGGTATGGCCACGGCGCAGTACAAGTTGCAACAGCCGCGTTAGAAGGTGGAGCGACTTGGCTTGCGGTTGCGCTGGTCGAAGAGGGGGCCTTACTGCGAGGAGCGGGGATCGAAGCTCCGATTCTGCTGCTCTCGGAACTGCCTGCTGATTGCATGGCAGAGGCGCTGTCGTTGGGGTTGACTCCAACCGTGTACACAGCAGAGGGTGTGGCAGCCGCTCGGCAAGCCGTCCAGGACGCAACAGCCCGGCCGAGTGTCTGGTCGGTTCACCTCAAGGTTGATACTGGAATGCATCGGGTGGGAGCGCATCCTTCGGATGCGATTGAGATCGCTCGATCCATCCATGCTTCGAGCGAATTGCAGATTGGTGGAACCTTTACCCACTTTGCGGTCGCCGATGACCTTGAGCGTTCAGAGACTGCAGAACAACTTGCACTCTTTGAGCTCTTCCTTGAGCAACTCAACGCCGAGCAGATCGACCCAGGACTCGTTCATGCCGCCAATTCAGCGGGAGTGCTCGGTCACCTTCAAGCTCATCTTGACCTGGTGCGATCAGGAATCGCGATCTACGGGTTAGCTCCCTCAATCAGCTTGGATTCCGTTGCACAGTTGCAACCCGCACTGCGCCTGAGTTCCGAGGTCTCGATGGTGAAATCAGTCGAGGCAAACCGGGGTGTCAGCTATGGCCTGCAGCACGTCTTTAGCAAAGAAGCGCGGGTCGCGATTGTTCCGCTTGGCTATGCGGACGGGGTTGATCGCAGGCTGGGCCTAGTAGGTGGGCAGGTTCTTATCGGTGGGGTTCGCCGCCCAATGCGGGGAGTGGTCACAATGGATCAACTCATCGTTGAAGTCACCGATGGGCCCGAAGTGCAAGTTGGCGATGAGGTTGTGTTGCTCGGAGCTCAAGAAGGGGAGCAGATCCCTGCTCAGGAATGGGCCGATCTTCTTGACACGATTACCTATGAGGTGGTCTGTCGATTGAGTACTCGGATTCCGCGGCGATACGTGTCCTCGGGCCCGCATTCCTGATGCGGGTCATTCTGTACCGGAGTGGGCAGACAGATAGTGTGATGGAGTGAACTGTTTCTCAACCCGCTACCAACGCTGAGATGAACTCGCCAATGAATTCAGGCCGTGTACAGGCAGGTAGCTCATCGCCGGAACAGACCCGAGAGCTTGCCGCTGCAATTGCAGAGCTTGCTCGCCCCTGTGACTTAGTGCTCCTTGTTGGTGACCTTGGTGCCGGGAAGACTGCGTTCACCCAAGGCTTCGGAAGAGGCCTCGGGGTAGACGATCAGATCACGAGTCCGACCTTTGCTCTTGTGCAGAGCTACACCGGGCGCTTGGACTTGTACCACCTAGATGTTTACCGACTGGAACACATGAACGAGGCCCTAGATCTGGGCTTGTCTGAAATGCTCGACGACGAGTCGGTGACAGTTATTGAATGGGGCGACAAAATCACTCAAGCATTGCCACGCGATTACCTAGAGGTGAGCATCACCTTCGGTCAAGGCGAAGAGGACCGCTTGTTCGAGTTGCGACCAGTTGGCTCGCGTTGGCAAGCCCGAATGAGGGCACTCACCGTGGCATTAAGTGCCTGGTCTATATCGAGTGAGCCGTTGTCGAGTGAGTCTCTATCAGGTGAGTCAGCAACAGGAGAACCCCCATGTTGATTCTGGGAATCGAGACGGCCACTGTTCAAGCGGGCTGCGCAATCGGTGGCCACGAAGGAGTTCTTGCCTCGGCGCATTCGGCAAAAGGGAAGCGGCATGCAGAGAACCTGACTCCTGCCATTGCGTTTATCTGCGAGCAAGCTCAGATTGAACTGTCAGAGATCGGCCTCGTGGCGGTGGACATTGGGCCAGGGCTGTTTACGGGGTTGCGAGTCGGGGTTGCAACAGCCAAGGCAGTTGCCTTTGCGCTGCGTGTTCCCATGATTGGTGTGTCGAGTCTGGACTTGTTGGCTTTCCCTGTTCGCTTTACGCCACGCCTGATTGTTGCGGCGATCGACGCTCGCCGAAATGAGTTGTATTACGCGCTGTATCGACAAGTGCCTGGCGGAGTGCAGAGAATCTCTGAACCAACTGTTGGAAGTGCCGATGATCTGGCCTCTGAGTTGCTCGCTCTGAGCGAGGAGGTGCTGTTAGTCGGCGACGGAGCCCATCGCTACCGCGAGGCCTTTGACGGTCTCACCAAAGTAGAGATAGTGGATCAAGGGAATAGCTTTCCCTCGGCCGCTTCTCTGGTGCAGCTAGCGCATGCACAGGCTCTGCGTGAGGACTTTCAGCAGATTGATTCCATTCAGCCGATGTATCTACGTCGGCCTGACGCAGAAATTAACTGGGCGACAAGAGACTCTGCGCCATGACTGTCAGCCTGACAGGTTCGCCAGACTCCGCAGTCTCTAGTTCGCTCATCACGATCTCGCCGATGAGGCGCCGTCACCTGCGTGGAGTGGTGGCCATCGAGCAACAGGCGAGCTCTCACCCGTGGTCGCTGGGGTTGTTCTTGGGTGAACTCCGAATGCCGACGAGCCGCTCCTACGTAGTAGCGCTTGATCGCCATGTCGTGGTTGGGTTCAGCGGCCTGATGTACACCGGGGACGAAGGCCACATCACCAACATTGCAGTGCAGCCCGACTACCGGCGCTTGGGTATTGCCCAGCGGATGCTCCTCGGAACCATGAGACAAGCCATGTTGCATGGCCTTACTGCGGTCACCCTCGAGGTGCGCGCTAGTAACGAAGCAGCTCAAAAGTTGTATCAGGGGTTTGGTTTTGCGCCCGGTGGTATTCGCCATAAGTACTACTCGGACCCTCGAGAGGATGCGCTGATCATGTGGGCACACGATATAAACAGCACTGGCTATGACCAGAGGCTGAGCGGCATTGAGAGTGCCTCGCAGCAGCAGGCTCGACTAGGAGACCAGGCCCGACTAGGAGACGCGGAATGAGCGATGCAGAGTTGATCATCTTGGGCATTGAAACCTCTTGTGATGAAACAGCGGCCGCTTGCGTCCGCGGAGGCACCGATGTGTTGTCCTCTGTGGTGAGTTCGCAAGTGGACCTTCATGCTCGCTTCGGTGGGGTTGTCCCCGAGATTGCGAGTCGTGCGCACAACGAACTCATCATTCCGGTGACGGCGCGAGCGCTCGTAGAGGCCGGCCTAGATGGAAGCCGGATCGATGCGGTTGCTGCCACCACTGGCCCCGGGCTGATCGGCGCGCTGCTGGTGGGCGTTTCTGCTGCCAAAGCACTTGCGTTGACCTGGGATGTGCCGTTTATCTCGGTGAACCATCTCGAGGCGCACCTGTACGCAGCGTTTCTTGAAGATCCCGAACTGACCTTTCCGCTGGTGGTTTTGCTGGTCTCGGGTGGTCACACAATGTTGGTCTGTATGGAAGGCCACGGTCAGTACCGCCTGTTGGGTTCAACACTCGACGATGCTGCCGGTGAAGCCTTCGATAAGGTCGCCCGGTTCTTGGGGCTCGGTTACCCGGGTGGTCCAGCCATTGATCATGAGGCCCTCTCGGGAGACCCAGAGGCCATTGCCTTTCCTCGATCCATGATGGATCAGGGGCTGGATTTCTCGTTCAGTGGGCTCAAGACCTCGGTGGTGAACTACGTGCGAAAGCACCCCGAAGTTTCAACTGCCGATGTGGCGGCCAGCTTTCAAGCAGCTGTGGTTGATGTGTTGGTGACAAAGGCTCGTCGGGCAGCCGCCGAGGTTGGCGCAACTGCGCTTGCAATTGGTGGGGGAGTGGCCGCCAATTCGCTTTTGCGGGAGCAGTTCCTTGGTGCCTGCGCAACAGATGGTCTGCACGGGTTCTTGCCAAGTAGGTCCATGTGTACAGATAACGCTGCAATGATCGCGTCTGCCGGTTGGTACGAATACCGACTACACGGGGCATCTTCGCTTGCAACGGGAGCAAACCCCAATCTGCGACTCTCTACTATTGCGTGAGGGCTGTTAGATGAGCACTGTTAGATGAGCACTGCTAGATGAGTGCTGCTAGCAGTCCGCTCGACTGGGCTGGGCGTTGTACTCAGCAAGCAGAATCTTGTGCGGAGTTGGGGTCACCGCTGTATGAGCGGTTGCTGGGTCTGTTGGCAACCGAGCTTGCACAGACTGGCCCAACCTGGGAAGTCATTGCCCCGCGAGCTGACCTTCGATTTGGCCAAGCTGGGCCATTGCGTCTGCTCGGCGCTGCGCACCGCTTGGCATTAAGCGGTGCTGCGCCAAGTTGGGCGCGTGTGTTGCCAAGCTGCGGCGGCGAGGTTCCGATCACGAATGGCGAGTTGATCTCTGTGTGGTCTGAGTTAGTTCGAACCCACGGCCAAGAGTTATCGGATGGTCTTGACTACGAGGTGCAGACAAATGAAGTTGCCCGCTCTGCTGGACTGGCGCTGGGTTTGGCCAGCACTGCGTTCAACTCCGCTCGGCTTGTCGAGTTGGGGTGTTCAGCAGGGCTGAATCTGCGTCTGGATCAGTTCTGCATTGAGCTTGCATCCACGGGAGATTCCGATGGGGTAGGCAGCAGTAGCAAGCTGCTCGGCGATCCGAGAAGCACCGTCCGGATCTCACCAGAACTCCGAACTGCTGCGCCGCACCCGCTGGCTCAGCTGCCGCGAATTACAGAGCGAATTGGAATCGACCCTCATCCGTTAGATGCCACAACCGAGCAGGGCCGATTGCAACTCCTAGGTTTTGTCTGGCCTGATCAGCTTGAGAGGATTGAACGCTGCAAGTCAGCAATCGAGATTGCTAGACATGTGCCAGCTCTTCTCATGCAATCTGCTGATTCAGCAAGTGAAGGTGAAACTCAACAGATCTCGGCAAGGCCTCCGGTTGCCCTTCCCGACACTGCAGAACTCTTGGAATCCCTGTTGGCTGATGAGCAGCCCACAGTCATTCAACAGTCAATTGTGTGGCAGTACATCCCGCCAGAGTTGCGGTGGCGGATCACTGCTGTGATCGAGGCTGCCGGCCGCCGCGCAACCCCGGAGGCACCTTTGGCCTGGGTTCGCTTTGAGCCTGATGAGTGGGATCGCAAGCGTGCAGCGGTTTGGCTGCGCACATGGCCAACTGGCACTGATTGTCTGGTTGCTCAGGTTGATTATCACGGCCGTTGGATAGCCCCACAGCAAGCCATTAGCACTCGCTGACTGTGACTGCTAACGTTGGCACTCGATAACACCGAGTGCTAACGCCAACGGAGGCAAGCCAGAATGAGTATTCAACCCCTTGAAGATCGCATCGTCGTGCGCCCGGCTGAGGCCGAGGAAACTACAGCGAGCGGTCTGGTCATTCCAGATTCAGCAAAAGAGAAGCCACAGCAGGGCGAAGTCCTTGCAGTGGGTCCCGGTCGTCGCTCAGAGACTGGCGACCTGATTCCCCTCGACATCGCAGTCGGCGACACCGTCGTGTACTCCAAGTATGGCGGCACCGAAATCACTGTTGAAGGTGAAGACGTCCTCATCCTTGCTGGTCGCGACATCCTCGCAACCATCAAGTAGCCCCGAGCCGAACCAAGAACGAGAAGAGAACATATGTCCAAGATCCTAAAGTTTGACGACGAAGCTCGTCGTGCACTCGAAGCTGGCGTGAACAAGCTGGCCGACGCAGTCAAGGTCACGATCGGTCCAAAGGGCCGCAACGTGGTACTCGACAAAAAATTTGGTGCCCCAACCATCACCAACGATGGTGTATCCATCGCTCGTGAGATTGAACTCGAAGACCCCTTCGAGAACATGGGAGCGCAGCTTGTTAAAGAGGTAGCAACCAAGACCAACGACATCGCTGGCGACGGAACTACCACTGCAACCGTGTTGGCCCAGGCACTCGTGCGTGAAGGTCTGCGCAACGTTGCTGCCGGAGCCAACCCAATGGGCGTTAAGCGCGGCATGGAAGCAGCAGTTGCTTCTGCCGTTAGCTCCATTGCAGATCTCGCCAAAGAGATTGATGAGAAGTCAGAGATTGCGCAAGTCGCAGCAATCTCGGCAGCTGATCAGTCCATTGGTGATGTCATTGCGGACGCCATCGACAAGGTTGGCAAGGACGGTGTCGTTACCGTTGAAGAGTCCAACACCTTTGGCATCGACTTGGAATTCACCGAGGGTATGCAGTTCGACAAGGGTTACCTGTCCCCGTACTTCGTCACTGACGCAGAGCGTCAAGAAGCAGTACTCGAAGACCCATACATCTTGTTGTTCAACTCCAAGATCACCTCGGTACAGGATCTTCTTCCTGTCCTCGAGAAGGTCATGCAGTCAGGCAAGCCATTGTTGATCATCTCTGAAGATGTCGAGGGCGAAGCCCTTGCAACGTTGGTAGTCAACAAGATCCGTGGAACCTTCAACTCAGTTGCCGTCAAGGCTCCTGGATTTGGTGAACGTCGCAAGGCAATGCTGCAGGACCTTGCAGTCTTGACCGGCGGTCAGGTCATTGCCGAAGAGGTTGGCCTGAAGCTTGATAACGCCACACTCGACCTGTTGGGCAACGCCCGTAAGGTTGTTGTCACCAAGGACCTCACCACCATCATCGAGGGTGCAGGAACTGCAGACGACGTCAGTGGCCGTGTTGCACAGATCAAAGCTGAGATCGACAACACCGATTCAGACTGGGACCGCGAGAAGCTGCAAGAGCGCCTCGCTAAGTTGTCTGGCGGCGTTGCAGTGGTCAAGGTTGGCGCAGCCACAGAGGTTGAGCTCAAAGAGAAGAAGCACCGCATCGAAGATGCACTCTCTGCGACTCGTGCAGCCATCGAAGAGGGCATCGTTGCCGGAGGCGGAACCGCTTTGGTTCGTGCCAAGAGCGCAGTTGCTGTCACCATCGAAGGCCTTGAGGGCGACGAGAAGACTGGCGCCACCATCGTGTTGCGTGCACTCGATGCACCAGCTCGCATGATTGCCGATAACGCGGGCCTTGAAGGTGCTGTCATCGTGCAGCAGCTTGAGCAAGAGACCGGCAACATCGGCTTCAACGCTGCTACTGGCGTGTTCGAGGATCTGCTCAAGGCAGGCGTGATCGATCCTGCCAAGGTGACCCGTGCGGCGCTGCAGAACGCAGCCTCAATCGCTAGCTTGCTCCTCACCACCGAGTGCCTCATTGCTGACAAGCCTGAAGAGGGTGGCGCCGGCGGCGGCATGCCCGACATGGGCGGCATGGGCGGCATGGGCGGAATGATGTAATCCCAGTTGTTGATAAGGGGCCAGATCCAATTGGGTCTGGCCCCTTTTCGCGTCCGAGAACAGCGTCCCCTCAGATGCAAGTAGCCTGAAGTGATGGAACCCCATCCCGCCGTTGACCCAAACAAGTTGCTCAAGTTCTGGCAGGAGTGGGAAACGGGAGAGACCACACCTGGTCGAGTGATGAGCAACCTGAAGACCGCTGGCATGAAGGAGCTGCTCGAACAGCTCGTTGCGGATCTCGCCCCTAGCGCTTGAACGGGCGTGGCGGTCCGCAGATTATTCCGCGGCCAAAACTTTGGACTCCAGGCAGGGCAGCCCCTTGGGAATCGCTCACCTTGGGGCATAGCACTGAGGTGGCAGACACTGCACGAGCGGTGCTTCCACTCGGTCGACTCGGCAGCGAGTCACCAGTCAAGCAACGTGGTGGGCAGGCTTCTGCAGTGCTGATCCCGCTCTACCCGGAGCAGGGCGAGATGCATGTCATCCTGACTCGTCGTGCGCATACGCTTCGCACTCATGCGGGCGAGGTCAGCTTTCCTGGTGGTCGAGCCGAACCGGGGGAAGACGCCTTTACCACTGCAGCCCGCGAGGCTCACGAAGAGATCGGCCTGCTGCCGAAGTTGGTCGAGCCGCTCGGCGAGCTTGATCACCTAACCACGGTGACGCAGCGGAACTACATCGTGCCGGTGCTTGGACTCCTCACGGAGCGGCCCCAGCAGCGAATCAATCCGGCAGAGGTTGACAAAGTCATTCATGTATCGCTCTCGGAACTGATGCAACCAGAGGTATACCGAGAGGAGCGGTGGGTCGTGGGCGAAGCCTCATGGCCAATGTTTTTCTTTGAGCTCCATGGAGACACGGTCTGGGGAGCAACCGCTGCGTTGCTGCGACAATTGCTTGCGCTGCTCACTCATAGCGACCCTGGAAATGAGTTCGATCTTGACCCAGCTCGAGGCGCGGACTCGACTCATAGAGGGCTTAGGCCAGAGGGCTTCGAGGGCCTATTTTAGCGAGTTTTAGTGGGGGGGGGACCTGGCTGAGTTGAATAAGGTTCATAGATTTCCTGTTGACACTTGGTCAGAATCGGCTTATACATACCCAGTCGGGTTCTTTGTTTTGAGGTCTGACTAGGCGAAAATATTTCCTTGGGGGGAATAATGAAGACATTCCGCGTTGTTGCGATGCCTCTGTTGTTTGTATGTGCGCTTCTAGCTGCAGCATGCGCTCCGGCACCTTCCGGAGGAGGAGGCAGCAACAACTTGGCACCATTTGCAGTCGCAAATGTGACCCCGGATTCTGGGCAGGCGCCTCTGCTCGTTCAGTTCTCGCCCGAAGGATCAGCCGACCCCGATGGATTCCTTGAGGCCTACTCTTGGAACTTCGGCGACGGCAGCCCCATCAGCGATGCCGCAAGCCCCGCCCACACCTACGTTCGCGGCGGCGTGTTCACAGCCACCCTGACCGTGACCGATGACGGCGGCCGCTCGGCAAGCTCGGTCGTTGTAGTCACGGTGACACCCCCAGACAACTACCCGCCAGTCGCCGTGATCGGTGCAAGCGCACTCTCCGGCAAGACCCCCCTGACCGTTGACTTCTCCGCTGAAGGCAGCAACGACACAGACGGAACCATCTTGGGTTACGAGTGGACATTCGGTGATGGCAGTATCGCAACCACTGCCTCGGCCTCGTACACCTACCTAGTGCCCGGCAGCTATGTCGTGACCCTGAGCGTCCGAGACAACAATGGCGCCGTCACCACCGAGTCAACCTCGGTCTCGGTTGCGAACAACCTTCCGCCCACTGCTGCCGCTGTTGCCGCACCAAGCACCGGTAAAGCTCCACTTGCAGTTTCCTTCGATGGCAGCACCTCCTCCGATGAGGACGGCAACATCGTGAGTTGGGCCTGGGACTTTAAAGATGGCGGAACAGCCACCGGCGAGGTTGCAGTCCACACGTTCACCACTGTGGGCACCTACGAGGTTGAGCTCACCGCCACCGATGACAACGGCGACTCAGATACCAC
>CAMDLX010000081.1 GCA_945901935.1 Bifidobacterium breve | reverse complement strand
CCGACCCATCGATTGAACTCATTGATATTGGCGGTCCGGCAATGGTGCGTGGTGCGGCGAAGAACCACTCACAGGTGACCGTCTTGGTGAACCCAATCGATTACGAGGTGGTGTTGAGTGAGTTGCGGGCAGGTGGTGCTGTTACAGACGTCACCCGCCGCCGCCTGGCTCGAGATGCCTTTGCTCACACTGCCGCTTATGACGCAGCGATTGTTGCTTGGTTTGACGGCCAAGGGGCGGGTGAATTGCCCGAGACTGGCCCGTTGCCGAAAACGCTTCATCTATCAGCAACTCGAAGCCAAGAACTTCGCTATGGCGAAAATCCGCATCAGGTTGGAGCGCGGTATTCCTTCCCCGGCGGAGGTTGCTGGGACCTTGCTGAGCAGCACGGAGGCAAGGAGATGTCGTACCTGAATATGTATGACGCTGATGCCGCATGGAGGTTGGTGTGTTCCCTTGGTGAGCTTCCTGCGGCCGTTGTAATCAAACACGCGAACGCTTGCGGGGCGGCTGTAGATGCCGACATCACCTCGGCATATATCCGAGCTCACGAAGGCGACCCCACCTCTGCGTTTGGCGGCATTGTGGCAGTCAATCGCGTGGTGCCAGTGGCCCTAGCCGAAGCACTAGCCCCCGTGTTTACCGAGGTGATAATCGCTCCCGGTTATGAGCCGGGTGCTCTCGAAGTGTTACTGGCCAAAAAGAATCTTCGAGTTCTCACTGCGCCACCACTCGAGGTTCCAGAACTCGACATTCGTTCTATTTCCGGCGGTCTGCTTGTTCAGACTGCTGACGTAGTCTCTCTGGATCGAGGTGCATGGACTGTTGTGACCAAGCGCCAGCCCACAGAGTCAGAGTGGAATGACATGGAACTCGCGTGGAGACTTGTTGCCCGCGTGACCTCAAACACCATCGTGCTAGTCAAAGATGGACAGGCAGTCGGCATTGGTGCGGGTCAACAAAACAGACGAGATGCTGGCCGGATTGCTGCGAGTAAGGCCGAGGGCCGAGCAGTGGGCGGGGCGTGCGCCTCGGATGCTTTCTTCCCGTTCCGTGATGGCCTTGATGCTGCTGCTGAAGCAGGCGCGACAGCAGTGATTCAACCCGGTGGCTCGATCCGCGACGAAGAAGTTATCGCCGCCGCAAATGAGGCCAACATGGCCATGGTGTTTACGGCAGAGCGCCACTTTAAGCACTGACAGCTTCGCCTCACCGCAAAGCGGAGTGAGTCAGCGAAGCGGCCTGAGTCAGTGAGGCTGCCTGAGTCAGGAAAGGGCTCCCTGTCAGAAAAACAGGTACTCCGACATTGCGATGCTTCGCAGCTTCGACATCTCAAAAACGGTGTCCACGCTGTCGAGCATGACGGACAGGTTCTCAAGGTCCCCGTTATGGAAGGCCTCAATATCCGAGACGATCGCCTCGGATTCCCAACTCTCCACCACGATCCCATCAAGTGGAGGAGCGCCCGGAGTCACAGGATGAACCACTGTGTTTCGCACGTAGCGCAGCCTTGGCTGGAGTTCTTCAGACATGGGGGACTGGTGGCCGTACCAAAACTCGCGGAAGGTTCGTTCGTCGAGCGCAGGGTTGCGATGCACGAGCGCAAGCGTCACCAAGCCAGGTGAGCGCTGGCCTGCGGGCCAATCACGTTCAGCGCCGCGACGTTGTCCAAATTCGGAGTAGACAGATTCCGTCACAAGGTATCCATCGCAACGTTCACCAAGGCCGCTGAGAATCTGCTGAACTGTTGGAGCATCGTCATGGTTGGGAATCCACAACGAGACTGCTGCGCGCATAGGAAGCTCAGACCCGGGACAGGGCATGGGGCCTGCAATCCCTACTAAATCATCGCTCAGATGCACCGAGATATCGCTCGCTCCAGCGGCGGACAGCTGCGGTACGAGTTGATCAAGAACTTGCTTGCGCAACTCGCCGCCATCTCGAGAAGCTCGTTCTCGGATCAGATAAATCAGCTTTTCCATGGGTGCCTCAGTTCGCTTCTTTGTTTGCGGCAAGTTCCTTGCGGAGTGCTATCCAAGCACCGACTACCTCACCGAACTTCGCGGGGTTATAGACGTCTTCTTCGTAGGACCATTTACCGTTCCCTGCATAATGCAGCACGGTTATGTTGTATTCCTGATGGATCGATCCGTCTCCTGGGTCTTCCAGTCGGTTCCAGACTTGGCAGATTACCCAGCCGCGTTGTTCATCAACTACGTACCACTCAATTGGGAATGAGGTAAAGGCGCTGTTTGGCCAGATAGTCATGGTGGATTGGATCCATTCATGGATCGCCGCGCGTCCCTCAAATCGGCCGTACAAGTGCTCCACGTAAACGGCGTCTTCGGTAAAGCAGTCCGACCAGCAGGACCAATCTTGGCTCTGGCCAGCTTGAAAGGCAGCGCCTTGGTAATGCTCGAATGCCTCGGTGATCTCTTGCTTGGAGAAGGTTCCCATAGCCCCATCCTGTCACTCAGGGCCAGCGAACACCCGCCAGTCGGAGCAAACGGATACTGCTACGTAGCGGCAGGCCGATCACGGTTGTGGGGTCTCCTACGACTGATTCCACAAGCGCTGCTCCCATTGCTTGCAGAGCGTAGGAGCCGGCCTTATCCATCGGTTCCCCCGAGGATACGTACCAGTCCAATTCGCTAATTTCGGCAGCCACCATGGTGACCTGAGCCTTCTCGATACATACGTACCTAGGCCGCTCAGCCTCTGCTGCACCAGGGTCAGGGACAGGTCCAAGAATAACGACCGCTGTCATCACACAATGAGTCTGGCCGGCTAACTCTTGCAGCATCGCTAGGGCTTGCTGAGGGGTTGCTGGCTTTCCGAAGATCTTGTCGCCGAGCACCACAGCAGTGTCTGCAGCTAGGACTGCTGAATCCAAAAATCGCGGCGCTACGCAGAGGGCTTTGTCGAGTGCGACGCGAGCTACGAACTCCTCGGCCGGTTCCCCGGTGCGTTGGGATTCATCAACATCGGCCGGCGCCACAGTGGCCGGGATTCCTATTCGGCTGAGTAACTCCAAACGTCGCGGCGAGGCCGAGGCCAGAACTACTGGTACTGACTCAGCCACCCGAGACCAACTCTTCGGCCCCTCGCGGTAGTTGCACCGTGGCGTCTGGGTTCTCCAGCCAACCCTCGGGAAGAGCCACGCGCTTGAGTGCGTTTGAATGGCTACGAACGATCCGCTCAGCACCCTCGGGTGCCTCAAGGCTGGGGTCAAGGGAATCAAGCAGCGCGTGAATCTCGGCAGCAGTTCCAACTTGCCCGGCGGCCGCACGAACTGCGCTACCCACTGCGTAGCCCTTCAAGTACCAAGCCAGATGCTTGCGGAAGTGCGCCAAGCGCTCCTCTCCGCCCTGCCAGTCAAGGATCAGATCTAGATGCTGGCGAATCACATCTGCAACCTCGCCCAGCTTTGGTGGTGCAGGAATCTCCTCACCAGCGAATGCTGCGGCCAAATCACGAAACAGCCAAGGCCTGCCCAAACACCCGCGTCCAATCACCACACCGTCGCAGCCAGTGCTGCTCATCATCTCTAAAGCATCCTGGGCCGAAAAAATATCGCCGTTTCCTAGGACCGGAATTCTCTTTGTTTGTGTCTTGAGTTCAGCAATGCGATCCCAATGCGCTGGGGGTGCGTAATGCTGCAGGGCAGTTCTAGCGTGCAACGCAACTGCGGCTACGCCCTCTTCCTCACCTATGCGAGCAGTCTCTAGGTATGTCAGGTGATCGTCATCTATGCCAAGTCGGAACTTGATCGTCACGGGCACTTTGCCCTGCGACTCCGAAGCAGCAGCCTGCACCGCAGAGCGGATGACATCTCGAAGGAGTTTGCGCTTGTACGGGAGTGCGGCACCACCACCATTACGAGTGACCTTGGCTGCTGGGCAACCAAAATTCATGTCGATATGGTCGACTTTGCCCTCACCGACTAGCCGACGTACGGCCTCACCTAGGGTGATTGGATCAGTTCCGTATAGCTGCAGCGAGCGGATCTTTTCCGAGGGATGAAACCTTGTGAGTTCCCAAGAGCTTGCGTGGCCTTCAAGCAGAGCCCGAGCAGTCACCATCTGATTCACAAACATGGCTCCACCGAATGAGGCGCAGAGCACCCGAAACGGTGCGTCCGTTACTCCTGCCATTGGTGCAAGCACCACAGGAATATCAAGTGCGATAGGGCCAATGCAAAGCCCAGTGCCGGCAGGTGAGGGCGAATTGGTACTTTCTTGGCTTGAAGCGCCGACGGTATTCACTGCCCTCTAGCATGACCCGGACAAGAGCCATGAGGACAACCGGGTGCAAGTCGGACGAGTTCACAAGGAGATCTACTGCAGATGCTGAACAGGGAACACCTAGCGGGATTACTCAATCAGGAGTCCGAGCTTTTCGTACAAACTCACCCCAAGTCGATGCTCTTGCACGAGCGGGCGTTAGGTCCGCTGATTGCTGGCGTTCCAATGAACTGGATGACGCGGTGGCCGGGCAAGGTGCCAATCTTTGCCGAAGAAGCCGCCGGGGCACACCTGACTGATGTCGACGGCAACTCCTATGTTGATTTCTGCCTTGGCGATACGGGGGCAATGACGGGCCATTCTCCAGCAGTTACGGTTGCTGCGCTGACCAAGCAGGCCTCCCGCGGGATCACCACCATGCTTCCTACTGAGGATTCCATCTGGGCCGCCGAGGAACTGGTTCGAAGGTTCGGTTTGCCCCACTGGCAGATCACCATGACTGCTACCGACGCCAATCGGTTTGTGATCCGCATGGCTCGTCATGTCACTGGTCGGCAGCGAATCTTGGTCATGAATTGGTGCTACCACGGAACGGTAGACGAGGCGCTGTGGGTGCTTGATGGGCGAGGTGGGATTGTTCCTCGACCCGGAAACGTTGGTCCCCTTGAGGCAACGAGGGATGCAGTTGCAGTAGTTGAGTTCAACGACTTGGCTGCACTAGAAGCCGAGTTGGCTGTGGGTGATGTGGCAATGGTGCTTGCCGAGCCAGCGCTGACAAACATTGGCATTGTGTTGCCCGATGAGGGCTACCACACCGAGTTGCGCAGACTCACTCGACAATACGGAACCCTGCTGTGCATTGATGAAACCCACACCATTTGTGTGGGTCCCGGTGGGGCCACTGCTGCTTGGGGCCTCGAGCCAGATTTCTTTACCATCGGTAAGCCTCTTGCAGGCGGGGTGCCAGTCGGCGCATTCGCCATGACCACAGAGCTCGCTGCGCGCCTAGCTGAACCTGTGTTTGGCGAACTTTCGGATGTGTCTGGAATTGGCGGCACGTTGTCAGGGAACGCGCTCTCGATTGCAGCACTGCGCGCCACCATGGAGGCGCGGTTACTACCGGAAGACTTTGATCGAATGATTCCACTTGCTGAGCGCTGGACAGACGGGGTTGCTAACGCAATCGCAGAAGCGGGCCTTGATTGGCATGTGCAGCAGTTGGGATGTCGCGCCGAGTACTGGTTCTGCCCACCTCCTCGAAACGGAGGCCAGGCATCGGCCGCACTAGATGGAGACCTCGAGGCCTATCTGCATCTCTTTGCCCTCAATCGTGGGGTGCTGCTAGCGCCGTTCCACAACATGGCGCTGATGTCTCCCGATACAACCGAAGCGGATGTCGATACACACACAGCAGTGTTTTCTGAATCTGTAGCGAAGCTGGTTCAACTATGAAAGCAGGCAGGCTGTGACGCTTGATGAAGTGGCTGCAGCATGTCCCTATGATCTCGGGCAGTCCTCCCCACTGCTGATTACCCAAGAGATGGTCGACGCCCATGCCGAAACCACGGGTGACGCCCAATGGATTCATAATGACCCCGAACGGGCAATTCGGGAGTCGCCCTTTGGGGCTCCGATCGTGCAAGGGTTCTTGTTGTTGGCGGTCTTGACCCAGCTCTCTTCAGGCCTGCAGTTTCCTCCGTTTGGTCCAGTGACCATGTTGGTCAACTATGGCTTCGATCGGGTCCGCTTTTTGCAGGCAGTTCCAGTTGGAAGTTCGGTGCGGTTGAGCGGCAGTTTGGCTGAGGTTCGTGAGCGAACGGACGCCTCGGCAGTGTTGTCGATTGATGTGCAACTGACTTGTGAGCCATCGCTTCAGGCCGGCCCCGCAATGGTGGCCCGATGGCTGTTTCTTGCTCAGCCCAGCTAGCGCGTTGCTCAGCAGTGATAGGCGCGGTAGAATGAGACCATGTTGATCTTCACCTCGGTGGTTTCCTCAACACTCCTTCTCCTCAACTAGGCGAGCCCGACTCTCTGGCTCGCCGAACCTCCTGCGCCCACGCAGGAGGTTCTTCGGTTTTCAGGAGAGACTTCCCAACAAGCAGTACCCAATCAGCAGTACCCAATCAGCAGTACCCAATTTGCACCGAATAGGACCAAGCCATGTCACTCGAAGTCGTGCCAACAAAGAAAATGCCTTTCGAGAAGTACCGGCCATTCCTTCCGCTCGAAGATGTGGCAAGGATCTCAGCTCCGCGAGCTTGGCCCGATCAGCGCATCGAGGCAGCGCCGGTCTGGTGTTCTGTGGATCTGCGCGACGGCAATCAAGCCCTTATTGATCCCATGGATCCCGTCCGCAAGTTGCGGATGTTCCAGACCCTTGTCGATATGGGCTTTACAGAGATCGAGGTGGGTTTCCCATCAGCCTCGCAGACCGACTTTGATTTCGTGCGACAACTGATCGAGCAGGACCTGATTCCTGACGGTGTCACCATTCAGGTTCTGGTGCAGTGCCGTGAAGAACTCATTGAGCGCACCTATGAGTCCATTGCGGGTGCCAAGAGCGCCATTGTGCACTTCTATAACTCCACTTCCATTTTGCAGCGCCGCGTGGTGTTTGGCCTTGACTGCGATGGAATCATCGAGATTGCTACCAACGCTGCACGAATCTCGCGCAAGCTCGAAGCAAGCATTCCCGGTACGGCAGTTCGCTATGAATATTCGCCCGAATCCTTCACCGGTACCGAACCCGATTTTGCAATCCAGATTTGTGCAGCCGTCATGGATGCACTCGAGTTGGGGCCAGAGGAGAAGCTGATTCTGAACCTGCCCGCAACCGTCGAGATGTACACCCCCAACGTGTACGCCGATGTCATTGAGTACCTGCACCGCAATCTGCCCAATCGCGACCAAGTCGTGTTGTCGTTGCACCCACACAATGATCGCGGCACAGCCGTGGCCGCAGCCGAGTTGGCGCTGATGGCGGGCGCTGATCGAATCGAAGGAACGCTGTTTGGCAATGGCGAGCGCACTGGCAACGTCGACATCATCACCTTGGCCATGAACCTGTTCACCCAGGGTGTTGACCCAATGTTGGACCTGTCCGATATTGATGGACTGCGCAGGACTGCCGAGTATTGCAACCGCTTACCCGTGCACGAGCGTCACCCGTATGTTGGTGACCTTGTCTACACCGCCTTCTCGGGCTCGCATCAAGATGCGATCAAGAAGGGACTCGACGCTCTTGATCCGTCAATTGCGGCCACTGCAGCGCAGGGGGCAAAGGAGTATGAAAGTTGGGAGGTTCCCTACCTGCCAATTGATCCCGCACATGTGGGGCGCAACTACGAGGCAGTCATCAGGGTCAACAGTCAGTCAGGCAAGGGTGGCGTGGCCTATGTGATGAAGGCCGAGTACGGCCTGGATCTACCTCGCAGATTGCAGATCGAGTTCTCTCGAAGGATTCAGCATGTGGCCGAGGACTCAGGTACAGAGATCAGTCCCGACGTGATGTGGTCAGAGTTTGAATCCGCCTACCTGCTGCCAAGTTCACAGGGTGTCGAACTGCGCTCCGCAGAAGTCACCACGACTGATGAGGGAGCAAAAATCGTTGCGCAACTGTTAGTCGACGGCCAAGAGCGCACCGTGTCTGGCGCTGGAGGCGGCCCAATTGCGGCCTTTATGCATGCACTTGCTGCTGACGAGGTCATCGGGGCCGTGGTACTTGGCCTCGACGTGGTGGACTACGCCGAACACGCTGTTGCAGTAGGTGGAATCTCTGCCGGTTCGAATGCAACCGCTGTTGCGTTCGTTGAGGCCAAGGCTGCAGACGGAACGGTGCATTGGGGTGTTGGCTTACACGAGAGCATCCTGACTGCCTCGCTACGCGCCGTGATCTCTGCGCTCAATCAATTTTCATCTGTAAGTGGTAGCTAGTTTCAGTTCCACAGGTCAGCAGCTCAGCAACTCAGCAGTTCAACGCTTCTTCCGCTGCGTTAGCTAGCGGCCAGTAGAGATGTATGCCTGCAGTTGACGTGTTTCGTCTTCTAGTTCGGTGAGTCGCCATTTCACGATGTCCCCAATGCTCACAATCCCAGATAACGAGCCATGAACGATCACAGGCACGTGCCGAATGCGGCGCTTCGTCATCCTGCGCATGATCTCCTCAAGCGAATCCTCGGGGGCGCAGGTCACAACATCCGAGGTCATCAACTCGGTCACGGACTCATGCAGGATGTGGCCGCCGCGCTCGGCTAAAGCGCGAACTAGATCACGCTCCGAAATCACACCCAGAATGGTCACTCCGTCGGAGGAAACAACCAGCGCTCCGACCCCGTGCAGGCGGAGCTTGTCTGCTGCCTCGGCTGCTGTGGCCAACGGTGAGATGGTTGCCACCGTCGCGCCTTTAGCTGCAAGGACCCCGGAAACTCTCATGACGGACCTCCTGTAGTTGAGGAGAAATTCTGCGTCTAGTTAGTCTCGCGCCACTGCAAGGCTTTTGGTAGGGAAAATAATTTCAGGTGAATTCTGAGGATTTCTCCTGAACCGGCGTCTGAAACCGATTCTCAGAGGCGAGAATGATGAGGTGGACCAGACTCCCCAAACACAGGCTCACCAAACAGAGCTTCCCCAAACAGAGCTTCCCCAAACACAGGCACAGCTGTCGGTTTCGCAGGGTAGCGCTGTAGGGCCAACGAGTTCGTTCTCGGATCGCGTTGTTGAATACATCGACCATCATCACCCTCGGTTGGGGTCGTTCCTGCTCAAGCTGCGCTTTGGCGGGCTTCGAACTATTGAGCCAACCACTGTCCTCGGTGCTGCAGTAGTGAGCGCTGGTACTGGTGCCGGCCTAGGCCTGAGTCGTGCTTTGGGTCGCGGTCGCAACGGTAGGTTGCGGGTCCCGCTTTCGCTTGCGGCCCCAGGTGGAACGCTGGCCCTCTGGGTTGCCGTCTGGCGTTGGGATGCCGCTCGCTGGCGGCGACGTCATGTTTCGATGGTTCTAGATCTCACGCCTGAGCGGCTCAGCGATCTAGTAGAGAAACTCCGCTCCGAAGGATTCTCGGTGGACCGATGGGTAGGTCAGCGATCGGCTGGAGGGGCTCGATTCGGAATCTCCTGCCGAGCGCGAGATCTGCGAAAGGTCAATGCTGCAATCAGTCAGCTTGGTCAGGAAGCCTTTGCCGCTGCCGCTGCCGCTGCCCCGCCTCGGCTTGCCTAGACTCTTGTCTGGTCTGATCTGGTCAGGTCTGGCCTTGCAGTTCGGGCATGGCAGTTCGGGCCAAGTCCGCCGGCACTCAAGATGACCGCCCCCAACCTAGAACGGGAATCAGACATGGCACTTTTCAAAGTCGGTATTCAGCTTCAGCCGCAGGCAACCACCATGAGTTCCCTGCTCGACACTGCTCGTGCAGTTGAAGACATCGGGGTTGACTCTGTATGGACTTGGGACCATTTCTACCCGCTCTACGGAGACCCAGATGCAGCCCACTTCGAGGGATACTCAGTGCTCGCTGCGATGGCAGCTCAAACATCTCGGGTGCAGCTCGGGGCGCTAGTGAGTTGCAACTCGTATCGGAACCCCAACCTGCATGCAGATATCGCCCGGACGATTGATCACATCTCGGGTGGGCGTTTTGTGCTCGGAATCGGATCAGGGTGGTTCGAGCGCGACTACGAAGAATTCGGCTTTGAGTTCGGCACCGCCGCTTCGCGACTTGCCAATCTTGGCCGTGACTTACCCATCATCGTTGAGCGTGTTGCTCGGCTCAATCCGCCACCAATTGGCTCGTTGCCAATCATGATCGGTGGGAGCGGGCGCAAAGTCACCCTGCGCCTAGTTGCGCAGTACGCAGACATGTGGAATGCGTTTGGCCCGCCAGAGAACTTTGCCGAACTCAACGCTGTTCTCAATACCTGGTGCGAGAAGGTTGATCGAGACCCAGCGAGCATCGAACGCACAGTTGCCATTAATGCCTCCGAGGTAGACAACTGGCAGGCTTACCTTGATGCCGGGGCGCAGCATCTGATTCTGATGAGTTCCGATCCGTTCGCCGTAGATGCCGCAGCCACTCTGGTTGAGTACGCCCGTAGCTAGCTCCGCAGGGCTAGTTCCCGTTGCTCGTGCTGCTGTTGCTAGCGCCGCTGCTGGTGCTGCTCTTACTAGCAACGGTGCTCGTGGTTGTAGCTGAACTTGAGCTGTTGCCTGAATTTGAGTTGTTTCCTGAACTGAGAGTTGAGGTCGTAGAGGCCGCAACGATGCTTGATAGGTTGGCGGCAAGGTCGGGGCAACTGCCGGTGATCCCCTTTGTCTTGAGTATCCGCCGGACCGAGGCAACTACCTGCTCCTGATCGAGTCGCCCAGATGAGATCGCTTCAGTGATCTGGGCGTGAACCTCAGGAACCGAATCTGCTCCAGCAACTAGGGCGATGTCTGACCCCGCGCTCAGAGCTAGCTCGGC
>CAMDLX010000080.1 GCA_945901935.1 Bifidobacterium breve | reverse complement strand
CATGCCTCTTTGCGCGATGACTACGAGGTCTCTACATCAACTCTGAACTGGCTCGTCACGCAGCTCTGCACAACACCCGGAGTCTTTGGTGCTCGCCTAACTGGAGCGGGCTTTGGAGGCTGCGTGGTGGCGCTGGCAGACCCTGAGGTAGAACTCGACGGCTGGCGAGTGAGCCCAAGCGCAGGTGCCCGGGTTGAGTGGCTGAGCTAGGCCACAAGCTAGAACTCAGACAACCGGCGGCGGTTGCTGGCCCAGAAGGGCTGCCTTCTGTGACTCGAACTCGGCATGGGTGATGTGGCCGTCATCTCTGAGCGATGCGAGTTTGGCAATCTCATCCGCTACTGACAGCGGCGTTGCTGAACCTCGCCCACGGTCGAACTTGCGGTTCTCGTTGTCCTCCATCTGCTGGTACAACTCCTGCTGAACCCCAATGGGGTTGCGAACATCCTCGAACGTCTGCTCGCCATGCTCACCCGCAGACTCAATGGTCAGGGTTCCTGCTCCCACCATGCGGTCGATAATTCCTTGATTGAAAAACACAGTGTTGATGCGATCAAGGGGAATCTCGATTCCCTTCTTGGCGATGATGCCTTCTCGGTAAATACAGCGATCTGTAGTCACCACAAAGTTGGTCGAAATCCAGGCAATCCAACGCTGCAGAAAATACAAGAGCGCCCCGATCACAAACAGCGCCGCCATACCTGAGGCAAAGTCACCCATCGTCCCTGTGGGCTCCCATCCGAACTTCACGAATCCGCCGAACAGGATGGCCGCAACCAAAATCACGACCCCCTTCGCAAGCATGATCCAGTGCGGATGAAGATCCAACACAATTTTTTCTTCTCGATGCAGGTTGTCTTGGCTAAATGGCACATTGGCAGGTTATCTCCCCGTGGCATATCTCGGGGGGAACAGCCCGGCCAGAGTGTCACTCGGCGCTGCTACCGTCAGTGCCGTGCATGGTGAGCAATGACGAATCAACCAAGAGCAGACTCCGCAGCAGCAGCCACTTCTGGCTCCCCTACAACCTCCCCCACTGACTCCCCTGCTGTGGCCAAATTGCTGCGCGGACTCAATCATGCTCAGCACCAAGCCGTGGTATCAGAGGCGTCCCCCCTTCGCATCTTGGCTGGTGCCGGATCGGGCAAGACTCGTGTACTGACCCATCGCATTGCATATCGCTCGGAACAGGGCACCCTCGACCCCAACCGGGTGCTAGCAGTCACGTTCACTCGCAAAGCTGCAGGGGAATTGCGAGAACGACTTGGGCGCTTGGGCCTGAGTGGGGGCATCAACGCCGGAACCTTTCACTCCATTGCCTATGCGCAGCTTCGCCAACGCTGGGAGGAGCGCGGCATTCGTCCTCCAGAGCTACTCGAGCGCAAAGTGGGATTTGTTGCCAGATTGATGTCTGCCAAAGACCGCAATATGCCACTAGATGTGGTGGCAGAAATCGAGTGGGCAGCAGCAAGAAGAATCACACCAGAAACCTACGAGTCAGCAGCTGCAGTCGCCCGCCGCCGGCCACCCTTAGCGCTTGGCACCGTGGCTGGAATCTACGAGCGCTTCATGGCAGAAAAGCTACGCAAGCGTTTGGTGGACTTTGATGACCTGCTCCGACTCGCAGCTCGGGACCTTGCAGCAGACCCGGTCTATGCATCGGCGCGTCACTGGCGGTTCCGTCATCTGTTCGTAGACGAGTTCCAAGACGTCAACCCGTTACAGCACGAACTCTTGACTGCTTGGCTCGGCCCCGAGTCGGACCTGTGCGCCGTTGGCGACCCGAATCAGGCTATCTACGCTTGGAATGGTGCCGATGCGCGTTATCTGACCGATTTCGAGCAGTACTTTCCCTCCAGTTCAACAGTCACACTCGAGGACAACTACCGCTCAACTCCGCAGGTACTCACAGTTGCCAATGCCGTGCTCGATGCCGGCTTTAGCGTTCCCATCAAGTTGCGTTCACATCGGCCCGACGGACCGCTACCAGTGGTCCGCGAGTACGCAGATGCCCTATCCGAGGCACAGGCCACTGCTCGATCTGCCCGAGATCACCACGCACCCGGAACTCCTTGGAACAGTCAATGCGTTCTGGTACGAACTAACGCCCAAGCTGCGCTCATGTCTGAGGCATTTACCAGCGCCCGGATTCCGCATCGAGTTCGTGGAGGCGGAGACCTGCTCGAACAGCCCGAGGTGCGTCAAGCCATCAACGGATTCCGTCGCGCCTCGACCTTGCAGATTGCACTCGGCGACTTAGAGGACGAGATCCGCAGGTTGGCTCCCGAGGTGGCTGGCGAGCAGACAACTTCGGCTCCCGGGAGTTCCCCAGCGGTTACGCCACAACTAGTTGGTGATCTGGCCGAGGAACGCGCTGCCAACATGTCTGAGTTGGTGCGACTTGGGCGCGAGTATTCGGTACTCGATCCAACCGGTGGAATTCCTGGATTTCTGGGCTGGCTCACTTCGGCGCTGCGGGGCGAGGACCGCTCCGGTGGCGACGCTGTAGAAATCGTCACCTTTCACGCTGCCAAAGGCCTGG
This sequence comes from Bifidobacterium breve, assembly GCA_945901935.1. Classification (GTDB taxonomy): domain Bacteria; phylum Actinomycetota; class Acidimicrobiia; order Acidimicrobiales; family Microtrichaceae; genus IMCC26207. The sequence continues at coordinate 8,188 of CAMDLX010000080.1, read as the reverse complement.
AATGGTCAGTGGTGCACGTTGCCGGCCTTGAAGAGGGGTTCGTCCCCATTCATCACGCTAAGGATTCACCCGACGACCTTGATGAGGAGCGGCGCCTGTTATACGTGGCGCTCACGCGCGCTCGAGATGAGCTCATCTGCTCCTGGGCCAAGACCCGAACCTTTGGATCGCGTACAGCCAACCGCCAGCCCTCACCTTGGCTCGGCATCATTTCCAACACAGTGGGAGCAACTCCACCCGAAGTTCCTCGACAGGCCGGAGCGGGAAGAGCAAAAGCCGCACGCGCCTCGCTCAAGAAGCCAACTTCGGATATGCCCGAGAGTCAGGTCGAATTGTTTGAGGCTCTGCGGGCTTGGCGTAAGGCACAGGCCAAAGAGGCCGACGTTGCGGCCTTCGTGATCTTTAGCGATGCAACGCTGCGAGCCGTTGCAGAAGCTAGGCCGAAGACCCGCTCCGAACTGCTAGCCCTGCACGGCATTGGTGCAGTCAAGGCTCAGCGATTCGGCGATGATCTTTTGCAAGTCGTAGCTGACAACTAGCAGTCGGGGCTGCTGAGCTACCGGTCCTTATTCCTGGAATCCAGCAGAGCCGTAAATCGCTCGCGGTCAAAAGCAATAAACAGTCCCCCGGCCTCGGCTGTGAGTTCGCCCTCGGCGTGCAGAGTGGCTCTGGCATAGATCTTGCGGCCTTCTCGACGATCCAGCCACCCCTCAAGCAAAAGGGGAACATGCAGCGGGGTCGGGCGTCGGTAATCAATCCCCAAGTGGGCCGTCATTCCCTGCGTACCAGAGAGAGATTGGGCAGATCCAAGAACCTCATCGAATACTGCTGCGATGTACCCACCATGAACACACCCCGGCGGTCCCTCATATGCCGATCCGAAGGTGACACGGCCCAGCACTCTGTCGCCGGCGTATTCAAGCTCCACTGGTGGTGACAGTGGATTTGCAAGGCCGATAAAGGGGCTGTGATCAAAAAATGCATACCACTCAGGGTCACCTGCTGGAAGATCACCCTCGGCCATGTCACCGTGAGCGACCAACTCATCGGCGAGTTCCTCGTTCCACTCTGGATCGCCAGGGTGAAGCCTGGCAATCTCGTGCCCGGCATTAGCTGACTCAGAAAACCCCAAGTAGGTGCGGCCCTCGGGAAAGGCTCGCAGGCGCTCGCCAAGAGCTTCGAGTTCCGCTGCTGCTTCAGCAAGCTCCTCGCTACCAGCACTCGTAGAGACTAAGAGTTCGATTACTTCACGCATGGCTGCGGCTAAGCGGCGTTCCTCTTTGCGGCGAGGAGTAACTGTCAGGGCATTGAGCCCAGAGATTCTGGGGCTGATCACATTGAGATCATCGCTGTCCGCTGCGACTGGAGTCGGGTCTTCGGCTTGATCGTCTGATTGAACGTCTGATTGAACGTCTGATTGATCTTGGTCTTTGTCAGCAGAGCTCATAGGTCAAAGACTCCCATGACCGGAGCGTGGTCAGAGGGTTTGGTCCCCTTGCGAGCATTGCGATCGATGAGGTCTGCAGAACAATGCTCAGCAAGAGCCGGAGTGGATAACAAAAAGTCGATTCGCACACCACGGCGTTTGTGAAAGTCGCCGTTGCGGTAATCCCAGAACGAATAGATCTGGTCTTGCGGATAGCGCTCGCGAAGCGTGTCCACAAGGCCCCAGTCTTTGAGTCGCTGCAGGGCGTCACGTTCAGGCTGGCTGACATGAGTTCCGCCCTCAAAGGCAGCTGGGCTCCAGACATCGATGTCAGTGGGCGCAACGTTGAAGTCACCCAGAATGACCAGCTTCTCTTCTGGGGAATGGTTCGCATCTAGATGCGCTCGGAGCCGCCCAAACCAATCCAGCTTGTAGGTGTAGTGATCATTGGTTAGCTCTCGCCCGTTGGGCACATAGACCGAACAAATCCGCACTCCGCCACAGGTAGCCCACACAATGCGAGCATCCACATCTGGTTCGCGGCCATCAGCAAATCCAAACAACGGGTCTGTCAGACCAACTTTTGACAGTATGGCGACCCCATTCCAGCGGCCCTGACCAAAGTGGACGCTCTCGTAGCCAAGCTGCAAGAAATCCAACGATGGAAACTGTTCGTCGGTCATCTTGGTCTCTTGCATGCACAGCACATCGGGTTGAACCTCGCTGAGCCATTCGGAGACGCGCTCCATTCGGGCATTGAGTGAGTTCACATTCCATGTTGCGACAAGCACCCTCCCAATCTATGCGTTCAGGTGTCCATGAGCCGCACTCGCTCTAGCGGCACATCAGACCTGTGAGCTACCGGTAGTCTCAGGATCGTGGCCGAAAATCATTCCCCTGACCCTCTTGGACCCAACGCATGGTTGGTTGAAGAGATGCATGCACAGTTCCTTGAAGATCCCAACTCGGTAGCCGAGACCTGGCGAGACTTCTTTGAGGGCTATCGCCCCCAGAATCTGCCACCAAGCCAACCCGTAAAACAGGCTGCACCCCAAGGTGCAAGCGCCGCTGCTCAGGCAGTCCCAGCTGCGGCTTCACCTCTTGCAGCGGGGTCAGATCCAGCAGCAGTTGCAGCTACGAATTCGCCAGTTCCGCACACTCCATCAGCGCCAGAGCAACCGGAAGAACTGCTTGGGGACCCCATTCGGGGAGTTGGGGCACGCATTGTCACCAACATGCAGGCCAGCCTTGGAGTACCCACCGCAACTTCTTATCGAGAGGTTCCAGCAAAACTTCTGGAAGTGAACCGCAGTGTCATTAACGGCTACCTCGGTCGTACCCGTGGAGGCAAGGTCAGCTTCACACACCTGATTGGCTACGCATTGGTTCGCGCCATTGCCGATCATCTTCCTCAGATGAACGCTGCCTACCTTGAAGGCCCAGAGGGCGAGCACCGGATCATTCGCAACGCTCAGGTCAGCTTGGGTATCGCCATCGACATGGAAAAGCGCGATGGTTCTCGCTCCCTCGTGGTGCCGTGTATCCGCAATGCCAACGAGATGGACTTCGCCCAGTTCACCGCCGTGTATGACGAACTCATCCGCAAGGCGAAGACCAACAAGCTGACGGTTGAAGATTTTGCGGGAGTCACGGTCACGCTGACGAATCCAGGCACAATCGGGACTGAGCGTTCGGTGCCTCGGCTCATGCCGGGACAGGGAACCATCGTTGGTGCAGGCTCGCTGGACTACCCGACCGGGTTCGCTGGCGCCGACCCACACACCATTGCAGAGTTGGGAATCTCCAAAGTCATCACTCTTTCCTCAACCTATGACCATCGAATCATTCAGGGCGCAGAGTCCGGGATGATGCTGAAGAAGATTCATGATCTCCTACTTGGAGGAGATGATTTTTATGAAGAGATCTTTCGCTCAGTGGGTGTTCCCTATGAGGCTGTGCGCTGGCGCCAAGATGTAAACCCCGCCGACCATGAATCCTCGCAAATAGAAAAGCAGATGCAGGTCTCAACTCTGATCAACATGCATCGCGTTCGCGGGCACCTCATCGCGGACCTTGACCCGCTCTCGGCCAAGCTGCCAGAGATGCACGCCGAGCTTGATCCAGCAACCTACGGCCTGACCATTTGGGATCTCGACCGTGAGTTCCTGACCGGCGGAGATGTTGGGATCTACGCTCCAGTAGGAGGGATTCGGAAACGGTCCCTTGGGGACTTATTGCACGTGCTGCGAGATGCCTACTGCCGAACGGTAGGTATCGAGTTCATGCACATCCAAGAGCCTGCAGAGAAGCGTTGGATCCAAGAACAGGTTGAGGGTGCGCCCACCAAGCTTCCCGTAGATGATCAGCGTCATATCCTGGGACGACTCAACGCCGCAGAAGCACTCGAGAAGTTTCTGGCTACGAAATACTTGGGCCAGAAACGATTTGGCCTTGAAGGAGCCGAGTCGCTGATTCCGATTTTGGATGCACTGTTAGAAGAAGCCGCAGATCAGGGCCTGGACTCTGCAGTGCTCGGCATGTCGCACCGGGGCCGCCTGAACGTCTTAGCCAATATCGTTGGAAAGTCCTACTCACAGTTATTCCGCGAGTTCGAAGGCTACGTAGACCCTGCGTCGATTCAGGGTTCCGGTGATGTGAAGTACCACCTTGGCGCCGAAGGAACCTTCGTCGCTCGTTCAGGTGTAGAACTGCCAGTTGGGCTCGCAGCCAATCCATCCCACCTTGAAGCTGTGAACCCGGTCGTTGAAGGAATGACACGCGCCCGCATGGATGCAATTCCCCATGATCGCGAGCGACGCTTTCCGGTGTTGCCCATCCTGATGCACGGTGATGCTGCATTTGCTGGTCAGGGTGTGGTTGCCGAGACACTCAACTTGTCGCTCATTAAGGGCTACCGCGTTGGCGGCACCATCCACGTGATTGTCAACAATCAGCTCGGCTTCACGACTCCTCCCGAGTCTGCACGTTCCTCCGAGTACTGCACCGATATCGCTAAAGCTGTCCAGGCTCCCATCATTCACGTCAATGGTGATGACCCAGAGGCATGTGTGCGAGTGGCACGACTCGCGTTTGCGTACCGTCAGCGGTTCCACAAAGACGTAGTGATCGACATGGTGTGTTATCGCCGTCACGGCCACAACGAGGGCGACGATCCCAGCTATACACAGCCACTGATGTATCGCACCATCAGCAATCTTCGCAACGTGCGGATGCGTTATGTCGAGACTCTCGTGCGACGCGGTGACTTCACTCTCGAAGAAGCCGAACAAGCTTTGGCCGATTTTCAAGGCCGCTTGCAGACTGCCCTCGACGAGACTCGCCAAAGCGCTCCAGAGGAGGAGTACCTCGCCTCGCCGCATCCGCCAAATAAGGGTGTTCTGCCGCATGCCGCCACTGCAGCAACAGCAGAGGAACTCGAGTCGGTCTACACCGTCCTCAGTACAGCGCCACCAGAATTTTTTGTTCACACCAAGCTCGCCAAGCAGTTTGCTGCACGCGACGCAATGTTGCAGGCAGGCCAAGTTGATTGGGCCTTAGCTGAATCATTGGCCTTTGGAACCCTGCTCACTGAGGGCACCTCGGTTCGACTCGCTGGCCAGGATTCGCGCAGGGGAACATTTTCGAATCGACACTCAACGCTGTTCTGCCACGAGACTGGTGCCGAGTTTACGCCCCTTGCTCAGTTGGCCAACCCTCCTCATACACAGTTGTGGATCTATGACTCGCTGTTGAGCGAGTACGCGGCTCTGGGATTCGAATACGGCTACACAGTCCAGAACCCCGAGGCACTCGTGATGTGGGAGGCACAGTTCGGAGATTTTGCCAACGGCGCCCAAATCATCATCGATCAGTACATCGTCGCCGCAGAAGATAAATGGGGACAGACATCTGGTCTTGTCATGCTTCTTCCGCACGGTTACGAGGGCCAAGGGCCGGAACACTCCTCGAGTCGAATCGAGCGCTTCCTAACTCTCTGCGCCGAGGACAACATCCAGGTTTGTCAACCAACCACTGCTGCACAGTATTTCCACCTGCTTCGTCGTCAGGTGAAGCGCAGTGTTCGAAAGCCACTCATCATCACGACGCCAAAGTCCGGCCTTCGCGATAAGCGTTGGCGCTCCCCCGTGGCCGCGCTGACGCATGGCACTTTTGAGGAGTTGCTCGGCGACTCTTCTGTAGACCTCGATGCTGCTTCGGTCACACGCTTAGTCCTTGCATCTGGCAAAGTCGGCCAAGAGGCAATCACACGCCGAGACGAACTTGGAGTCCACACCGCGGTCGCGCGAGTGGAGCAGTTGTACCCGTGGCCGTACGAAGCAGTAGCAAAGGAACTCGAACGATTCCCGAACGCAACTGAGATTGTGTGGCTTCAGGAGGAACCCGAAAATATGGGACCTTGGAATTTTGTGAAAGGCCACTTGTACGAGGCACTTGGTGACCGCTTTGAAATTCGCCGGGTGAGCCGAGCTGACGAGGGAAGCCCTGCAACTGGAAGTCACGCAATCCATGAACAGGAACAGGACATGATTCTGAACGCTGCTTTCGCTCCCCTCCCGCCAAAAGGTGACGGCCGCCGATTCCACTAGGCCTAGGTGAGATCTGCCGATCAGCCCCTACCGAGATCGATTCCGAGCAGGTCTTCGAGTTCCTGCAATGCAACATCTGGATCCTCAACTTTGATTGTCCACATGCCAAGTTCGCGTGCTGGCTTCAGATTGATCCCTAGGTCATCAAGGAAGACCACACGACTCGCCTCAACCTGCATCTGCTGCAGTGCGATCTCGTAAAACTGCCGTTCGGGCTTTCGGCAACCTGCCGTGGAGGATTCAACAACCACGTCAAACAAGGGCAGGAGGGCCGCGAAACTCCCCCCGGAGGACCAATTCGGGCTTGCTGCGACGAAGTTGTTCGTCAGGAGTGCCGTGCCCATCTCCAGTTGGCAACGTCGCACCGCCTCGACCATCGCTGGGCGAATCTCACCACTTAGGCACCCCAGCACTTGCATCCCATCGACCTCATAGCCAAGCTCGAACGCCTCAGTCTGGAAGACCAGGACAAACTCCTCGATAGAGAGTTCGCCGCGCTCGAGTCGAGCCCATGCATTCGAGTTTGGGTTATGCGAGTTGATTGTTCGCAATGTTCCGAGCGGAAGATTGCTGCGCGCTTCATAGACCTCAAATGCTTCGAAGGGGCTCGACAAAACCACGCCCCCAAAATCAAAAAACACCGCGTCGTACATCTTGGTGAGCCTAGAAGGTGGATACCCCCTAGGGGTACAGCTTGCACGCAGTCGAATTGTTTGCCGCCAAACAGAAAAAACATTCCCTCGAACAACCTTGAAGAATTGCGCGGTTTTGATCGCAAACTCTGGTTCACTAATGACTCGGGATGGCAAACACTCACCTAGTCGTAGACGGCTCGAACATCGCAACCGAAGGTCGCACCGCGCCTTCGCTCGCGCAACTCGATCAGGCTGTTCGCGATTTCACGAGCGAGTACAGTTTCGACAATGTGGTCGTCGTCGTTGACGCAACGTTTGCTCACCGCATCGACGTATCCGAAAAAGAGATTTACGAAGAGGGTGTGCTCGCAGGAGAGTTGCTGACTCCTCCTGCAGGTGCAGTTGGTCGAGGGGACGCCTTCGTCCTTCAGATCGCGGAGCGCTCTGGTGCAACAATCCTCTCGAACGATTCATTCCAAGAGTTCCACGCAACTTACGAGTGGCTGTTTTCAGAAGGTCGACTCTGGGGCGGAAAACCAGTTCCTGGAGTTGGATGGGTTTTCGTTCCACGAGTTCCGGTTCGCGGCCCGGTAAGCCGACGAGCAGTGCGGGAGAAAAAGCGAGACGACTCGCCGACTGGATCCCCCACTAGGTCTCCGGCGGCGAAGCGACCATCTGCCTCAACGGCTCAGGCCAGTCCGAAACAGACCGCCGCTCCCAAGCCTTTGGTGAAGAAGGCGGCCGCAACTCGCTCCGGATCTGATAGCACCACTCGTGCTGAGCGTTCCACCAGCAAGGCCACCGCTAGAGATGCGTCTTCCGCAGCACCTCAGACGAGCTCAGCCTCGCGATCTCGGAATAAGTCGGCGACTCCAATTAACACCCCCGGCAATTTCCTTACCTTTGTAACTGCTCACCAACTCGGCGCAACCGTCAATGCAACAGTTACCGACTTCTCCTCACACGGCGCATACCTAGATGTAGATGGCGCTCGTTGTTATGTCTCACTCAAATCAATGGGCGAACCAGCCCCCCGAAGTGCCAAGGAAGTTTTGGCCATGGGAGAGGTTCGCTCTTTTATCGTGCAGGGATTCGATACGCCACGACGTGGTATCGACCTTGCACTTGCCGACTTCGAACAACTCGAAGTCGGATCGCAGTCCCAGAAACAGCCCGAGGAATCTTCGGATTCAAAGGGCCGTTCCAAGGGCAGCATTAAACAACCATTGCTCCCCATGGAGCCGGCCGAGGAGGCAAAAGTGGCAGTGAAGAAAGCAGCTAAGAAAGCACCAGCCAAGAAGGCACCAGCCAAGAAGGCACCAGCCAAGAAGGCACCAGCCAAGAAGGCACCAGCTAAGAAGGCGCCTGCACGTAAGGCACCAGCTAAGAAGGCGCCTGCACGTAAGGCACCAGCTAAGAAGGCACCAGCCAAGAAGGCGCCTGCACGTAAGGCACCAGCTAAGAAGGCGCCTGCACGTAAGGCACCAGCCAAGAAGGCACCAGCCAAGAAGGCGCCTGCA
>CAMDLX010000079.1 GCA_945901935.1 Bifidobacterium breve | reverse complement strand
CACAAGATGGCCAAACCAAATCCAAGTGCCCGGCGAGTTCTCAACTTGGGGTGATCGTGTTTTGCAAAACGCAACATAAGAATCCTTTGATGTGCAGTGTGCCCTTATTGTGCACCGTGCCTTTGATGTGCAATATGCCTTTGATGTGCTCTGTGCCGTTGATATGCACTGTGCCTGCGAACTTTCTCTCGGCACAGACTGCCTTTCACAATAGGCCAAGCAGCTAGGTGACCTGATAACCCGCACCCGCTCTACTCGCTCCAACGACCTAGGCGCGCTCAGCGGATTTTCTCAGCCGCCGGCTTGGGTTCGTACAAGTTGGCCGGCAGGGTGCGAAGATCATGGTTCGTGAAACCGCATCTGCTCCGTCTCGTATTAGGTCTGCTTGCTGGGCTGATGATCTGCGCTGCGCTACCACCTTGGGGATGGTGGCCACTCGCTATGGTCGGAATCGCCTTGTGGGCTGCGCTGCTGGGCAATCAGGCAGGGCTGCAGCGCTTCCTGATCTCTTGGATGGTTGGCCTAGGTTGGTTTGCGCCCTCGGTACTCTGGATGTGGAAACTCACACCCCCTGGCTACTTGGGTGGCCTGCTGTTTGGTTGGACGATCATGGTGGGCCTGGTTGGCTTATCCGTTCCGCCGAACCGCTGGAGGCTCTTGATGCTGCCGGCAAGCGTGGTGATCTTTGAGTGGTTCCACTGCCACGCGCCATTCGGGGGCGTGCCGTTGTCCCTACTGTCGATGAGCCAAGGCCGCGGTCCGCTGTTGCCGATTGCTCGACTTGGCGGAGGCCTCCTGGTGAGTGCTGCTGTGGCCGCTTTGGGCATTGCGTTGTACATCGCTGTGGCAGAGAAACAGTGGAAGCAACCGTTAGCTGTGCTGTTGGGTTGTGCGCTGCTCGTCGGGGCTGGCATGGCCTCGCTCAATCTGGTGCACCCGATCTCGGGCCCCGATAGCCAGATCCGCATGGCTGCAGTTCAGGGTGGAGGCAAACAGGGGACGCTGTTCGACTCCGAACAGGTACCCGAGGTGTTCAACGCTCACCTGAGAGCAACGCAATCCATAGATCAGCCTGTTGATTTGGTGATCTGGCCCGAGAACGCCATCAACGTTGCAGGACCTTTTAGCCAAGATGCTTGGAAGGATCAGATTGCAACAGAAGCAGAGCGCCTCAACGCTCCAATCCTGGCGGGGGTAGTCGAGGATGATCCGAATGATCCCAAGCAGTTCCTGAACTACTCAGTGATAGTCAATCCTGATGGCACTCTCGGTGACCGTTACGACAAAGAACGCAGGGTTCCCTTCGGCGAGTACGTTCCGCTTCGCTGGCTCTTTGAGCCACTCGGTGGTAGCTCACTTCCGCCTCGTGATGCAGCACCCGGGGTAGGACCCTCAATGGTAGAAACTCCTGCGGGGCCTATTGCGGTGGCCATTAGTTGGGAAGTTTTCTTTGCGCGACGGATTCGAGAAGGGGTCAGACTCGGAGGCGAAGTTGTTGTCAATCCAACGAATGGTTCGAGTTACTGGCTGACTCAAGTACAAACACAGCAACTAGCTACCTCTGCATTTCGAGCAGTCGAGAGTGGCCGCTGGCTTGTTCAAACCTCGCCCACAGGGTTTTCAGCTGTATTTGATGACACAGGCAAGATCTTGCAGCGCAGCAACATCAGTGAATCCAAGGTGTTGATCGCAAGCGTCCCTCGGATGACCGGAACAACTCCTGCGCAGGCACTCGGAGACGTACCAGCGCTGTTTTTGGCCGGAATTGCCATCGCTTTGGCAGGGTCTCACCGCATCCGCAGCCGTTCCAAGAGGCCCGTCATTTGACCATCAGCATTTGACCATCAGGTAGCCGCACAGCGAAGCTTGTACCTTATGAACAAAGGTGCGGCGAGCTCAGGACCAGGATCATTGCCGCGATTACCCGGCCCGGATGACCCGCTTCGCATTGCCTACCTCACGTATCGAGGGAAACCACACGTAGGTGGACAGGGCGTGTACACACGGCATCTGACAAAGGCGCTCGTCGACCTTGGCCACAGTGCAGAGGTGCTCTCAGGCCAGCCGTACCCCATTCTTGATGAGCGGGTTCCGCTCGTAAGCCTGCCAAGTTTGGATATCTATAACGATTATTTTCCCATGCGCATGCCTGCGTGGTGGGAACTGAAAGATAAGTGGGACTACGCCGAAGTTACGGCGTTCTCGAGCGGTACCTTCCCCGAACCCCTCGCATTTTCATTGCGAGCTTGGGATCACCTGAAGGCCCGCCGCAATGATTTTGACCTCGTACAAGACAACCAGTGTCTGGGCTACGGATTACTCCTGATGGAGCGCATGGGTCTTCCGGTTCTAGGAACCATCCATCACCCAATCACGATGGACCGCAGACTGGAAATGCAACACGCCGAATCGGCTTATGAGCGCTGGTCAAAGTCGCGCTGGTATGCATTTACCAAGATGCAAACTCGAGTTGCCAAGCGTCTTCGACGAGTCATCACGGTCAGTCGATCCTCATATGACGACATCTGCCGCGACCATATGGTCTCACCTGAGCGTCTCTTTGTTGTTCCAGTCGGGGTCGATCCCGAACTGTTTATTCCACTCCCCGGCATTGAGCGCAAGACCAATCAGATCATCTCAACGGCATCTTCGGATGTTGCGATGAAGGGGCAGCGTTACCTGCTCGAAGCCCTCGCCAAACTCCGCGCCGAGCGACCAAACCTCAAGCTGATCATGGTGGGTCGGCTCAAAGAGGGATCTGCTGCTCAGCGCACGATCGAGCAACTTGGCCTTGAAGACGCTGTGGAGTTCGTATCGGGCATCACTGATGAACAACTCGTGGAGCTCTACAACGAATCTGCCTGCGCTGTTGTGCCTTCCCTCTACGAGGGTTTCTCACTCCCAGCGATTGAGGCGATGAGTACTGGATGCCCCCTTGTTGCGACAACTGGCGGGGCAATTCCCGAGGTGGCCGGCCCCGATGGTGAGACCTGCTTCATGACCATTCCTGCCGACAGCGAATCCCTTGCAGCGGGCATCCGCCGAGCTCTCGATAACCCTGAGGCTGCGAAGCAAATTGGTGCAGCGGGGCGCGATCGTGTGATTTCCCGCTGGAGTTGGAGACACACCGCTGTTCGTACTGTCGACCATTACCGGGCGCTCCTCGAAGACACCGCTCGCGATCGCTACGACCGCCGCTAGTACACCACTCGACACAGAGAACCGCATAAGGACTACGCCGTGCTAACAGTTGATTATCAAGAACTCGGACTGAGCGAGGGAGACCTTGTTCTCGATATGGGGGCAGGCGCTGGACGCCACTCCTTTGAGTGCTTTCGCCGAGGTGCACGAGTCGTGGCCTTGGATTACGACTTCGCAGAACTACCGCCCGTCTCAGCTTTGTTCTGGGCAATGCGAGAAGCCGGTGAAGCTGACCCGGAAGGCCTTGGCGCCTGCCTGAATGGCGACGCACTTCGATTGCCATTTGCCGACAACACCTTCGATCGCATCATCTGCTCTGAAGTTTTTGAGCACATCCCAGATGACGAAGGTGCAATGGCCGAACTTGCGCGGGTGCTGAAGCCCGGCGGAATTCTGGCAGCGACAGTTCCCGCATGGTTCCCCGAGAAGGTCTGCTGGGCGCTCTCTGCGGAGTACCACGCCCCGCTCGCCGCTGGCGGCCACGTTCGTGTCTACACCGAACCACTCTTTCGCCATCGCCTCACCGAAGCCGGGCTGAAGCCACAAAGCTCGCACCGGGCTCACGCCTTGCATGCGCCTTACTGGTGGCTGAAATGCATAGTGGGCGTGAGTAATGACATCCACCCGCTGGTTCAGGCGTACCACAAATTGCTGGTCTGGGATATTGCCAAAGCACCTGCGCTGACGCGTACGGCAGAGCGCTTGCTCAATCCGGTTCTCGGCAAGAGCATCGTGGTGTATTCCCGCAAGCCAGCATCGAGCAGTCGCAACTCAACAAAGCAGGCCACTGCTGTCCTACCCGAGAGTGCTAGTCACGCTCGCGTGAATTTTGCCGACTCCTCGGGTGCGTCTTCCACCGAGAGGGCCGATGCCGGTGTCTGATCATCATCTCGTCGACGTCGACGGCCTCGTAACTGCAGCCGAGCTCAGCGCCACTGTTGATGCCGTTGCAGACTGGCAACTCCCCTCAGGGATGGTGCCTTGGTTCCCGGGCGGACATGCAGACCCCTGGAACCATACCGAGGCCCTGATGGCGCTGATGTTGGGGGGCCACCGTGAGGCCGCTGAACGGGGATTCGACTGGCTGGCCTCGTTGCAACGAGAAGATGGCGCTTGGCATCAGTACTACCTCGATGGTGAGATCGAACAGGACAAACTTGACGCAAACTGCGTGGCCTATGTTGCGGCAGGAGTTTGGTTTCACTGGTTGACCTACCGTGACCGCGGGGCGCTCGAGTCCATGTGGCCGATGGTGCGTGCTGCAACCGATTTTGTACTGGGTCTGCAGCAGCCCCGAGGCGAGATCATTTGGGCACGTCATGCGGATTCCACCCCCTTTGCCTTTGCTCTGCTCACAGGGTCCTCCTCGATCTGCCATAGCCTGAGATGCTCGATTGCCATAGCTCAAGAGTTGGGCCACGAGCGTCCAAATTGGGAGCTTGCCGCTGGGCGACTCTTTGCTGTGATCCGCGACGACCCCGATGCTTTTGCTCCGAAGCACCGTTGGGCCATGGACTGGTACTACCCCGTGCTCTGCGGAATCCTGGGCGGCGAAGCAGGCCGAGAACGCCTGCGGCATCGCCATGAGGCGTTCACCTTGAAGGGATGGGGTATTCGATGTGTCTCAGACCGCCCGTGGGTGACCGCTGCAGAAACCTGTGAGTGTGCCATTGCGTACCTAGCAGTTGGCGAGGTGGACACAGCCAAAGAACTCTTTGCTTGGGCGCAACAACTTCGCACTGAAGGCCAGCGATACTGGACAGGAATCGTTATTCCTGAAGAGGTTCATTTTCCAGGCGGCGAACAATCCACCTACACCTCAGCTGCAGTCATCCTTGCAGCCGACGCATTAGGCGGAAAGTCTGCAACCTCAGGACTCTTTAGCGATCACTCTGCTCTACCCGATGTGAGTGCACCCTCTTGAATAAGCCCACCATGAATCAGCCCACCATGAATCAGCCCACCATGAATAAGCCCAGCCGGATCACCAAAGCACAGCGCGCGTTCTCAGCCTTGACCGTGCTGTTCTTCTCAATTGGATTCTTCGTGCAGCCAGTCGCTGCTGAACCTGGCGATACCACTACCTCACTCCCCGAGGACAACCGACTGCTCGGCAACAGCATTCAGCGACCGAATATGGGCATGAAGCCGCTGAGTCCCACTGATCCGGGCGGTTGGCTTCAGGTTTCGCTGTTCTTCTTGATCTGCGGGGGAATCATCCTGATTGCCTTCGCAGTCTGGTATTCCTCAAAGAAGAAGCGAGCGAAAAGGGCAGAGGCAGGACTCGATCCAGTTTCGCTAGCTCGGGCCAAAGGACAGGGCGTGCGAGCGCCATCACCGCTTGACAAAACCCCCGCTACTAGCCCTGAGACTGCTGGCTCAGAGAACGCGGGTCAGGACTCGTAGCGAGCCCGTTGCCGATACTTCCTTGAACTGACCCGAGGCCAGCGCTGGAAGATAAATCTGCTCATAGGGAGGGCGTCCGCCATCTGATGGGTTCGGAAACACATCATGAATCGCGAGCGTGCCGCCGAGCGCAACGTGGGGTGTCCAGAGCCTGAAATCCAAAGCGGCCGGCTCTTCTCCATGGCCACCATCAATAAAGACAAAGGCGCAGGGAGTGGACCAGACGCGTGAGACCGTGGGCGAGTCACCAGCAACGGCTATGACTGAGCCCTCGAGTCCTGCAAGGTAGATCGTGCGGCGAAACCATCCCAGCGTGTCCATCACGCCGAGTTCATCGTCCATCAGGTCGGGCTCATGCCATTCCCACCCAGGCTGATTCTCTTCGGAGCCTCGGTGATGATCAACCGCAATCAGCACCGTGTCAGCGGCTTGGGCAGCGGCCCCTAGGTAGACCGAGGACTTGCCGCAATACGAACCGACCTCGAGCAGTGGCGCTCCCGGCAAAGCCTGAGCGGCTTGCAAACCAGCTTGGTACAGGGCGAGGCCTTCATCGGCTGGCATGAATCCTCGAGCGGCCTCTGCTGCAGCACGCAAAATCGGGTCCATCAGATCGGGACGTCTCCGTGCATCATGTCAAGTTCATCCTCATCAGGCTCTTCGCCATGATGGGTGACTTTGAAGATCCAACGGTCGAGCACCAGGTACCGGACTACCCAGACCACGCCAAACCCGATCAACTGCGCCGTAAACACTGCGATCTGTTCGGTTAGTCCTTGGCCACGGAACTGCTCTTCAACAAGATAGGTCAACAAGGTGGCAAAGCTCACACCAAGAATTCCGGCAATCCAGAACACCAAAATCTGGGTGCGGAGATTATCCTTCGAGACTTCCCTCCAGACAAAGTACTTGTTGGCGAAGAAGTTCGGCAGAATCAAAATCAGAGCACTCAGAATTGAGGCCTTGGTGTAGTCGCCATCAAAGACGAAGGTGCCGAGCACCTGGATCATGATCTGTCCCAATGGCACAAACACCACCGAGACCCCCACATAACGGATCTGTTTGCGGCCCTCAACGGAGCGAGCGTGCTCCAGCAGGGAAGAGGGGGAAAGATTCACTTTCCTAGGCTATCGGAATGCTGACTGCTAGCTAGAACTCAGTGACCAAGTCCACTAGCTGGACGCCGGAGACGCGGCTATCTCAGGGGCTTTCTCGGCCAAACTGCACGTATGAGAAGACTCCTTGGTGCTGCCCTTCTGTTTTCCACTCTCGCTGCTTGCAGCAACTCGACAACCAGCCCAGATAGCAGCCCGACAACCAGCCCAGATAGCAGCCCAGCTAGCAGCGAACCTGCACGATCACCGGACTCAACCTCAAACCCAGAGTTGCGTCTGCTGCCACTGGACGCCAAGTTTGAGAACCCCATCGCTGGTGCTGCCCTACCAGGCAGTGATTCCGTGCTCATCGCCGAGCGAGCAGGCAGAGTCATCCTCGTTAATCGCTCCGATGCCGGACAAGTCACCTCGACTGAGACAGCGTTAGATATCGAGAAGCTGGTTGGAAGCACAGATGCCGAGCGCGGCCTGCTCGGAATTGCCGTTCGACCGGATGGCTCGGAATTGTTCCTGAGCTATACCTCGAGCAAGGACGGCAGCAGCCAACTCGACTCTTACAAGCTCAATGGAGCGACAGTTGAGCCCAGTTCCCGAAAGAGCGTATTGAGCGTTGAGCAGCCGTATGAGAATCACAACGGTGGCCACATTGCCTTTGGGCCCGATGGATTTTTGTACATGTCCCTTGGTGATGGTGGCAGTTCTGGCGACCCCGATGGAAATGCCCAGAATCGCGAAGTGTTGCTCGGAAAGATTCTTCGGTTAGACCCCGATGCGAAACAGGCCGTAGCTGCAGACAATCCCTTTGTGGACACACCAGGAGCACAGCCGCAGATTTGGCTGACCGGCGTACGAAACCCTTGGCGATTTAGTTTCGACTCGGCCACAGGCGACCTATGGGTCGGCGATGTCGGACAGAACCAGACCGAGGAGATCAACTTTCTGCCAGCAAGCCAAGGCGGGGGACGTGGTGCAAACCTTGGCTGGGACATTTACGAAGGAACGGCCGAATTCGAGGACCCCAACCCCGCAAGGGGAGCGAGCAGCGCTGGGCCATTTACCGAACCTCTTGTGACCTACTCCCACGATGAGGGCTGTTCGGTTACTGGCGGGGTGGTGTACCGCGGCAAAGCAATCCCCTCCCTACAGGGTGCGTATCTATTCGCAGATTTTTGCAACCCCGAAATCAAAACCATTCGGCTGGGCTCAGATAGCCAGCCAGATTCCAACGCAGAGCCCAGGGTGGAACCCCTCGGGGTGGAGTTACCAAGCACGGTTGGATTCTTTGAGGATTCTTCCGGAGAAATCCTCGTGATCAGCCTGACAGAAGGCGTTTTTCAGCTAGTCGATCAGAATTAAACTCTTTGAATTTATTCGTTTGACACAAGTGTCAATCGCGAGTATCTTGGTCCTTGCCCCATCTGGTCCCAGAAGCTTGGTTTGTGAGAGCCTAGCTTCTGGGACCGGTGTCGTTTTCAACGCCTGCTTGCTCGTCGGCCCGAAACTTGGCCTAGACCGGCCGGGTCATTCCCAGAATCAGAGACTCCATAGAAATCGCTAGGAGCGTCCAAGGGCGCGTTGAGGATTCACGCTCTTGGCTCCCAGGCCAGTCGTATTCCTTCCACAGCCGGTCAGGGCTTCCCAGCACGGGGCTAGCGAAACCGGTAATCAGGTTGCTTGAGGCAATCGAGAGCTCGCGATACCCCAACGGCGGCAGGGGTTCTCGAGCAATTCGGGCCAAGCCAACTGTCCAAAAATCATCAAGTCGTTTCAGGGTTTCTTCGGTTTCAGAGTCTGAATACATCCCGTGTAAGGCCAGCATTTCGGTGGCATTCCAAAGTGGGGCTTCCTCCCCCGAGGTGCGTTCCAACTCGGCTGCAGTTATTTCTACGATCAAATCCGTCATGTTCGAAGGCAAATATTTTGCCATCTCAGCCAAGTCTTCTGGCACTGAGGACCGCTGCAGGAGCCGATCTGATACGGACCCTAGGTACGCCTCAAATGCCGAGGAGTTTGCTGACCCGGCGTCGCCCCAATAGTGATAAAGCAAACCACGACTCAGCCCGGCTCGCTTCGAGACTGCTCCAGCGTTCAGGTATGCGTACACCTCTCGCAAGCCGGTCCCTTGCGCGTAATGCTCCAAAACGAGTTCACAACCAGCCTCGATCAGCTTGCAGCGCGCAATCGTAGCTGCGTTTTCGCTGTCCAACTGCGTTGGATTCTCTCTATCGGGCATTGGAGGTTCAAGTTTACCCTTCAGGGCTTACCAAATGCGCTGCCAAAGGGTTAATGTTCCGAGTGAGAAAAATCTTGTCAAAGATCTGGTTGTTCCTGTGGCGTTGGAAGGTCAGCCAAGCTGAAGTTCTTCCTGATCGATGCGTCATGATTGCCGCTCCCCATACGAGCAACTGGGATTTCCCCATCACCTTGGCCATTGCAGGCGCAACCGGCAATGAGATTCGCTGGCTCGGGAAATCGCAGATGTTTGTGCCAGTCATAGCGCCCATCTTCCGTTGGCTCGGAGGCACCTCGGTTGAGCGATCAAGTGCTCACGGGCTAGTGGGCGACTTGGTGGCCGAGTTTGGCCGGCGCTCAAAGTTGATTTTGGTAGTTCCAGCCGAGGCAACTCGCAGCCCCGTTGAATATTGGAAGTCGGGCTTCTATCAAATTGCAATGCAGGCACAAGTACCGATCGTCTGCGCCTTTGTCGACAAAAAGACTCGAACCGGTGGCTATGGTCCGCTCATTATGCCAACTGGCGACATGACAAAAGACATGGACCTGATCCGGGCCTTCTACGCAGACAAATCGGGTATCAAGCCAAACCGGTTCAACACGCCGCGTCTACGTGAAGAAGACGCACTTTCTGCAGGCTCAGTAACACCCGAAGACTCCCCAAGTACTGACTAAAGCCCAACTCGTCAGAGTTCGCCGAAGTCACGGCCCATGTCTTTGAGTTCCGTGATGATTCTTGATCGAGTCTGTTCTCGCAGGTCAGCAACGTCATCCACGCCCAGGCCTTCAGTGCTGATCGGCTCCAGCACACGCAGTTGCGCCACGGACTTTCCAAAACGCCAATCATGTGGACGCAGAGCAGTCGAGGTGCCAAAGACGGCTATCGGCAAGATCGGTACGCCGGACTCGATTGCCAAGCGAAACGCTCCGTCTTTGAACGGCAACAGGTCACCAGTAGTGGAGCGAGTTCCCTCGGGAAAGATCATGACCGAGACGTGATCGTCTAAGCGAAGGGCGCACTGCCTCATGGCCTCGGCTGCGCTCTTTGGGTCTTTGCGATCAAGTTCAATATCTTTGGCCATTCTCATGAGCCAGCCAGCAACTGGAATCTTGAAATTCTCTTTCTTGGAGAGCCACTTCATCTCCCACGGAAGGTTGCTAATCAGCAAAATATCGACAAACGACTCGTGGTTCGAAACAACCACATAAGGGTTTCGAGGGTTCGCCGGGTACTCGCCACCGAGCCGAAAGGTCCAGAGCGGATTGAGCTTTTGATGCACCACGGTGATCTTGCGAAACAAGTAGCCGGTCCAATACCGAGATGGGTCAAAAGGGGCCGTGACAAGCCAGACAACAGCCATCGTGGGCAGCAGCAGGGCGATGCCCAAACCAAACACAAACCAAGACCAAATCGACCACAAAGTCAGTGACAGGTTCTTCATAACTCTTTGCACTCCCTAGCTCAACGCTCTGCTCAGGATTTCCTCTCGAAGAAAAGTACCAGCATCGGCTGACCTGATCAGTCTCAATTGACTTGCGGAATACACGCTGCTGGCGGAATAGGCTCTGCTGATGGAACTGACTGCTGCACTCGAATTCGCCGCAAATCACAGCGAAACCCTGTTGACCACACTTCGCCGCGATGGCAGGCCGCAACAATCAGTCGTGAACTATTTGCTCGAAGGCAGCACTTTCACCATCTCCATCACTGATACGCGGGCGAAGACTCGCAACTTGCGCCGCGACCCGCGCGCTGCGCTGTGGGTAGCGGGAAGCGGACCCTATGAGTGGGTGAGCTTCGATGGCACCGTCTCGCTCAGCCCAGTGGCCACCTCGCCTGATGATGCAACCAGCGACGAACTCGTCGATTACTACCGCCTTGCTGCAGGTGAACACGAGAACTGGGAGGAATACCGAGAAGCGATGGTCGCCGACGGTCGCCTTCTTGCCAGGTTCACGGCCA
>CAMDLX010000078.1 GCA_945901935.1 Bifidobacterium breve | reverse complement strand
CTAGAAGTGACCGAAGGTGCGAAGCGGCTTGGCGAACCACTTGATATCTACCTACAGCGACTCATGGATGCAGGCTTACGCTCCCTGCCTGGTACAGCTGCAGAGATTCTCGATGATGAAGTTCGAGCAGTTCTTTGCCCCGACAAGATCAATACACAAGAGTGGCTCGATGCGCACCGCATTGCGCATTCCCTAGGCTTGCGCTCCAACGTGACAATCATGTTCGGGGCAATTGAGCACCCCGTTAGTTGGGCTCGCCACTTGCTCGCCACCAGGGATCTACAGAAAGAAACCGGCGGTTTTACCGAGTTCGTCGGGCTGCCATTTGTTCACATGGCAACCCCGCTCTATCTGCAACGCAACGCCCGGCGAGGCCCCACATTTAGAGAGGCGCTTCTCATGCACGCCGTGGCAAGAATCACCTATCACGGCTACATCGACAATATTCAAGGATCTTGGGTGAAGCTCGGCCTAGAAGGGATCGCCCAACTTCTGCAAGCGGGAGTCAACGACCTTGGCGGCACGCTGATGGACGAGAACATCTCTCGTGCGGCAGGTGCGAGCCACGGAACCGACGTCACCCCGGAGGACTTCCGCAATCTTGTCGAGCCCCTCGGACGGACTCTTGAACAACGGACCACACTCTATGGACGCCCACAGAATGGAAGCCCTGAGCCCGAAGATGTAGCCGCTGTTTCGGTGTAAATCGAAACAGGTCCGCTCGGCAGCAAGAACCCAGCTAGCCGCAAGGCACCGCGCTCAGTTGCAGGATGGGAGTTGCCGACCCCGCTACCGCAGCAGGAAACTCATTTGTCGCAGCACAAACCGAGGAGTCGGGGAAGCTCACAACTATTCGACCCGCTGCGTCACGCGGCACAACGAACACTGCTGCAGGTCCCGAGGCGGTGAACTGCTGTACCCCTGGGTTGACTCGAATCGGTAGCCGCGCAGACGCCGGGTTCGATGCGATGTATTCAGCTCGAGCGCTACTCAATGCCGGGTATGGAGCTTGGCCTTGGGGGGTAGTCCAAGAAACCACTAGAGCCTGGCCCGCCACATCTTGGGAGTCAGGGTCAGTTGGGTTTGAGTAACGAGCGGGGAGAACTGTAATCAACTGGGTTTTCTCTACTCGCTCTGAGTAGCCGCCCTGCCCAGCGCAGGTATCAAGAACCACTCGGAGCGTGTACTGCCCAGGCGTGCTGTAGCTAAAGCGCGAGATGGTCTCACCTTGGGCAGGCGACCCGGCAGTGTCGCAGCTCTGACTAGGGGTAGGCGTCACCTCTGCGGCTAGCACCGGGTCGCCCCAATTCTGGATCTGATGAGGCGCTGAGTAGCCGAGAGCTAAGTCAGGATCTGACCAACGCACAGTCGCCTCAATCACAGAGCCAGCCTCAATCTGACTGGTTGAGACCACAAGTTCGGCAGTCATCGGCTGATTCCGAAGGGGCGCCACTGTGGTCGGTGCAGTGGCCACTGTCGATTCGGGAGCAAGCGGAGGAGCAACAAGAACCGCAGTCGTTACGGGTACTGTCGCAACTGGTGGAACCGTGCTGCTCGGCGGAACAGTTTGTAGCGACTGGGGCGCCGTTGTTGTTGTAGATGCAATCCGAAGAGAAGACTCCTCGGATTTGTCCGCCAGTACTGAATCTGGAGTTGGATTCCTTAGCAACGTCCAAGAACCCACGAGAAGAAGCAGCAGCAACACAGCCGAAGCTCCGCCCAGAACTAGCCGACGGGAGCGGCGGGCTTGGCGCAGCTCCGCTACTCGAACTGCAGCGGCACCGGTGTCCACTCCCGGCTCGGCAAACCCCTGCAGCAAGATCCGTTGCTGTTCAGCAGACGAAGCCTTGGGGTCATCGAGTTCACTCACTTCGCTGGCCAAGGAACTCATGAGTGCGTCGCTTTGAATTTTGGCCCGAGGCCAAGCACTTGGCGGTCATGGAATCGCTTGCCAATCCGGTTGATGGAACTCACGGCGCGATCCAATGAAAGTCCCAATGCTGAAGCGGCCTGAGCAGGGCTCAGCCCAGCAGCGAAAACTAAAAGCCCAACTCGGCGATCCGAGCGGCGCATCTCACTCAAGGTGGCCTGCAATTCGCGGAGCGGCAACTCTCCGAGGAACCCTGTCTCCGGCGGAAGCAGTCCCAACGGAACGGATACCACGGTCTGATCACCAAGTAGTGCCTCAAGGCATACATCGGCCATCTCGGCACACATTTTGGAAAAGGTCTTCTCGTCTTGGCGCAGGGGCCGAGGCAAATCCACAAACACGTTGACTGCTAGCTCCTCGGCTGTGGCGACACTTCGCTGCAAGTCTCGGCCGTCGCGATCCAGGATTAGTCTTCCTAGCCCGACGGCGATCGGAAAGAGCAGATCAAAGTCCTCGTCTTGCGCAGGACGCGCGTACTTGCGGTCCTGAGACGGGCGCTCGCTCAAGCTAGGACCTTGTGTAGAACTCGCCATCCGCACAAGGTAGCGCCGCCATGGCTCTTTGGTGGGTACTGTTGGGGCCGTGATTACCCCTACTCATTCAGCCCCCGAACCTTCCCTCAGAGAATGGGTGTCCTTTGAGTTCGAGGGGGACACATATCTATTTGATGCGACGTTCCTCAGAAGTAACTGGAGTTGCATCTTTGGGCAGGGATGTCAGGGGATTTTGGACGAGGACGCCACTGAGCTCGGGCAGGGATGTTGCTCCCACGGCGCCCACTTTGCCGACTCCCCAGATCGCAAGCGGGTTCGCAAAGCATCTGCTCGCCTGACTGCCGAGCAGTGGCAGTTCAAAGATGAGGCAGAGCAGCTCGGAGGTCCGTTCCAAAAGAACAAGGCGGGCGAATCAATGACTCGAGTACACGACGAGGCCTGCATCTTCTTGAACCGACCGGATTTTCACATTGGTGCCGGTTGCGCACTGCATGTTGGTGCAGTCGAGGCGGGCGAGAGCTTCCTTGATTGGAAGCCAGAAGTCTGCTGGCAGCTACCACTGCGACTCGCCCATCAAATTGACGAGGTAGGCCACACCACCTGGACGCTGCGTGAGTGGATGCGCAGAGACTGGGGAGAGGGCGGCGAGGAGTTTCACTGGTGGTGTACCGAAAGCCCCGAGGCCTTTGTCGGGGCGAATTCTGTAGCAGTAACCCTGAGCGAAGAGATCATCCGACTCGTAGGCGCCGTGGTGTACGCCAGACTCCTCGAGGCCTTGGGCCAACCTCAGCTCGCTACCTGGGTACCTCACCCAGCCGTTCGCAGAAACTCCACCCTCTAGCTGAAACTCAACTCCTTTGCAGAAGCACACTCCGTAGTGGCAGGGCCAGCACTCCTTCAGATTGCTGCGTCAGATCGAATCTTAAGAAGGGCCATGAGCGAGTCGATACTCCCTCATGACATCATTCTCATCGGCTGAACTCACCGCTGCAGCAGTGGCAGACGGCATGATCTTTCCTGAGTTTGTGATCGATCAACTTGTAGCCGCAATAGATTCGGGCAAGCACGTCATTCTGACCGGGCCCCCTGGAACCGGCAAGACAACGTTGGCTTATCTAGCTGCGCAACAGGCTCGACACGCCATGATGTGTACCGGTTACCAGCCAACCACTGCTACTTCCGAGTGGACCACTTTTGAGACAATCGGTGGACTTCAGCCCTCACCCGAAGGGCTGATCTTTCGGCCAGGACTCTTCGTCGAGGCGATCGAGGCAGGAAAATGGCTCGTCATTGACGAGTTGAATCGATCCAACTTTGATCGTGCTTTTGGGCAGCTCTTCACGGTGCTCTCGGGATCACCTGTGGTGCTTCCCTTCCGCCGCTCAGGTCAGGTGAAGCCCATCTCACTCGTTCCAACCGGGGCGGAGAGCCCCGAGGGCACCGATCCGATCCGCGTTCCGGCGAGTTGGCGGATCATCGCGACGATGAACGCCATGGATAAGCACCTGCTCTTCGACATGTCCTACGCCCTGATGCGACGCTTCGCATTCATCGAGGTTGGTACGCCAGCGGAGGCCGTATACGAGCAACTCCTTGGAGGGCCCCAAAGCCTCATCCGCAACTTGTTGCCCCTTCGCACCCTCAAAGATCTTGGCCCTGCGATCTATGTTGACGCTGCCAAATATGCTCACCGCAGGGCTCAGGATGGCATTACGGACTCACGCCTTGTCTACGAGGTTTTCTACGCCTACTTCCTGCCTCAATTCGAGGGCATGGATCACCGGCAGGGTCTTCGGTTGCATCGACTGCTCTCGGAGCACCTCGATCCTGCCGAGCAGGCCGAGTCACACCGCGTGATCTCTGAACTGCTTGGCGAGGAACTGCTTTCCTGATGCTTCCAGAACCCGAATTCAACAATGGACCTGCTCTTGGCTCGGCAAGCCCCACGGCCGCAGTTTGGTCCCGACGGGTACCTGGTTCGGACTCTGCACTCTGCATCTCAGCGCTACTCGGCCTGCCGGGCGATCAAGCTGAAGACATCGTTTCTGTAACAGTTGCAGGCTCTGATTCGGCTTGGGATTTTCTTGTCCAACTGGATCAGAGTTTGAGTTCCATGAAGGTCTCCTCGGAGCATGTGCCTCAGCGTTGCGTCAACTCTGTGCGTGGGTCAGTTCTCTGGTCAGAAACCATCACAGCACGTGCGAGTGCACTGGGAAACGAAGAGATCTTTGTCTGCTCGGTTCCATCGCGGAGCTATGACACCCCAGCGAATCGTTGGTTAGCAGCCACAGTTCTCAGCCTGAGTGCAGCGGAATCAGCACTGCTCAGACTGAGCCCGGACATCATCGAAGCAATGAGCGCGAACAGCGAACACATCGCACGTGTTGCAGACGTAGCTTCTCGGCGGCGATCAGATAAGAGACTGGCCGGCGTACGTGCAGAGCATCCGACTGTAAGAGAGCGTTGGCGCCTACAGCGGAACCGGCGCAGCAGTCAGCTCGCGTCCCTGCTGACGCTTGAGGAGTTCGCTCGAGACCCCTTTGCTGAGCCAAGCAAACTCCTTGACGGTCTGACCGACAGCACAACCGCTCAGTACCATTCAGAGCTTCTTCGCCTCGTCAGAGAGGAAGAGTCAGAAACAGGTGAGATTCAGGAACTCCGCTACACAGGCACCGGCATCGAACTGGGAAGATGGAGATTTCTGCACCCCAACCTGAACACGGGACACAGTCAGAAGATTTTTCAGCGAATACGGTAACCCAGGGTCAGAACTGGACTACTCAAACTCCCCTGAGGAATCTGAGCCTGAGGAATCTTCTTCCTCGAATTCGTCATCATCTTCGCCAAAAGCTGTGTCATCGCCAAGATCTGCCTCGATATCAGAGTCGAGGTCCTGCTGGACAACCACGGATTGAACTATTGGTTCACCTTCGAGATCTGTGAAGAGGGCCTCAATATCAAGGTCTGGCCCGCGCTTCAGAGCACGTGCCTCTTCGTATCTGCGGTGCCGACCCTTCTTCACGGTGGGACTCCCCGTCATCGTTGACTAAGAGCGCAAGTGTAGCGCCTGTGTTCAAATCATGCGCGCGCCTGATAGCTAGAATGCAACCTCAGAGTGCATGAATTTGTTGAGAGCCCACCTCAGAGCAGTTGCACCATGGCTTTTTATTGGCTTCAGCCTCAGATCGAGCACCTTGCTGGACAGCGCTACGTGACGCTGCAAGATGACAAAGGCGGGCAGAAGTAGTGCCCTCCATCCTCATTTTGGGGTTACTAGGGACGTTCTGCGCATTTGTTGGCGCTATCGGCGGGATTGGCGGAGCCACGCTGTTGGTCCCGGTTCTCCTCATCTGCAACGTGGAGCCGCTATTAGCGGCTCCACTCGGCATGGTCGCTGTAGCGGCCGGGTCCTTAGCGGCTGCCTCTCGGCAACTAGATGACGGGGTGGTTCACCATCGGCTGGGATTATCAGTTGAACTCTTTGCATCGATGGGCACAGTCCTAGGGGCACTGTTGTCTGCTTCAATCTCGGAGCAATGGTTAGCAAGGATTTTGGGCACCGCTGCCCTAGCAGGGGCGATTGCCGCCATTGCGCGCAAAGGACTCCGAAACCGACCAGTGGGCATCTTTGACGACGAGTCAGCAGGGGAATGGCCAGGAACTCTCGGCGGCACATACACCCTCAACGATGCTGTGGTTCCCTATCAGGCCAAGCACGTGGGGTATGGCTTGGGGATCTCTGTATTCACAGGAGTTGTTTCTGGCTTAGCTGGAGTTGGTGGAGGGTTTATGAAAACCCCGACTATGAGCGAGGTCATGAAGGTTCCGGTCAAGGTTGCTGCTGCAACCTCTACCTTTGTTTCTGGGATCACCGCTTCTACAGCCCTGTTGATTTATGGGCTCCAAGGCCGTATCGAGGTTCGCCCTGCAGCAGCAGTTATTGCCGGCGCACTCCTCGGCGGCTTCAGCGGAGCACGCCTGCAGTCTCGGCTCAATGCCAGCACAGTTCGCAGGATGACGGGCTTACTTCTGCTCGTTGTTGCAGTTGTCGTGATCGGTGGTTCTTGGTGACCGACTCCACTCCTGACAGCGGTGAGGAACGGTTCCCCCGGGTAGTTCACGGACCAAACCGTTTCTCGAGATTATCGATCTGGCTGCGACGAGCAGTACTACTTGTTGCAGTGCTGGCAGTAGTGACTCTGCTGCTGCCGGTGGACGCCGCCGAGAAACTCGGTGTTGTCCTCGTCTGTTTGCTGATAGCTCTACCGCTAGCTCGAGTACTTTGGTTCGTGCAGCGTTGGGTTCGCCGGGGAGACCTGCGCTTTGCTGCAATCGCAGCCGGAGTCCTGCTCGTGGTCGGAGTCGGAGCGCTGCTCGCCTAAGGAATTCGCGGTTCGAGCAGCAGTCCAACCTTGCGGTCAAACGCAAGCGTTGCTTCCCCGCTCACCAAACGTCGGATCGGTTCGCCTACTAGCTCGGCCCGCCAGCCCAACGTCAGACGTGCATCGGGAACCCCACGCAGAAGATCCTCGAGGTCAGAGCGAGTGGCCAAAAGTGAAGTCTCTAGTTCCAATTCTCTGGCCCTCTGACTGACCCAAGCGCTTACCAGCGGAAGGGCTGGCTTGAGCTCCGAGGGCAGTTCGGGGGAATGCGAAACTGGAGCACGTGTGGGGGTATTTGAGCGTGACTCCTGCACCACAACGAGCAATTCCTCTGCCATTCCCGATCGCAGGTTTCGTCCTTCAACACCGCGGAGCGACCTAATCTCTTCAACCGTGGCAGGGACTGCTGCTGCAACACCCACCACTCCTAGATCTGACAAGACAAACCGTGGCGTCTGATCTGTCTCGACTGCTTTGGTTTCACGCCAAGCCGCCACTGCCTGAGCTATAGCGAGAGACGCACCTCGAAGATGCCGGACTTCTTTGATGCGTCGCCATGCTTCCTCAGGGTTTCTTGGGCCTCGATCCTCGGTTCGGAGTTCCTCACATGCCGCCTCGACCCAGGCTGTCCTTCCCCGCTCCTCGATCCGGCCCATCAACTGCGCAGAGAGTTCAAGCAAATGTGCGACATCACTTGCTGCATAGATCAACTGCGCATCGCCAAGCGGACGCCTCAGCCAGTCGGTTAGGCGGTCTGCTTTGGGCGCGATCACGTCAAGTTCACGTTCGAGCAAGGTTGATAATGACGGGCTTGTGTAACCCAAAAATCCTGCCGCTATCTGAGTATCAAGCAGGCGGAGCGGAATCGTCCCACAGGAACGATCCATAACTTCTAGATCCTGACGAGCGGCATGCATCACAGCTAGGCCGTCCCCCTCTAAGACGGCAGCAAACGGATGCAGGTCCACCTTGAGCGAATCAACAAGGGCTATCCCGTGACTGTCTGCAATCTGGACCAGCGCAACCTGTGGAAAGTAGGTGCGCTCTCGATGAAACTCCGTATCGATCGCATAGACAGGCTCAGACACAACTCGTTTTACGAGTTCAGCAAAAGCTGCATCATCTTGGATGAGTTCAAATTCACGCCCCGCTGACTCAACCATGTAGTCAGCCGAGATCAAATCCAGAGGCAGTGCTACGACCTGACTCAATCCAAGCCTGTGTGCCCCCTGCAACATTGACCATCTCGTAGCCCTGTGTGGCGAGGAACTCGCATGCCTTGAGGCTTCGACCACCTAGGTGGCAAATCACATAACCCACAGACTCATCTGGAAGTTCCCCGAGGCGTTCAGGAAGTTCAGGAAGGGGAATCAGAATCGCACCCGGAACATGAGCTTCTTGGTATTCATCTGGCATCCGCACGTCAATCAGAACAGCGCCGTCATCCAGCACTGCACTCAGAGCCTCGACATCGATTTCAGGGATCACTTCGCACTCCAGAGATTTCGGCGGAACATTTCGGGTAGTTCACGTGGGGATACGCGATTCTTGGAACACGCACACTGACCTACAAGCTACCTGTAGGTCTCAAGAATCCGGTTACTTAAGAAACGGCCCCGCCGTAGATGTGCTCTTCGCCGCGAGCCTCTCCGTGATTTGCAACTGCAAACTGCAGATCCGACACAAAGGCATCAATGATTTTGTCGTGGCCGGGTGAGGTCATGACATGCAGTCCGCCCTGTTGACGATCAAGGTTCCAGCCTCGGTCGTCCATCACATCTCCGACAGCTTCGATACTGAGGCTTGCCGGCGCGTCCTGATCAACACCGAATTCAAACAGAGACATGTCTGGATTCGAAGTAATCCGAAGGCCGTCGATGGCGTTGATTCCGTCTTTCAGGCCATTGGTGGCATTCAATACTCTTCGGGCTAAGCGCATATAGCCCTCGATGCCCAAATGGTTCATAGTGGCCCAAGCCCCAGCGATTGGCGAACCTGGGCGTGTACCAGCAGCCGTTGAGGATGCATACAGTCCCCCTGGCCATGAGTCATACATAAAGATCTGCAATTGATACAGATCGCGATCTCGGTACAGCACAGTGGATGCGCCTTTGAATGCGTAACCATATTTATGAATATCGGCCGAGATCGACGTCACGCCTTCTACTCGAAAGTCCCAAGGCGGAACCTCTTGGCCGAGAGCTTCCCAGAAGGGAAGCAAATAGCCACCAAGACATGCATCCACGTGACACAACACATCGCGATTCTGGGCGTGCGCTGCAATCTCGGAGATCGGGTCGATCACACCAAACGGGTAACAGGGCGCAGAGGCAACCACGAGGGCAGTTCGATCATCGATTGCTGCGCTGATGGCCTCGGGGTTTGCTCGACCGTCAGCCGATACCTCAGTGCGAATCATCTCGAGGCCCAAGTAGTGACATGCCTTAGCAAAGGCGGGGTGCGCCGTCACTGCACAGACCAGAGTTGGCGAAGTCACGCCTCGCGCTGCTGCACGCTCACGAGCAGTCAACACAGCAAGGAAGATCGATTCAGTTCCGCCCGAGGTCAGTGCAGCGTGGCCTGCATGAAACAACCCCTTAGCCATGGTCAAGATCTCGCTTTCCATGCGGAGAAGCGTTTTGTAGCGAAACGGATTTAACGCATTCTCATGAAGAAACTCTGCAGCGACTTCATGCTGCACACGCTCAAGCTCTGGATCATCACTGTTGTAGACCAAGCTGAAGGCCTTACCGCCACGCCAGTTCAGGTCGCCTGCTCGTTCAATCCGAAGGGAGTCAAGCAACTCCTCACCGGCCATTCCCTGTTCGGGAATCCCACCGATTGACTCACTCTTGGTCATGTTGATTTCTGTCTGAGACATGATCGGAGTGTAGGCGGAATGAGTGAGTTACGGGGTTCTCATGGTTGCAGCGACAAGTTCCTTCAGTCGATATTCTCACCCAAGTTTGGATCACACTGATACAAGAAGTGTCGACAACGTTCTTCTTCGTCCACTTCACCAATTGCTGCTGCCATGTCACGAAGCCCTTGCAGCGCACGCAAAAATCCGCGGTTCGTCTCGTGCTCCCAGCGCACGTAGCCACTTCCTCGCCACCCCGAAGCACGCAAGCGGTCAAGGCCTCGGTGATATCCAACCCGGTAGCACGCATAGCTCTCTACATTGTCTCGGCCAAGGCGACCGAGTTGAGCCCAGCCGTCAAGAAAACGAGGGTTGTTCGCAACCACTTCGGCCACAGCCGCTCGCCTCTCGGCCAGAGGCAGCGCTAGCGCATCTGCTAGCGCAGCAAGCAGATCAGGCGACTCAGAGGACAGCACAGTCTGCGGTGGACCTGAGGGAGTGAGTTGGACGGGTGCATCTGACATGGTCATATCGTACTCAGGGTCTGAGCACTGGAACTTCAAGGTCGACCGGCGAACACGACGCAAGACTGCACATAGCGAGCGAATTCATCGGCATGTGACAGGTGGGCACCATGACCAGCCCCGCGT
This sequence comes from Bifidobacterium breve, assembly GCA_945901935.1. Taxonomy (GTDB): domain Bacteria; phylum Actinomycetota; class Acidimicrobiia; order Acidimicrobiales; family Microtrichaceae; genus IMCC26207. The sequence continues at coordinate 671 of CAMDLX010000078.1, read as the reverse complement.
ATTTCGACCATCTCGGAGCGAGGCAGAGCCGCATGAAGGAGTGCCGAACCTGTCCGCAGGCTGCTCGGGGATTCAGATCCCACACCCAAGAGCACGGGAAGCGAAATGCCAAGAGGATCAATCGCCGCACTGGGTGTTCGCAGGGAGCGAAGCTCAGCTAGCAGAGCCGGACCTTCTGCGCGTCGGGCCTCACGATCTCGCTCTCGCAACCGAGTCCATGTGGCCTCACCGACCATCAAACAGTAGAAGAATTCGGCTGCGGAAGCTGGGCCTTGCTCATCTCCACGCTCAATCGCTCCAGCTCCAACCGATGCATACGAGTTATCCAAGTTGGGCATCGGTGACTCAAAAACTCCCAGTCCTTTGACTCGAGAATCTGCCCGAGATGCAAGACCAAGTGCCAACGTTCCGCCCAGACTGTGACCGATAACAACCACAGACTCTGAACCGCTGAACTCAATGACTTCGACCAGGTCATCTACATGGCCGTCCAGAGTTTTGTTTACTCCTGCGGACAACGATCCGGAGTAGCCACGCCGATCAAAGGCAATCAGATCGAATTGCACGAGCCGGCGCATAACCCGGCTGAAGCTCGCAGCCCGATCCATTGCCCCATGCACGAACAGCACGGTTGGAAGAGCAGGGTCAAGATTGGCCCGGGTTCGGCGAAC
>CAMDLX010000077.1 GCA_945901935.1 Bifidobacterium breve | reverse complement strand
CACATGCTTGCTGAAGTCCCTTCCGCAACCCTGCTCGGGGTAGAAGGCCATCGTGTTCTTGTCGAGGTTCACGTCGGCCAAGGCCTGCCGGGTTTCACTGTGGTGGGCCTGCCCGATGCCTCATGTCGAGAGGCTCGCGATCGGGTTCGTGCAGCGGTCTTATCGAGCAAGCTCAAGTGGCCCGACACGCGAATCACTGTGAATCTTGCACCTACGCATGTTCGCAAGGTTGGCTCTGGCCTAGATCTTGCTATTGCTATGGCACTTCTCGGAGCGTCCAAGCAACTCAACCCCGAAGCCCTAAAGGGCCTTATGTTTCTAGGGGAACTGGGTCTGAACGGAACGCTACGCCCAATCCTTGGAATCCTTCCCTTAGTTGATTCGCTGAGCGCTGGCCGAGTCGTGGTGCCTGCAGAGAACCTTGCCGAGGCAAGACTCGTGCGGCCTGATGCCCGAGGGGTGCGCACGCTGAGCGAGCTTGTTTCTGCTCTTCGTGCCGAGGAGCCTTGGCCTGATCCTCCTGTTCGTGAGTCCACTTCGGGTCCGGCCGATGTCTACTGCGATCTTGCAGAGGTGCAAGGTCATCCCGTGGCTCGCCGAGCCCTCGAGGTTGCCGCCACTGGAGGCCACCATGTGCTCATGGTGGGGCCGCCCGGTTCCGGCAAAACCATGCTGGCCGAGCGACTCCCGGGCCTTCTTGCCGACCTTGACGCTCGCGGGGCCATGGACGTCTCTCGAGTTCATTCCGCTGCAGGCTTACTTCGCGTGCACAACGGACTGCTCACTCGGCCACCGTTTCGGTCTCCGCATCACACCGCCTCGCTGGTGGCGCTTATCGGCGGGGGATCAACTCTCTTGCGCCCCGGCGAAGTTTCGTTAGCTAGCGGTGGCGTACTTTTTTTGGATGAGCTCGGAGAGTTCCCCGCAGCGCACCTTGATGCGCTCAGACAACCCCTTGAATCGGGAATCATTCGGGTTGCTCGGGCCAACGCAAATGTCACTCTGCCGGCCCGATTCATTCTGGTTGCAGCGACCAATCCGTGTCCGTGTGGAGTCGGCCAGTGGGGGGAGTGTCGCTGCACCCCTGGTCAAATTGCGCGCTACGGCCGCAGGTTGTCCTCTCCATTGCTTGATCGTTTCGATATTCGCCTAGCCATAGACCCGCCCGAGGCAGCTATGGTGTTCGCCTCGCAACGCAAGGGCGAGTCTTCGATGGAGGTGCGAACCCGCGTAGAACGAGCTCGAATGCGGGCTCAAGAGCGTGGGGTGAGCTCAAACCGTGAGCTCCGAGGTGAAGCTTTAGAGAAGTTCGCTCCCTTGAGCGACCAGGGGCGGATGTTGCTGCGCTCGCGCCTTGAGACTGGATCGCTCAGCATGCGCGGTGCTCAGCGAACAAGGGCAGTGGCCCTCACACTGAGAGACCTTGAGGGCACCGGAGGCCCGATCACCACAGATGACCTAGAAGGGGCGTTGCTGCTGCGTGGAGAAGAACAACAGATTGGAGTTCTGGCATGACTCAAGTTGCTACCCCGCAGAACCCGTCCCCTGATCTGCCGCACGAGGCCTATCTCACGGCCCTAGCTTCGCTTGACCAAGTCGGCCCAGCTCGCATGCGATGGCTGCTCTCTTTTGGAAGCCCCGAGATGGTCTGGCACCTACTCAGGGCAGGCAAGATTCGCAATCCACCAGCGCAGCTAGCAGTCAAGCCGCCCCAGCTTACCGAGTGGATAGCTCAGGCCAACTCGGCAGACCCGCAGCAAATCTGGAGTGCCTGCTGCGCTCTGGGCGTGGGTGTGGTCTCGCTAGGAAGCCCCGGTTATCCACCTGCGCTTGCAGCTGATATTGACCCGCCAGTGGTGCTCTTTCACCTTGGAAACCCAGATCTGCTCTCTTCGCCGAGTGTTGCAATTGTTGGTACCCGTCGCGCAACTGGGTATGGCCTGCGGGTAGCAGAAGAACTCGGTGCGGGTCTGGCTGAAGCTGGAGTCATGGTGGTATCTGGTCTGGCACTGGGCATTGATGCCGCAGCGCACTTTGGAGCACTCAGTGTTGGCACAAGTGGTGCCGCAGTAGCTGCTGTAGTGGGATCAGGGCTTCACGCGCCCTGCCCGGTCCGAAATCGAAAGCTGGCATCTCGCGTGGCGAGTAGCGGAGTGATCTTCTCTGAGGTGCCACCCGAGGTCTCGGGGGCACCATGGCGATTTCCAGTTCGCAACCGCATCCTGGCTGCCCTCTCCGATGCCGTAGTGGTTGTGGAATCACCTGGTGCCGGCGGATCAATGCACACCGTCAGGGAGGCACTGACACGCGATATTCCAGTCCTGAGCGTTCCCGGCCCGATAGACAGCCGAGCATCCGAGGGGACCAACCGGCTTCTGAGCGATGGGGCCGAACCCTGCTTGGGTGTTGATGATGTGTTGATGGCGATTGGTCTGGGCGGTAAGAAGGCAAACACAAGCGCTTCCAGCCCAATTCCATCGCAGCCGGACACACGGCCCGTCCCCGATGAAACTGGGGAACGAGCGCTAGCAACAATCGGCTGGAGACCCGTGTCCGTAGAGCATCTGGCGGCACGCTCAGGCCTAGAGTTTCAAAAACTAGCGAGCACTCTTGCATGGCTTGAAACGCACGGCTGGATTCAACGCACGGGCGGGTGGATCGAGCGGCGAGCCAAACCTGATGGGTCTGAGCGGCTAGGAAGGCGGCCAACCTAGGCAAAAATCCAACAATCACGCTGTGTGGTGGCTACGCTACAGAAGGCGATAAGTCGCGTGCTACTCAGACTGCTGGCGAGAGAGACGGGGGTGAGAGAATTGACTGAGACTTCTTGGATGTTGACAGAGTTCATTCAGGCTGTTCCTCTGGCCAATTCAACCCTGTCTGTCTACCAACGGGACCTCGAGGCTTTTCTCGTCTGGGTTGAACGACTTGGAGCGGAATCTCCAAGGCAGGTCACTCGGCTCACTGTAAGGCGTTATCTGGCAAGTCTGAGCACTCGAGCGCTCGCCCCGCGCACCATTGCACGCAAAGCTGCAGCCCTGCGTCGCTATTTCGCATGGCTTACGGTGACCGGTGTGATCCCAACAGATCCAACTGCGGGCATCTCTTCGCCCCGCGGCCCAGCGAAGCTGCCACGAATTTTGACTGCTGACGAACTGCAACAGCTCATTGATGAGCCGTCCACTGCAGCTCTAGCCCAACCCGCAGTGGCCGCACGAGATGTAGCCGTGCTCGAACTGCTCTACGGATCTGGTCTGCGAGTCTCTGAACTTTGCAGCTTAAATCTGCAGTCCCTTGAACTAGAGCGTCGTCGACTCACTCTGTGGGGTAAGGGTTCTAAGCAGCGGGTCGTGCCCATCAGCGAGCCCGCTGCGCAGGCTCTGAGCACCTGGCTTGATTCGCAACGAGCGGAGTTCATTCTGCAGTTCTCAAAAGAGTCGACGGCTGAATTGCTTGGTGAGCCGAGCGAGCCAATGTTCTACAATCGTCGCTTAGTTCGGCTCAATCCTCGTGATGTGCGGCGCATCTTGGACGCTCGTTCTCCTGTGCCTACGCATCCGCACGCATTACGGCATACATTTGCTACTCATCTTCTCGACGGCGGTGCCGACCTAAGAGTGGTGCAAGAATTGCTAGGTCATTCAGATCTAGCTACAACTCAGATATATACGCATGTCAGCAGAGAACGTCTCCGAACTGTGTTTGAGTCCTCCCACCCGAGGGCGTAGAGCATGGTCCAACCTTGGGAATCACGTGAGAACTAGCGAGCCCTCAGATATTGAGCTTCAAGAGCTCTGGTCGAATTACAAAGCCGAGGCAACTGCCAAGGCTAGAGACGTCCTGATCGTGCACTATTCGCCGTTGGTCAAATACGTGGCCGGCCGTGTTGCGGCTGGACTTCCACAAAACGTCGAACAGTCTGACCTCGTCAGCTACGGCATGTTTGGACTTATCGATGCCATAGACAAGTTCGAACCAGAGCGTGGGTTCAAGTTCGAGACGTATGCCATTGCTCGAATCAAGGGTGCCATCTTGGATGAACTGCGCTCGATCGACTGGGTGCCGCGTTCTGTTCGAGCCAAAGCCCGCCAGATTGAGACTGCCTACGCAAAAATCGAAGCAAGGCACCATCGTCCACCCTCTGACGAAGAACTCATGGAAGAACTCGACTGGACGGACGATCAGTTGCAGACAGCACTGATGCAGATTTCCCATGTTGGCCTAGCTGCACTCGATGAGATCCTGTCCATCGGCGGCGATGGCGGCGACTCAATCACGCTTGGCGACACCATTGCCGATACCTCCTCGCATGGCCCCATGGGAGCATTCGAGATTGCAGAGACACGTCAGATGTTGGCTCAGGCCATCAACGGTCTGCCTGAGCGAGAAAAACTCGTCCTGACCCTGTACTACTACGAGAATCTCACCCTTCAAGAAATCGGCCGAGTGCTTGGTGTAACCGAGTCACGCGTCTGTCAGATTCACACCAAATCGGTGCTGCATTTGCGGGCTAGATTCTCGGCCCTCGAGCACGAACCCGCTTAGCTCGCAGCAGTGCGCCACAGGCTTGCCCAAGCGACTCTCTCCCCAGCAGTTTTAACAAGTGACTCTCACACCGCACCTTTGTTGGTGTTTCTTCCCCTTCGCACCATAAGCACGCAGGTTTTGCGTGCCGTCCAAGGGAACCTGTTATGGCCACATCTGTCAGGAGCGCTGCGCTACTAGTGCTCGTGAGCTCGCTCGCAATTTTTGCCCTCGCCGTCCCGGCAGCAGCAGTCACTGACCCTGCGAGTAGCAACGGGATGAATCAGCCGGAATCCTTCGGACCTCCGATACCTGGGGTCTACCACCGGCCGGTGGAGCGTCCGGTACGTGACCCCTTTCGCATGGAAAATGGTCCCTACGGTGCTGGAAACTTTGGGCTGGAATACGCAACATCGCCGGGAGACCCAGTGCTCGCCATCGGGTCTGGCATGGTTAGCTTTGCTGGTGCCGTGGCAGGTCGCCTTGCAGTGAGTGTGCAGCACCCCGATGGCCGACGCTCAAGCCTGACGGGGTTGAGTTCGGTGGCAGTTCAGGCCGGAGAACTTGTGGTTCAAGGGCAGTTCCTCGGCCGAGCGCTCCGTGGGCTGCACCTAGGTCTGCGAGAGGGGGACCGCTATGTCGATCCTGCGCTGTTTCTGGGCGTGATTCAACGAAGAGCCCGCCTTATGCCGCAGCAACTGCATCGCCGATAGACCCCGGGTGCGCATGGCCTGCTTTGGAACTGAGTACGCCAGCAGCACTACACTCAGATCCGCTCCACTAGGGGCACAGTTATGCCCACTCGCCGCCACCTTGGCAACGATGGTAAATGTTTACCCGGAACAACCTCGGTCGCTCGCCTTGCATGAGGTGAGCGTGGTTCTCGGGTCCGATCAACCGAGGAGAAGGAGAAGACCGTGACACCAGTAGTCACTATGAAGCAGCTCTTGGATGCCGGAGTTCATTTCGGCCATCAGACCCGTCGCTGGAATCCCAAGATGAAGCGATTCATCCACGGTGATCGCGGCGGTATCTACCTGATCGACCTGCATCAGACCCTGAGTGGTATCGAAAAGTCGTACACCTTTGTCCGTGACCTTGTCGCCGACGGTGGAACCGTGTTGTTTATCGGCACCAAGAAGCAGGCTCAGGATCCAATCCAAAGCCATGCTCTGAACTGTGGCATGCCGTACATCAACCAGCGTTGGCTCGGCGGTATGTTGACCAACTTTGAAACCATCTCGAAGCGTGTGCAAAAGATGAAGGAATACCAGCACATGCGCGACACCGGTGAATTCGAACTCATGCCCAAAAAAGAGGCGCTGCTGTTGTCTCGTGAGCTTGAGAAGCTCGAGCGCAACTTGAACGGCATCCGCAACATGGAGCGGCTTCCCGATGTGGTGTTCATCTTGGACACGAAGAAAGAAGACATCGCAGTCACCGAGGCCAACAAGTTGAAGATTCCAGTGGTTGCAGTGGTCGATACCAACTGCGATCCCGACATCATCCAGTACGTCATCCCGGGCAACGACGATGCAATCCGCTCCGGCGACTTGCTGACCCGTGTCATTGCCGATGCCGTGCTCGAAGGTCGCCTGATGCGCTCGAAGACACACCCAGAGACAGCAAAGCCAGCGAAGCGTGAGCGCAGCGCAGAAGAAGCAGCCGAGTATCGCAACCAGCAGGACCGTGCACGCGTCGAGGCAACTGCAAAGGCCGCCGCTACGGATGCCCGCTTGTTGAGCGCCAACGAAGAAGCCCTTGAGTCCGATGCCCAAGCCGGTCTCATTGCGGTTGAGCCCGAGATTCAAGGTTCCGATACCTCTGGGGTAGCTGCTGCTGGCGAGATCGTTCCCGATCAGCCAGCGCGTGTGACACCTGAAGCAGAAGCAGAAGAACCAGCAGCAGAAGGTGCGCCAGAAACGGAGACCAACTGATGGCAGCTATTACTGCAGCAGAAGTAAAGTCCTTGCGCGATGCAACCGGCGCCGGAATGATGGACGCCAAGAAGGCACTCGTTGAGGCCGACGGCGACCGTGAAAAGGCAGCCGGAATTCTGCGTCAAAAAGGGTTGAGCAAGGTTGCAACCCTCGAAGACCGAGAGAACAACCAGGGTGCGATTGCTATTGCACAGAGCGGCAATGTCGCTGCCATGGTTCAACTCAAAGCCGAGACTGATTTCTCTGGCAAGTCTGACGACTTTGTTGCCCTCACTCAGAAGCTGGCTGATGCCGTGCTCCAGGGTGGGGAGTCAGCAGTCGACACGCTGTCCGATGAACTCGACACGCTCAAGATTCAAAAGAAAGAGAATATCGAGCTTGGTCTTGTTGTTCGCTTTGAAGCAGCTGACGGAAACCTGCTCGATACCTATCTGCACCGCCAAGACGGCCGTGGAGTCAACGGGGTCTTGCTCGAGGTGACCGGTGCAACCGAAGAGGCAGCGCACGAGATTGCGTTGCATATCGCCTTCGCAAAGCCCGATGCTCTCAGCCGTGACGAGATCGACCCGGAACTCGTCGAGCGTGCACGTGTTTCTTTCGAGGAACTCACACGCAAAGAGGGCAAGCCCGAACAGGCTGTCCCAAAGATTGTCGACGGCCGCCTGAACTCTTGGTATGCAGAACGCGTGCTGCCGGAGCAGGGTGTGTTCGGAGAGAAAGAAACTGTGGCTGAGCGTTTGGGTGAGGCTCGCATTGCGCGTTTCGCACAAGCAATCATCGGCTCCTAAGCACAGAGAGTCGGATACAAGAATGACTGCACCACGTTGGTCCCGGGTCCTCATCAAACTCTCTGGCGAAGCTTTCGCCGGGGATGAGGGCTTTGGGATCGACGGTGAAGTTGTGACCCGGCTCGCCGCCGAGATTGTTGCAGTAAAGCAACAGTTCGAAGTGGACATTGCAATCGTTGTGGGTGGCGGCAACATCTGGCGTGGTATGACTGGCGAAGGCGCCGGTATGGACCGCGCTCAGGCCGACTACATGGGCATGCTTGCCACGATTATCAATGGACTCGGCCTGCAAGAAACTCTTGAGCGCCTAGGTCAACCGACACGAGTGCAAACAGCGATTCAGATGTCGCAGGTGGCCGAACCGTATATTCGCCGTAAGGCAATACGTCACCTTGAAAAGGGGCGTGTGGTGATCTTTGCGGCCGGAACCGGTAACCCGTTCTTTACTACCGATACCACCTCGGCCCTGCGCGCAGTAGAGATCGACGCCGAAGCAATCCTGATGGGCAAGAACGGCGTGGACGGCGTCTACACCGCTGACCCTCGACTCGACCCCACTGCCGAGTTGCTGACCGAGGTGTCCTATATCGATGTGCTCAATCGTGGACTCAAGGTCATGGATTCCACGGCAATCACGCTCTGCATGGATAACAACCTGCCGATCTGCGTGTTCGACCTGATGGGCGAGAACATCGCCCCGCTCCTTGCAGGCGAACACATCGGCACCGTCGTCTCCTAGTTCCGGCTAGCTCCGCCACGCTCAAGGCGACCGCCCGCCCCATCCCCGTTCTGTCATGCGAGGGACCCGGCGGGCGGGGTCTGGCGCAAGACAAAGCGAGTATTCTCCGGTGATGGCTGACACGAGTGGAACCAACTGGACTGAGCTTTCGGCGAGAGCTTCGATGGCCTCGCACCGGTTGATCGGATGGATCTACTGGGACCCAACTGCCATCGATGCCTATACCCGCTTGGGTGTCGAGAACGGGTTTGGCTATTACATCGCAAGCCGGGGTGCACCCTTGGCTGCAGCCGGCCACCAAAGTGTTGCAGCTGCTTTCTATTCGATTCACCCTGGGTTTGTGCAGATCTCTTTAGAGATGGCCGCAGCAGTAACGACCTTTGAACAGATCACCCGGATCCGTAACGAGGCTGTGGGCATTGGGGTGCGAGCCACCGCTCCGGATATCTGCGATGCGTTAGCTGACATGGGGGAGCGGCTGTGGGAAGTTGTCGATTCGCTGCCCTCTTCTGGGCGAGTGCTGTTCGCTGCTCACCGCCAATGGCATCGGTCAGAAGACCCACTCGTGACGGCTTGGCTTGCGCTCAATTGCATTCGCGAATATCGCGGTGACACCCACTTTGGGATCCTTCTGTCGGAAAACCTGAGCGGTACGCAGGCAGGACTATTGCACGACGCGCACCTGAACTACCCGGGGGATTGGATTCCCCGAAGCCGAGGGGCCGATGATGCTGCGCTAGAGCTTGCGTTGGCTGATCTTGAGCAGCGAGGGCTAGCAGCGGGCGGAGTAGTGAATCAGGCAGGCCTTGATCTGCGTGAACGCATCGAGGTTCGCACCAACGAACTTACCGAGATTGCCTGGCGGGCGCTCGGGGAGGAACTCACCCGGCAGTTCGTCGAACTGATTGAACCCGTTGGATCGCGGTTTATGGACAGGATCGATGCGACTGCAGGGCCCAACTGGATGCCAGCGGCACGCGACCGGCGAGTCAACTGACAGCCGAACAAACTTACAGCCGGGCCGCCTGATCGCCGCCCTTACGTAGGTCAGGCGTAAGCGCTAGTCAGCCTGAATGATCCGGGCTACCAGCAGAACCAAAATCACCAAAGCAATTGAGGTCTGGACCATCATGAGCGCTTTGGCCGGACGGGTTCGGGTGTTCTCTAGCGTTGGCCCGAACGTTGAGTTCGTGAAGAACGACAGCACGAAGTAGTCGAACCATCTTGGGGGTTCATCTGGGCGATGACCGTTTGGCTCAAAGTCGAAGGCGCCTCCCGGTAGGTGCGCGTCTGCAAGTTGATACCAGAGAGAGAAGTTCAAGGTGATGGAAATAAATGCCAGGCCCAAGTCAAGGGTGAGGCCCAGTTGGCTCTGGTTCGTCAGATGGGGAGCGGCGATCAGGGTGGTCAGATTGATGAGCAGATTCAGTCCCGCAAAGCTCAGATACCCGACCATAAGGGGCATCGCGATTCGGGGGGTCCTACGATTGGCAAACAGAAACATCGCCAAAGCCAGCGCCATGAGCAGCACAAAAGAAATGTTGGCTAGCAAGCTCACAATGCTGCCCGCCTGAGCGAGTGTGCTTCCACCTTGCACCGCACCTTGAAGTCGAGAGGTGAGGAGCAGGTCGAACAGTTCAATGGCTGCAGCCACTCCTGCAAAGGGAAGCAGTCGCATTGCCGGCCGGTCTCGTGGTCGGTCGTAATGATCATCGCCGGGTGAGAGTGGCTCAAACAGGGCACGTATTCCCCCGCTGCGCGGCACTGAGTCCTCTGGATGGGTTTCGGTTGAATCGGACACGTGAGCAACCACCTGAGATTTGGCGTACACCAGCACGCTTGAAGCCTCTGAAGTTATCGCGCAACCACTCAGTTCAGGTGCTGCGATGTGGAAACCTAGGCCGATGAGCGAACCGATGAGCGAACCGATGAGCGAACCGATGGGTGCAAAGTTCTTTGTTGATTGCGACCCCGGCCACGATGACGCCATTGCGCTTGCCGTGGCGGCGCATCGCGGACAGTTGCTTGGGGTGACCACCGTTGCTGGCAACGTTGCCGTTGAGCAGACCACCATCAACGCTCTCACGGTGCTGCAATTGCTCGGTAGTGAGGTTGAGGTTCATTCAGGCGCTGCTGGTCCGCTGAATGGTGAACCGGGGCAGTTTGCATCCTTTGTTCATGGCGACAACGGCCTAGTTGGTGCGACCATGCCTGAACTGACTCGCTCAGTTGCGGGTGATGATGCGGCCGGGTACTTGGTCGAGGCGACTAGCCAGCACCCTGGTGCTTGGATTCTGGCCATTGGTCCTCTGACCAACCTGGCTCTCGCACTCCAACGCGATCCCACCCTTGTGGATCGGATCGCTGGCATCACCATGATGGGAGGTGGCACCTATGGCAACATCACTGCTGCGGCCGAGTTCAACATCAGCTTCGACCCCGAGGCCGCTGATCTGGTATTCCGCAGTGGCGCAAAGATTGTGCAGTGTGGGCTGGATCTGACCCATCAACTCTGTGTTGACGACGCTCTAGTTGCTGCATCGCGAGCTACCGGTACTGCGTTCGGAGAGTTTTGCTCCGGCATGCTCGGCGGGTATCTGGACAACATCCGGGTACTGACGGGAAGCAACGCTGAGGCTGTGTTGTATGACCCTTGTGCCGCATTAGCGGTGACCGATCCAGAGTTGTTTGATTTTGCGCAGCGCTACGTCGAGGTGGAGTTGACTGGTGCGCTGACTCGTGGGATGACGCTTATGGATCAGCGGTCCTGGATGGCAGAGGGTGGTCCGGTTCAGTGGGCACAGACAATCGACGCTGTTGCTGCCACAAACCTGATTCTTGATTCGATAGCGGCAGCGCCGTAACTAGGAAGATGCAGGGTTCTGATGGGGAAGCGCCGCTTATGCCCGAAGTAAGGCCTCGACCTCGCCCCGGGTTGGCAATGCAGCGCGTGCGCCAACCGCTCGGGTCGCGAGTGCGCCAGCAGCGCAGGCAAATGC
>CAMDLX010000076.1 GCA_945901935.1 Bifidobacterium breve | reverse complement strand
CGATCGTCGATTTCGCAGGGGCGAAGTACGGAATCGCGCATCTGTTTACCTACCTACTTGTACCGCTTTTGCTGCTCGCAGCCCTTGCTGTGATCCAGAAGGCTCGTAACTCACAAGACAGAGCCATGTTGGGATCAGGTGAACAGGTCGTGCTGACTGGATCTGTGCAGCCACGAATTCGCGCCGAGTTGTTGGTGATCCTGCTAACAATGAGTATTGGATGGGCAGCTATGACTGCTTCGAGTGGAACCTTCTCCTCGCGATACGCATCGGGCATCTACCCACTGTTCTTATTGAGTATTGCGGCCGGTATCGCAGTGATCCGTAGTCCTCGTGGGACAGCGCTGATACTCGCTGTGGTGGTTCTGATTGGATCCTTTGGGGCGCTTGGGGCCATCGCTGGTGTGAGATCTCAGACGGGCCAGATTGCGGAGAAGATTCTGTCATCCGAGCCAAGTGCTTCGGCTCAGTCACCATCCGTGGTGATCGCATGTCCTGACCAACTCGGCGTCTCGCTCCAGCGGGAGCTCGAGCTTGCCCCAAGTGGAGGGTTGAACAGCAGTGGAGGTTTGAGCAGCGATGTGATTCCGTACCCGACGGGTGGGGACCCGCGGTTTGTGGATTGGGTGGATTATGCCGATCGGAATTCTGCTGCTTCACCTGCACAGTTCTTGGGAGAACTCGCTGAGCGAATCCCGGACAGTGCCACGGTGTACGTAGTGGAGAGTCCGACCTATCGAACCTTCGAGGGCCAGTGCGAAGCATTACTTGCCGCTCTAGCAGTGGACCGCGACCAGAGCCTGCTTCTGACGATTGATGACACTGGCATAGATGAGTCAGCCAATCTGTGGGCGTTTACGCCTCGAAACTGACGGATTCCCGAACCCGTGACTGCACTCAATGAGTTGGAAGTAACCAAGAGTAGTCTCTGGCGCGCTGGTCTCCCTGCTGTGTGTCTTGGCTGGGTCTGGGCTCGGCTGTGCATCGCTAGCGGGTTCCTGACTGCGCATCTTCTGGTGGATCGACTCGAAACCCCTCGCGGATCAGAACAGATTCAGCAGGGATTGTTCACTTGGGACGGTGCGTTTTATCGGGGCTTGGCACAGCAGTGGTACACACGCCCGCTAGGGGGTGCAGGCAGCGGACTGTCAGGAGAGGAGGCAAGGTTCTTTCCTGTCTACCCGGCGCTAGCAAAGGCTCTAGGCCCGCTCTTTGGCGGTCATGCCGATTGGGCGCTCATCGCTATCAGCAACATCGCAGCTTTTCTAGGAGCTTGGGTTCTTTGGAAGCTCGCAACAGAGGTTCTTCAAGGTCAAGACCAAGGGGAAGCGGCCCCAACACTCGGCCGGTCAGTGGCAGACCGGTCAGCGGTTCTCATCGCAATCTTCCCTGCGGCATTTGTACTGGCCTTCGCGTATTCAGAGGGTTTGGCTCTTCTTGTCGTTGCCGGCACCCTTCTGGCGCTACACCGACGCAATTTTGTTCTGGCTGGTCTCTTGGCACTCCTTGCGGCGGCTATCCGGCCAGTCGGCGGGCTGCTGTTGGTACCCATCGCTATTGAGTTGCTACGCGCTCAACCTCGGCCCCGCTGGTGGAACTGGATTGTCGGCCTAGGTGGGCCATTCCTAGGCTTCGGGCTAGCTCTTATTTGGATTGAACGCTCCACTGGGGAATTGCTACTCCCGTTGCGTCTACAGCGGCAGATTCGAGGAGGGTTCCAAGACCCGGTGACGCGGGTACTCGAGCCGGTTGGCGAACTCATCCGAGGCAATTTTCGAGATGTCTACAACTTGGGCTTCATGGTGGTGTTCTTGTTGCTCTTCGTCTTCATGTTGCTCGGCGCACGCAGCAGTGGTCCCAAGCTTCCGACATCATGGATTGCATACTCAGGGGTATCGCTTCTCTTGCTGCTCTCCTCCCAAGTGACGGATTCGCTCGGGCGTTACGGGCTGCTGGTAGTGCCATTCATCGTGGCGCTCGCTCTATGGGCGGATCGGCGGTGGCGAATGATAGCTGTTGGGATCGCATGCTCTGCTGGCTTGATATGGCTGACGAGTGAGGCTCTTCTCGGGCGACTCGTACCCTGAAACATGCAGGTAGCTGAGGTTGAAACACACTTTTAAAACCGGCTTATGACGAAAAGCCCTCCCAAGGTAGAGGGCAGTCATGACTGGCGGAATGCACGACCAACAGCCCCCAGGACCAACAGCCCTCGCTGCAGTCAGTTGGTACCAATCGTTTGGCTGCGGGCCTTGGCCACTAGATCCTGTAGTCGTGCTCTATGGCGGCGAACCGTCGTGTTCGGGCGATAGCGAGACTCATAGCGGCCTCGCTCGGTGCGCCGCACTCGGCCGAGGCGCAACTCGTATCGCAGAACATCCGAGATGACTTTGTTGGGATCAGTGCCGCCAACGGTCAACCCAACTTGCTCGAGAGCGGTTCGCAGTTCAGCAATGCTGCGTGGGCTCCCAGCCTGATGGAGCAAAGTCAGCAGGCAGTAGCGCAGGTTTGCGCCACGCAAATCATGGGGCCGCAGATAGGGCGCTCGAGACAGGTAGTTCATTGTGCGAGGCGCAACACAGGAGGTGACACAACTGCGCTCAACACTGCCGCTATCGAAAACGCGACACCCGACAACACAGCGCTCCACAACACAGCACCACACAACACAGCACCCCACAACACAGCGCTCGTGGTGCTTCTTTTCACCTTGGTTAAGTTCATCTCGGCAGTTTGTCCAGATTCAGCGCCGATGTCACTGGGGAGCGCAGCCCTGAGACGGCGGCCCTGAGACGGCGGCCCTGAGACGGCGGCCCTGAGACGGCGGCCTCGCAGAAGCAACTTTCGTCATAAGCCGGTTTTAAAACAGGTAGCGGGCCCCTCCCCAGCCCGTTATTCAGGCAACCCCGTTATTCAGGCAACCCCGTTATTCAGGTAACCCAGTAATTCAGTGTTGGCGGCGTGCCACGACCCAGGTTCCCCAGTGCGCCGTTGAAGCCGTCACCTCGAAGCTGCCACCAAGTTCGGATTCAGCTACCTGCACTGCGAGGGCCTGAGCAATCCGGTCCGCAGACAAGTAGATAGGTGTTCGTTCTCCGATGGAGTTCACCCAAATCAACACCCCATCTGCTGTAAGGACTCGAACCACCTCGTCGGCAAACAGCATCATGTTCACACAGGCCACAGCGGTAACACTCCCTGTGGCGAATGGAAGTGCACTGGAATCCAACTGCAGCCTGCTACCTAGTTGCGGTGGTAGCCGCTTGAGCATCTCAGAGGACAAATCCCCCGCGAGGATGTGCTCAAAATGCTGTTGCAGCAACACCGTGCCAGACCCAGTTCCAGCTCCGAGTTCGACCACAAGGCCAGAGGGAACTTCCGAGCGTGTCAACAGATCCTCAAGCACTACCTGACCACGAGCTCGATTCCCCGAAGCAGCCCAACCTGCTGCCATCTCATCGAAGAAGCCTGCCACCTGCTTCGCAACCGCTGGCGTCCAACTTCGTGGATCATCTGCAACGTCCTCGGTGATCTTCCGCATTGGATGTGAGCTGCCGATATCTTCCGGTGGCTCTCCAACTGCCTCAAGCAGTGCGGGCAGGTAGTGAACTTCGGAACCCGTCATACCCCTACTCATACCGGGACTCATATCGGGGCTGAGATCGCCGTTGCACCTCGCATATAGGGCAACAACAGCTCAGGGATTTTGATCGAACCATCCGGCTGCCGATAGGTCTCGACGATTGCCGCCCACACGCGTGGCACAGCTAGAGCGGAGCCATTCAGTGTGTGCAGAACCTCAGTCCCCTTCCCACCTTCGGGCTTGTAACGAAGATTGGCCCGGCGCGCTTGGTACTCCCCGAACCAAGAGACCGAACTCACCTCAAGCCACTGGTCAACCCCTGGCGAGTACACCTCAATATCAAAGGTGCGGGCTGCCGAATTACCGATGTCACCTGCGCAGAGATCCAACACCCGGTAGGCCAACCCAAGCTCCGAAATCAGACTCTCAGCTCGCAAGAGGATCTCGGCGTGTAGGTCCGCTGCCTGTGCCGGAGTGGAATACGCCAAGATCTCGACTTTGTCGAACTCATGAACCCGCAACAGCCCGCGGGTGTCCTTTCCTGCCGAACCGGCCTCCCGCCGGAAACAGCTGGTATGGGCGCAGAACCGGAGCGGCAGGTCCGCCTCGGCCACGATCTCATCTTGGCCAAGAGAAGTCAGAGGAACTTCAGCAGTCGGAATGGCCCACAGGTCATCTCGCTCTATTGCATAGGCCTCTTCAGAGAACTTCGGGAGATGGCCGGTCGCAACCAGTGTTGCAGTGCGCACCAACGTTGGCGGGCGCACCTCTTCATACAGGTCAACATTGCGATCAATCGCAAGTTGGCACAACGCCCGCACGAGCGCAGCTCCCTGCTTGCGGTACATCACAAACATTGATCCGGACATCTTGACTGCACGCTCAACGTCGAGAATCCCGAGCTGTTCACCGATCTCCCAATGAGGCACTCGTTGACAGTCCACATACGAATCAGGCTGATACTGCTCAACGCGCAGAATCACATTGTCTTGTTCGCTGGCACCATCTGGGCAATCCACCGCTGGCAGATTAGGGATCCGCAAGAGTTGATCACGGAGCAGACCCTGTAGTTCCTCGGCCCGAGCATCAAGCTGCTTCTCTTCTAGGCCAAGCAGCCTGCTTTGCTCCTGAAGCTCAGTGGCCTCGTCTTGGCGTTGCTCCCGGAAGAGTTTGCCAACCTCATTAGACAAAGCCCGAACCTCGGCTCGCAGCGAATCACGCTGGCCTGACAACGATCGCAACTCGGCATCGATGCCGGCAACCTCATCAATCACAGCAGTGTCTTGGCCTCGCCTTGCGAGCCCTGCTTTCACCTGGTCAATATCGGCGCGGATCATACGCACATCAAGCATGAGTGGAACCTAGTTGGCATCCGGCAGCAGGCTGAACCTCATTGACTATCTGTTCCAGAACTGCGCGCGGAACTGTGCCAGAGGCACAGGCGGGAAGTAGCGTCTCCATGTGTCAGTTATCGCAGATCAATTGAGCATCCAATACGGCCAGACTGTGGCAGTCGATCAGGTGAGCTTCGAGGCACAAGCCGGTCAGATCACCGTGCTGCTTGGACCAAATGGTGCTGGAAAAACCTCGACGATTGAACACCTTGAAGGCTATCGAGCGGCGAGTTCGGGGTCGAGCAGCGTCTTAGGACTCGATCCCATTGCCGATCATCACAAGCTCACAGCGCAGGTTGGGATCATGCTGCAACAAGGCGGAATCCCAACTGCAATTCGCCCTCGCGAGCTCCTTCAACAATACGCAGGCTTCTTTCCTGCCTCGCTTGACCCGGAAGAGCTCCTGGCAAGGGTAGGTCTCACGAGTCGCTCAAAGACCCCATACCGCCGCCTCTCAGGAGGCGAACAACAGCGACTCTCCCTAGCGCTCGCTCTGATTGGTAAACCCAAAGTGGTGTTTCTTGATGAGCCAACTGCGGGAGTCGACCTAGAGGGACGTGACCTCATCAGGTCCTTACTATTGGCCTTGCGCCAAGAGGGTGTCTGTGTGCTCATCACGACCCATGATCTAGCCGAGACCGAACGCCTCGCAGACAAGGTCATCATCATCGACCATGGGAAGGTCATCGCTCAGGGTTCTCCGGCCGAATTAATGTCGGCAACGAGTTCTGACCACTTGTTGTTCGGCGCCACCCCAAACCTTGACTGCGCCGCACTCAGCGCTGCAGTCGGTTCCCAAGCTTCAGAGACGTCTCATGGTGAGTACCGG
The DNA here is from genome assembly GCA_945901935.1 of Bifidobacterium breve. Taxonomy (GTDB): domain Bacteria; phylum Actinomycetota; class Acidimicrobiia; order Acidimicrobiales; family Microtrichaceae; genus IMCC26207. The sequence continues at coordinate 5,210 of CAMDLX010000076.1, read as the reverse complement.
GTAGAGGCTCCGCCCTCGCCCGCTCTAGTCGCAGCAGTCACAAGCTGGCTTGCAGCCCAGAACATCCAACTCACCGATCTGCGAGCCGAACGACAACGCCTCGATGACGTATTCCGCCGCCTCACAGATAGCACAGACGCATGAAGGCCATTAGTTCTCAAATTCGCACAGAGCTAGCTCTGAGCGCACGGCAAGGGGAACAGCTCCTTGTTTCACTTGGTATTCCACTACTCATTCTGGTGTTCTTTTCCTCGATTGACCTGCTCCCAACTGGCACCGATGAGCCCATCGATTTTCTAGCGCCTGGGGTCCTCGCATTAGCTGTCATGTCCACAGCAATGGTTTCGCTAGGAATCGGTACAGGATTTGAGCGAACCTACGGCGTACTGAAGCGCCTCGGTGCCTCTCCTTTGGGCCGCGGGCGCTGGGTCATGGCCAAAATCGCCACCGTTCTCGTCATTGAAGTCATTCAATGGATCGTGCTGATCAGCGCCTCGATGCTGCTGGGCTGGTCCCCTCCGCTGAGTGGCTGGGTCTGTGCCATTGCGGGTGCACTGCTCGGCACTGCCGCATTTAGCGGTCTGGGACTTCTTATGGCAGGAACATTGCCCGGGTTGGCTACCCTCGCAGCGGCGAACGGGCTGTACCTGATTCTGTTGCTGACCGGAGGAATGATCGTTCCACTCAGCGAACTTCCGGCTCCACTCGCTGCGGTTGCCAAACTCTTGCCCGCTGCGCCCCTTGCCGAGATCATCATCGGATCTCTCACTGTTGGCGGAAGTGTGGCCAGTTGGGCCTGGGTTTCACTTACTTGCTGGGCAGTGATTGCTCCGCTTGGGGCGGCGCTTCTGTTCCGCTGGGAATAGTTCCGGTGGGAAGAAGTTCGGTGGGCGTCGATCCATCAGAACGAACCAACTTACCGCGGAACTTCGACTTATTCGCTTTGCTTCCAAGTGACCATTTGAAGAAGATCACACCGATGATCCCCCAGAGGTAGAACCCTGTGATGATCTTCATTTGGATACCCGCTAACTGCTGGTCCTCGACCACACTCAAGCCCCAGAGTCGAGGCTCATTGTTGTACCCCTGATACAGAACCGACTCGGCAGTTGTGAGAAATGACGCGGGAATTGTGGGGATAACCGCTAACAGAAACACCAACACGATCTTGAGCGGTGGTCCGACCTGCAACTCGGGAATGGGCCCACAGATGCACATCCAGATGAGTAGAGCAGAGGACACGGCCAGGAAGTGCACGCTGTAATGCATCCAGGCATTCGCTAAGGAGTTGTTGACCACCACGGCAGCGTGCATGCCTGCGGTGAGGAACAGATTCACGATCAGCGCTGGAGCAGGTCGCGCCCAGAAGTACACAAACCGCTTGAACCCACCTTCACCAATTATCAGCCGAGCGAGCCACGTCGGAGTTGCAAGCAACATGACCGGCGGAAAGACGACCATGAGCAAAGAATGTTGCACCATATGCAGCGAATACAGCCGCTGCTCGGCAAGGTCATGTAGCGGGAAATCTGTAGCTACCCAAAAAACGAAGACACCAAAGAAGAACCAAATCTTTTGATGAGTAGTTATAGGTTCTTCACCAGCGGCAACAGCCTTTGGCTGAATCACTCGACTGGCGTACCGACCAAGGGCCAACAGCGCAAGAACCAGCACCCACACTTCAAAGTGAGGAACCCATCCCGGCATTGCTGAACCAGTCATGCTGTCGCCGCCTTCGGAGTTGCCGCGTCAGCCAGCCGGGCAGGGACCGGGCTCAGACGATGTTGCGCAGAACGGTGCGGGTGGATCAATCGGAGGATCGTTGAATTCAGTCGTACCCGAATCAGACCAGAAGTTCATAACGGTCAGCGCAACTACGTACACAAATATTGCAACGATCATGCCGACATAGAACGTTCGCTTGAGCAGCGGCGAATCATATTTCAGGTGCATGAAGTACAACGCCACAAGAAAGAACTTGATTACCATCAATGCGATGAGTACCGGTACAGCAATCTTCTTGGTATCTGCGTTGAAGATGTCGTCCCACCAGTAGGTGCTCACCTCTAGTGCCGTGAGGGCTACTAGCAAGAAGAACACCTTGAAGTACTGCGCATCAGTGGGTCCATGCGTATGGTGCTCACCCGGGTTTACTGGGGAGTCATCATCAAGTTCGGTTACTGCTGCGCTCATTGAAGTCTCCTCATGGGATGAGGTACACGATCGTAAAGATGAGTACCCACACAATATCGACGAAGTGCCAGTACAGACCGACTACCTCAACTGCCTCAGCACGAATCCGCGTGCCAAATGAGATTGCCAGCATTGATAGCAGCATGATCACACCAACAACTACGTGCACTCCGTGCAAACCAGTGAGAGCGTAGAAGGCTGAGGCAGCAACGTTCGAGGTGAAACCAAGATCATCATTGACCACAAAGTTAGTGAACTCATAGATCTGCCCACCGAGGAACAAAGCGCCGAGCACTGCAGTAGAGGTCAACCACAATCGCAGGCGGGTGAGGTCACCGCGAATGACTGCGTTCACTCCGAGCACCATGGTGAGTGAACTCATCAGCAGAATGAACGAGGTCATCGAGGTGAACGGAATATCGAAATACTCCGACACCTTGTCCGTGTTGCCCGACAAACCAGCGATCTCGCCGGGACGGTTCTTATAGATGAGGTACGTCGAAATCATCCCGCCGAAGAGCAGGCAATCCGAGGCTAGGTACACCCACATTCCAAGTTTCTCATTCGAGATACCAGTTGAGGTTGTATGGATGTCATCGGGGAATTCAACATCCTCGAGGGACTCGTATGCGAGACCACTCATTGTGAGTCGCCTTCTCCAGTGATAGCTCCGGTGGAGCCAGCAGAAGCAGAGACAAGCTCGGCCTCAGCAGTTTCAGGTGCAGCAAGCTCGGTCGCATCAGGCTCGTCCGGTTCGTCATGATGATCATCATGACCATGTCCACCGTCCGGATCAGTGGCTGGCTCCATAACCCAGCCATAGATACCAGCAACGATCAGGATGACTCCTGGAACAGCCCACCAGAGATTGAAGATCAGCCCGTACCCAACAAGAGGCATACCTAGAGCAAGTACGAGTGGCCAATACGAGGGTGAAGGCAGGTGAACGGTAACCGGATCGCTCGACTCGACTACATCCTCAGTCTTGGCAATTCGCACGAGGCGGCCGTTCTCATCATGGCCGTACTTGCGGTGCCAGAACTCGTCAAACTCTTCGACCACTGGAATCTCGGCAAAGTTGTACTCGGGTGTGGGCGAAGGAATCATCCACTCCAGACTGCGGGCATCCCACGGGTCTGCACCAGGGTTGACGGGGTTCTTGCGGTGCTTGCGATAACTAAAGAGCACGTTGCCCATGAAGACGAGAAGGGACAACGCAATGATGAACGCTCCGATGGTCGAGACCATGTTCCACATGCTGAAACCTTGGTTCGAGGTATAGGTATATGTGCGTCGCATCATTCCCTGTAGGCCAAGGATGTGCATGGGGCCGAAGGTCAAGTTGAACCCAACCAACATCAGCCAGAAGTGCCACTTGCCTGTTCGCTCACCAAGGAAGTGTCCAAACATCTTTGGCCACCAGAAGTACAGGCCGCCCATCATTCCGAGTAGTGCGCCACCAAAGAGCACGTAGTGGAAGTGAGCAACGATGTAGTAGGTATCAGTCTGTTGCGTGTCAGCGGGAGCAAACGCATGGGTGACTCCAGAAAGCCCACCGATGGTGAACATTCCAACGAGTCCAATCGAGAACAGCATCGGCACCGAGAACTTGATGCGACCGCCATACATGGTCGCCATCCAGTTCAGGATCTTTACACCGGTTGGAACTGCAATGAACAGCGTTGAGAGGGAGAAGGCCAGCACCGAGAGTTGACCCATGCCGGAGGCGAACATGTGGTGAGCCCACACACCCCAACCCATAAAGCCAATGGCGATTCCCGAACCAACCATGAAGGGGTAACCAAAGATGGGCTTGCGAGAGAACACGGGAATGATCTCAGACACCATGCCAAACGCTGGCAACACCATGATGTACACCTCGGGGTGACCGAAGATCCAGAACAAATGCTCCCACAAGAACGGATCTCCACCCTTGGAAGCATCGAAGAATGCTGCGCCAAACATGCGATCCAAGGTGAGGAGCAAGAGCGCCACGGTAATAACCGGAAGTGCAAACACCAGCAACACCTGAACCACAAAGTTCATCCAGGTGAACACCGGCATCTTCATCAGCGTCATGCCAGGGGCACGCATGTTGAGCACTGTTACGGTCAGGTTGACTGCCGAGACAGTGGACCCGATACCCATGATGAGCAAACCAATTGCGTAGAAGTCAATGCCCGTTCCGGGCGAGAAGGTAACCCCGGCGTTTGGTGCGTAATTAAACCAACCCCCGTCCGCACCGCCGCCAAGCAACCATGAGGAGTTGAAGAAGATTGCGCCAGCAAGCCAGATCCACAGCGAGAGCGCATTCATCCTTGGGAACGACACATCCCGAGCGCCAATCTGCAGGGGAATCAAGTAGTTCGCAAAGGCCGAGGCCATTGGCATAATCACCATGAACACCATGGTGACGCCGTGCATTGTAAAGACTTGGTTATACAAGTCAGCCGAGAGCAGTTGGTTGCCCGGAACCGACAACTGCAAGCGGATGAGGAGTGCCTCAACGCCTCCCACGAGCAGGAAGAAGAACGAGGCAACGCCGTACATGATGCCGATCTTCTTATGGTCCACGGTGTTTACCCAAGACCTCCAACCGGTGTTTGCCTTGGGACGGGCAAACACACCAAGGGGACTTGGCGCCTCGGGCGCAACCGGGTCGTGTCCGGTGGTCAGTTCAAGCGGACGCTGATCTTCGATGATCGCCATCAGATCAACCTTTCTTTCGGTTCTGCTGAGTACTCATACGTGCATCATTTCGTTCATGTATTTCTACTGAATCGTTCAGGCTTACTTGAGGGTGAGGCTTACTTGAGGGTGAGGAGGTAGGCCGTGAGTTGTTCAATCTGAGCTTCGCTCAAGTTGTAGTTCGGCATGCCTTGGTTGTTGTTTGGGTTCATTGGCTTGACATCTTCTGGGTTTCGCAGCCAACTCTTGATGTTGTTGGTATCGGGAGTTCCCTCGGGAATGGCCTGAGCCACTGACCCACCCTCTTGATACAAGTCCAACAACCCGCC
>CAMDLX010000075.1 GCA_945901935.1 Bifidobacterium breve | reverse complement strand
TCCATGGTGAGGTCCTCGACTGAGTCCCCCTTGCGCAGGCTTGCGTTGGTTTCACCGTCAGTCACATAAGGACCGAAGCGACCATCCTTGATCACAATCGGCTTCTCGGTATCGGGATCATTCCCCATCTCGCGCAAGGGCGGCTTAGCCACACCTTGGCCACGGCGACGCTTTGGCTCAGCAAAAACCTTGAGCGCTTCTTCCAACGTGATCGTCAAAATCTGCGACTCAGTTTCAATCGAGCGGCTATCGGTACCCTTCTTGAGGTAAGGGCCAAACTTGCCGTTGAGCGACAGGATCATCTCGCCATCGGCTGGGTCAAGGCCAACCTCGCGTGGCAAAGAGAGCAACGGCAAGACATCCTCGAGCGTGACCGTTGCTGGGTCCATCGTGCTGAACAAACTTGCAGTGCGCGGCTTAAACCCAGTGTCGTCATCGTGCACGCCTTCTTGCACATACGGACCGAACCGACCCGCTTTGAGCTGCACATCGAGTCCAGTCTCGGGATGCTGACCAAGAATTCTGTCCCCCGAAGGTGCCTCGAGCAGCTCGATTGCGTACTCCACAGTGAGTTCATCTGGCGGAATGTCATCGGGGATACTTGCGCGCTGATTGTTCTCGCCCTCTCCGCGCTCTAGGTAGGGACCAAAACGCCCAACTCGGGCAACGATCATCACCCCGTCGGGTCCAAGCCCGAGTGGAATTGAGTTGATCTCGCGAGCATCAATCTCGCCAAGATTTCCCTCGACAAGCTGCTTGAGGCCCGGCGATCCGACCTCTCCAGTTGAGCTGTCAACGCCAAAGTAGAACCGGGCAAGCCATGGCTCCATATCGGCCGCACCAGAGGCAATATCGTCGAGTTCTTCCTCCATGCGCGCCGTGAAGGCGAAATCAACCAGAGTCGGGAAGTGCTGCTCCATGAGCGTGACCACCGCAAAGGCAGTAAAACTCGGGACCAAAGCAGATGCTTTCTTCCACACATATCCGCGGTCTTGGACCGTGGAAATAATCGAGGCATAGGTCGAGGGCCGGCCCACTCCAAGTTCCTCAAGGCGCTTTACGAGCGAGGCTTCTGTAAACCGCGCTGGCGGCTGAGTCTCGTGTCCGTTTGCTTCAAGGGCATCCGTGGCGATTGCGTCACCCTCAGCCATCTGCGGCAATACCTTCTCTTGATCTTCGAGGGCCTCGTCTGGGTCATCTGAGCCCTCGACATAGGCACGCAAGAAACCTGGGAATTGAATGGTCCGACCAGATGCAGAGAACACAGCCTCTCGCTGATCGGCCGTGGTGCTCACCAAACGAACTTGAACCGACTCGCCCCGCGCATCGTTCATCTGGGATGCAATCGTGCGTTGCCAAATCAGTTCATACAGGCGGAGCTCGGCACCATTGAGCTGCTGAGCTACTTGATCCGGGGTACGGAAGCTGTCTCCTGCAGGCCGAATGGCCTCGTGAGCCTCTTGTGCATTCTTCACCTTGTTTGCATAGCGCCGTGGGGCATCCGGCAAATATGCCTTGCCGAACTTCTCAAGAATCTGCGTGCGGGCTGCCGTGACGGCGGTCTCTGACAAGGAAGATGAGTCGGTACGCATGTACGTAATGAAACCGTTCTCGTACAAGCGCTGAGCAGTAGACATCGTCTGCGCAGAGGACATCCGCAGTTTGCGACCAGCCTCTTGTTGCAAGGTAGAGGTCATAAATGGTGGGGAGGGCTTGCGGGTATACGGCTTGCGTTCCACAGATCGCACCTGCACAGGCTGATCAGTCAGCGCAGAACGCACTGCACTAGCTGCGGCCTCGTCAAGCAGAACAGCGTTCTTGTCAGCGCTTGCAGAAAGTTCACCGCTCTGGCCAAAGTCCTTACCAGTAGCCAGACGCTCGCCGGCAAACTCAATCAGCGTTCCCGGAAACTGTGTTTGGTCTTGTGACGTATCTACATGGCGAAACGTTGCTTGCAGGTCCCACCAGCTAGCCGAGCGGAATGCCATGCGCTCACGCTCACGCTGCACAACAACTCGGGTGGCAACTGACTGCACCCGGCCAGCCGACAGCCGAGGCATGATCTTTTTCCACAGCACGGGCGAGACTTCGTATCCGTACAGCCGGTCCAAGATCCGACGACATTCCTGGGCGTCAACAAGACGACGATCTAGCTCACGAGGATTCTCTAGCGCATGACGAATCGCCTGCGGAGTGATCTCGTGAAACACCATTCTCTTGACGGGTACTTGTGGGTTCAGCACCTCAAGGAGATGCCACGCGATTGCCTCTCCCTCACGATCCTCATCTGTTGCTAGATACAGCTCATCGGCATCTTTCAGAAGAGCCTTCAGATGGCGAACATGATCCTTCTTTTCGGAGTTCACGATGTAGAGCGGCTTGAAGTGATTTTCAGTATCGACACCTAGCCGTGCCCAAGCTTGCCCTTTGTATTCCTTGGGAACATCGGCCGCGTTTCTGGGCAGATCTCTAATGTGGCCGATCGATGATTCGACCTGATATTCGTCACCTAGGAAGCTGGCAATAGTGCGCGCTTTTGCTGGTGACTCGACGATGACTAAAGGGTTTCCCACGAGTGACAGCTAAGAGAGTGCAGGCGCAGATGTCAAACAACTATCCAAAATAACTTTCCAGCTCCGGCAGGGTAGGTTGGCAACTATGAGTTTTGAACCAAGTGCTCGCGGCCAAGATTTACTTACAAAACTTCAGGAGTTCATCGACTCTGAAATCACTCCATCCGAGCCAATTTACGAGTCTCAGATGCAGGCCCTCGGAGATCCCCACGGTCACCCTCAGATTATCGAAGACCTTAAGTCCTCTGCCCGCTCGCGAGGCCTGTGGAACCTGTTTATGCCACATCAGACCGAGTGGACCCCTGAGCCAGTTAGCAATTTGGATTATGCCCACATTGCCGAACTATCGGGCCGTTCCATGCATCTGACTCCCGAGGCTATGAACTGCGCTGCACCAGATACCGGCAACATGGAAGTTCTGACGCTGTTTGGCACTCAGGAGCAAAAAGATGAGTGGCTTGTTCCCCTGCTCAACGGTGAAATTCGCTCATCTTTCGCAATGACTGAGCCTGCAGTTGCTTCCTCGGATGCCACGAATATTCAGCTGAGCATCGAGCGCGACGGAGACGAGTACGTACTCAACGGCCGCAAGTGGTGGATCTCTGGAGCAGCCTCGGGCCGTTGCAAAGTCATGATCGTTATGGGCAAGACCGATCCAACAGCTGCCCGGCACTTGCAACAGTCAATGGTGCTCGTTCCCATGGACACCCCGGGTGTGACCAAGGTGCGAGACCTTCCGGTATTTGGTTACCAGGACCGCGAAGGCCATTCGGAGCTCAACTTTGACAACGTACGGGTGCCTGTCAGCAACTTGATCGGCCAAGAAGGTGGCGGATTTGCCATTGCTCAGGCTCGTCTGGGCCCTGGCAGAATCCATCACTGCATGCGCTGCGTTGGAGTGGCGGAGCGGGCCTTGGAACTGATGTGCGAGCGAGTCACTCAGCGAGTTGCTTTCGGCGGGCCGATCTCTGATCAGGGAGTTGTTCGAGAATGGATTGCGGACTCACGCATAGAGATTGAGCAGGTCCGACTCCTGACCCTCAAGGCCGCATGGTTGATGGACACCGTGGGTGCCAAGGGCGCAGCAATTGAGATCTCTGCAATCAAGGTTGTGGCACCCAACATGGCACTGCGCGTTGTTGACCGAGCCATTCAAGCCCATGGTGGCGGCGGTGTTTCGGATGACTTCCCGCTAGCTCGGATGTATGCCGGCTTGCGCACCCTCCGCTTTGCCGATGGCCCAGATGAGGTGCACCGCCGGCAAGTAGCTCGTACCGAGCTTGCCAAGTACCGCCGATAAGTAAGCCGCAGTATCTGATGAGTGACCCGGCAAGAAAAATTGCAGCGGTGCTCAACTCATTGGCCGAGGACGCTCGACTTGTTCATGTTGAGCAGATTCCTGCCAGAAGCGAACGCACTGCCGAACTCGATCGGCCACTCCCCGAGGAGCTGCAGCTGTGCCTGCCGCACACTCAGTTCTGGTCGCATCAGGCTGAGGCAATCAACTTGGCCCGCTCGGGAGAATCCCTAGTCGTTGCGACGGGGACTGCCTCGGGGAAGTCACTGTGTTACCAAGTTCCAATCGCAGAGTCGGTGTTGAGCGGCGGAACTGCGTTGATGATCTACCCCACTAAGGCCCTAGCTCGGGACCAGTTGCTGTCCTTGACCTCTTGGGAAGTTCCCGGACTCATTGCCGCCGCCTACGACGGAGACTGCTCCCCCGAGGAGCGGTCCTGGGTACGGACTCACGCCAATGTGTTGCTCACCAACCCCGAGATGGTGCACCAAACAATCCTTGCCAACCACCGTCGCTGGGCCAAGTTTCTGCAGGAGCTCAAATTTGTCGTGGTCGACGAGCTTCACACGCTTCGTGGCGTGTTTGGCACTCATGTCGCACACATTGTGCGCCGGCTCCGCCGCCTGGTGCGCTTCTACGGCGGAGAGGAACCAACTGTCATCTTTAGCTCGGCCACTATCGGCGAACCGGCGAAGCTCGCTTCGGGTATCTGCGGCCATGAGGTGGCCGTGGTGCAAAGCGATGCTTCGCCATCAGGCATGCGATCGATAGCACTCTGGAACCCTGCGGAAGCATCCGATGGTGAGCGTTGGTCGATCAACGCCGAGGCTGCTCTTTTGGCTTCAAGGTTGATTTCGGCCGGGCTTCGTACCTTGGTGTTCTGCGGATCCCGGCGCGGAACCGAGGTGGTTGCAAGCGCACTGCGTGACTCGCTTGACGAGTCGCTCGCCGAACAAGTCCGCTCATATCGAGCGGGATACTTGGCTCATGAGCGGAGGCAGATCGAAGCCGAGCTCTTAAGCGGCGAACTGCTCGGCGTAGTGGCCACGAACGCCCTCGAGCTTGGCGTCAATATTGGTGGCCTTGATGCAGTGGTCATGTGCGGCTACCCCGGCACCATCGCATCGTTTCGTCAACAGCTCGGTCGAAGCGGTCGTGAGCAGCTTGGATCAGTTGCTGTGCTCGTTGCTGCAGAGAACAGCCTTGATCAGTGGATGATGCGACACCCCGAAGAACTCTTCAATCGAGTGTCGGAGCCGGCAGTGATCAACCTAGATAACCCATATGTATTTGTTCCGCATCTTGGCTGCGCAGCATTCGAACTTCCGCTCACTCGCAAGGATTCCGAGTACTGGCCCACACAACTCGATGAGGGAATCCGTCAGCTTGTCCTCGAGGATCGCGCCATCATCACCTCCCAGGGTGATGAACAAACAGTTATGTGGTCAGGTCGCGGAACTCCAGCACCCACCATCGGGTTGCGCTCGGCCTCTCGTGGGGAGTTTCGAATCATGACTCGTGGCGGCCAGATGATCGGGACCGTAGACGAGTCACGCGCCTATGAGGTTCTCCACGAGGGGGCGGTCTACCTACATCAGGGTGCCGCATGGACCGTGATCGAACTAGACCTTGCGAGTCTGTCCGCCCTTGTTGTCCCAGCTGACGGAGACCTCTATACCCAGGCCCGATCCAGCATCAGCATCCGCCTGCTGGGTGTAGATGACCAACGTCCCGTTGGGGCCTCCACGCTACATATCGGCTCGGTTGAGGTCACCTCTCAAGTCACGGGATTTCAAACCAAACGTGTGTCCACACATGAGGTGATCTCACGCGACTCGTTGGAACTCCCACCAGTCCATCTAGAAACCAGAGCCGTTTGGTACACCTTTGCTGACGATGTTGTGCAGTCTGCTCGGATAGATCCGACAGAACTTCCCGGGGCGCTGCACGCGAGCGAACATGCTGCCATTGGGATCCTTCCCTTGTTCACCATCTGTGACCGATGGGATGTTGGCGGAGTTTCCACAGAGTGGCTGCCCGAGACGGATGCACCCACGGTAGTGATTCACGATGCGTACCCCGGCGGCGCAGGGATTGCCGAACTCGCCTTTGGCGTGGCTGATTCTCACTTAGCTGCCACGCTCGAGGTCTTGCAGCGTTGCCCGTGTCTTGACGGCTGTCCGAGTTGTGTCCAATCCCCAAAGTGCGGCAACGGTAACGAACCTTTAGACAAGGCCGCAGCAAGGCGTTTGTTGCAGGCAACTCTGCTCTAGCTCGGGCCCTCGATCATCACCACCAGTCGCTCCTGCAGCACTGTCGAGGCAACCACCCTGCCAACGATTGGTACGCGCGTGGCCCTCATGCGCACCGTGACCGTGGCGAGTGACCCACCGCTGCTGCCTCCACTCAACGTAACGCTCGCCGTCGAAATTGGCGGGCCCTGTAACTCAAGCGCAGCTACTGCGCTAGCGACCTGGGGGTCGACAATCACTGCTCTGGCCGCAGCCCGTGCCGCATGAACCACGAGTACCCGATCGCGCAGCACAAGTGCGGCTTGAACGCTCAGCAAGATCAGCAGCACCAAAATGGGAATGATCACGGCAAGCTCTACGGTGGACTGTCCACGCTCAGAGCGTGTCACTGGGCTTGATTGAGTATCCGTCCGACCACGGTGTCGAAGAGTCGGCCAATCAGATCTGTCTTGGTGACCCAGGCAACAAGTACCAGGGCAATAGCTGCAGCACCCAAGAGGAGCAACGCATACTCAACCGTGCTTTGGCCTTGCTCCCCTCGGGCACGGCCACGCGCTCGGCAGGGGAACTGTGTGAGTGTTTTGTTCATGGTGGGCTCGCAGGTGCATTCGTATTTGGCAGGGGAAGAGTGTTTGGCAGGGGAAGGGTGTTTAGGGGTACCGAGCTATTTAGGGGAGTCAGCCCTGTTCGGGCAGTTGTGATTGCGACCGGCACAACAGTCAGCATGACGAATGCCGGAAGCACCAGCGTGATGAGAGGGGCCAAGAGCAGCACGGGCAATCTTCGAACGCGCTCCTCTTTGTAGCGGCGTACCCGGCGGCGCTGTGAGTCTGCAAGGCGCTGCAAGCTCGGCCCGAGGGGTGCTCCTGATGAGGCGGACACGATCAACGTGGTGCAGAGGGGTTGAAGCTCTGGGCCTAGCTGATCGGGCAGCTTGGCGAGTTCGTCCACTAGTTGACCGCCGCGCTCAAATCTTTGTTGAACGCCGGCGAGGCCCTCAATTACTAGGCCGGTACCAGACCCGGCGACTGCAGCAACTGCTGTGTGCAGCGAGTGCCCAGCGCTAACTGCTAACTGCAACATGTCGACCGCAGCAGGAATCTCACTTTGGATCTGCCTATGAGTCTGACGAGTACGAGCAGGAGTTCTGGACTGCCTGTTCTGTCTGATCTGTCTGGACTGGCTGGACTGTCGGGACTGTCGGGACTGGCTGGACTGGCTGGACTGTCGGGGCTGAGTGGTCTGGAGATCCACGACGCGCCAAGGCCAAGAACGCGTATGGCCAAAAAGATGAAGCACGGCCCAACTGCTCAGCACACCCAGCAAGATGGCCATTAACGCAATGCCGATCGAACCATGCGCGAGAGGACCAAAGCTCCGAGGGCGTCTAGACCCAACCCCAAGACCAGGCAGATCCATCCTGCAGTTGTAGTGAACAGCGTGGCAGCAACGGCCGGGTCAAGAATCGAGAACCCTGCTGCACCGAACAGGGGAAGGGCGACCAGAACTGCTGATGAGGATCGAGCCTGAGTCGACAACGCTCGGGCCTCGTCGGCCACTTCAAGGCGATCTAGGAGTGAGACTGCCGCACCATCAAGGGCCGCAGCCAAGTTGCCCCCTTCGGCATGGCCGAATCTGCAGGCAGCTACGAGTACCCCAACGGAGCAGTTCGCTCGCGATAGTTCCCAGTTTCGCAGCGCCGCGTCGAGAGATCCTCCGCGGCGAACCGATGCAGCAATGGTGGCAAGGTCGAAAGAAATCGGCTGTGCGGACACACTGCCGAACTCTTCGATCGCCCCAAGTAGCGTTGCGCCCGCATGGACACTTCTTGCTAAGCCAGCCGCAGCCCCAGGTAGCTGCTGATCTAACAGACGCTCGACCCGCCTCATGCGAGTCATGGTTGCCAACCTCTGCGAGAGCGAGAGATCTTCTGAACTGTCCCATCGGCCGAGATCAGTGATTGCAGTTCAGCGTTGGGCCCAACCAGATGAACACATGTGACGCGACGCCCTCCAGAACTGCTGCGAGCAACCCCAACAAAGACATCAATCGCTGCAGTGATCTGGGCACGAATGGCTTCTAAGGGAAGTCGCTCAGCACCGAGTAGAGCCATGGTTTCAAGGCGGCGCATGGCATCGGCAGCACTCGATGCATGGCAAGTAGAGAAGCAACCATCGTGACCAGTAGAGAGCGCCCAGATCATGTCGAGCGCCTCGGCCCCGCGAACCTCGCCCACGATGATGCGGTCTGGTCGCAGCCGCAGGGCTGCTCGCACAAGGTCACGAATATCGGTTCTCCCGATTCCCTCGGCGCTGCCGGGTCGAGCCTCGAGACGCACTACGTGTTCTCCGGGTAGGCGGAGTTCTGCAACATCTTCAATGGTGACGACACGTTCGTTTGGGGGTATGCCGGCAACAAGCGCGTTTAGTAGCGAGGTCTTTCCAGCACCAGTCGGGCCGTAGACCACCAGATTGAGTTGTTCGCGTACAAGCGACTCAAGCAATTGCACAACGGCCGGTCCTGCAAAAGCGCTCAACGCCAAAGGGTCCGCCCGGTGCCTGCGAATGGCTAGGACTGGACCATCCACGGCCAGTGGCGGGAGAACGACTGCCACTCGTGTGCCGTCGGGAAGTCGCGCATCAACGATTGGGTTACTACGATCAGCGCGCAGCCCAAGCGGCCCCACTAGTCGCTCGATGCTTCTCGCGATCAGGTCCTTGTCGGCAATGACGCCCGAGCGTTCGAGGCGGCCATTTCGCTCGATCCACACTTCTCCTGGGCCGTTGACCAAGACGTCGGTGACTGCAGGGTCGTCGATGAGCATTTGGATGGGACCAAGGCCAACGAGTTCAACTGCCAGAGCATGTGCCCGGCTCTGGACTTCGACTGTGGCTAAGAGGGGAGCTTCTTCGGCGAAGAGCTCGGCCAGTCGCTTCGCTGCATTGACTGAGCCCGTCTCGGCTGCGAAGCGACGACGGACGCTAGCTTCAAGTGCCTCAGTTTCGCCGAGCAACCTCATGCAACTCCCCTCAGTGAACGCTCAAGTGCCCGGTGATTTCTGCGTATCAGCAATCCGGCGTCTACCGAGCGAGCAATAGCGGGGTCAACATCTACCGTTGCCACAACCGCAAGACCCAGCACAGCCGACACGTCGGCTTCGCTGAGTGCCCGGCCTAGCTCGGATACCACGACTACTCCATCGGCCTTGACTCCTGCAGCAGTCGCGCGGCGCAGCGCTAAGTAGCAGGGCCGAGTCACCAAAAGCGACCGACCAGCGGCGGCTAAATTCCGACCCAGGTCGGAGATCACCCCAGCTTCACTTACTACCCCAGCATCAATCACGACATCACAGCCCATTGATTGCAGGAACTGCGCAAGCTCAGCTGGACGCTCCTCGGGCCAGGTCTGAGCTCTCCCCCGAGGCAGCAGCCAGAGCCCTGGCTCGACCTGCACAAGGAGGCGGTCGAGTGCATCGGCAGAACCGTCAGCACTCGCTAACCAGTCACAGACTCCTGGACTGCTGGGCTCTGAGATCCCAAGAGCGGCTGGCTGATCTCCGCACAGGTCAACCAGCACTGCTCGACCCGAGCGGCGAGCTAGTAAAGCCGCTGCAACAGCCGAAACCAGCGTGACTCCCGAACCGCCCTTGACGGACCAAAGCGTATGAAGCATGACGCCCCCTCTGCGGGCGCGCTGCACCCGCTACTGACTTGGGGGAAGGGCAATTCGAAGCTCCCCCAGACTAGGGACAGCAAGGCGAACTGTCAGCGGGGACTGCTCCCCTCACTTGCCAGATGACCTACTTACTGGGCGACCTACTCGCTTGGCAGGGAGTTAGACCCTCAGAAGATCCGAGGCTCCGACGTCCCAAGAGGGGTGCCTGAGTTTTGACATCGCTCGAGCTTCGATCTGGCGAATGCGCTCGCGAGTCAACTTGAAATGCTGGCCCACCTCATCTCGATTCAGAGGTTCACTGTTGTTCAGTCCGAAGCGCAGAGTCAGAATTGCGCGTTCGCGATCATCGAGCGGACTCAGCAAGCGCTTCACTTCTTGTGGCAACTGAGCGAGCACTGCCATATCCATGGGGGAACTCGCTTCACGGTCCTCAACTAGATCACCAAGATCTCCATCGCCTTCTGCGTGGATTGGCTCAGATAACGACAACGTGTCTGAAGCGAAGCAAAGGACTTCAACGAGTTTTTCTTCTGAGAGGTCCACGTCAATTCGGAGTTCCTCAATTGTTGGGGGCCGGCCTAGCTCGACCTCGAGTCGGGCGCTTGCTTTGTTTACCCGAGACAGCGTGTCAGCGGCATGTATCGGGAGCCGGACTGTTCGGCCCGTGTTTGCAATCCCACGCGTAATCGCTTGGCGAATCCACCAGGTTGAATAGGTCGAGAACTTGAACCCCTTGCGCCAGTCGAACTTTTCGACGGCGTGCATGAGCCCCAGATTGCCTTCTTGAATCAAGTCCAAAAGAGGTAGCCCCGAGGCCTGATAGCGCTTGGCAATCGATACCACGAGTCGCAGGTTCGAAAGCACAAATGATCTCTCGGCCTTCTCGCCCTCTCGCACTGCTCTGCGCATCACACGCTGCTCCTGCAAGCTCAGGTCATCTGCCCGCTCGGCTAGCTCACGCCGAGCAGCCACTCCTTCTTCTATAAGAATTGAGAGCCGGACCTCATCTTCTTTCGACAGCAATGGATGCTGGCCAATATCAGTGAGATAGAGCCGGACTAGATCCTCTTGGTCACGTTCGACTCGTTCCTTAGCCATCGCTCTCACCAGTCCTTCACCTTTGCCGACATTGCATCGCCAACTGAAGAACCCTCAAGACACCGAAGTCATTCAGGTGTCATCGGTCACCGAGTTCAAGTCCGGTCGTAATCCGGGCGATGACTGCAGCGCAAGCTCAAGCTCCCTTTGCAACGCAGAGCCACCTGCAGGGTTCATTCCCGACTCGGACAAC
>CAMDLX010000074.1 GCA_945901935.1 Bifidobacterium breve | reverse complement strand
GCAGCGGCAGCGGCAGCACCAGCAGCACCAGCAGTACAAGCATGAGCAGCATCAGCGGGCATGCTTGCCTGTGCCGTTGCAAGTTTCGGAGTTGCGTCCGAGTCTTTGATTGGGTCAGTACACATAGGGTCCCCTGAGCGGCCAGTACCGCAAAAAGTCACAGCTACAACACCCAAGCCCGTTCCCTGTCAAAAGAATCTGGCAGAAAGATCTGTCAGGCGGACCAAGTGAGTGCTACTTGGTTAGTGAGGTGTTCACCCTGGGGACCGGGGATCGAACATATGTTCTAACGTACTACTTGCGAGTGACACTCACAACCCATTAACCACAAAGTTCTGATCGCTCTGGTTTGGTGGAGACTGCTGCTCTGGTCGAGAGCGTTCGCAGAGATTTAGCTCGTTGCTGGGGCATCCATCGGAATGCCTTCGTCTAGGTCTCGAGCGACTTGCCTTGCCGCAGCCGCTAGGTCTTCGGGGAGTTGCCCAATCCGGTCAAGCTCGGCCGAGAACTTGAGTCGGGGCAGATCCTGCGATCCAACAACTCGGGGCATCCAAGCTGAATGCAAGACGAATGGAACTCGTACCGCAGAACCGGCCGCCGTTGTCCCGGAAAGAGTTGCAAGTGGCCCTGATCCAACCGAAGCTGCATCGAATACTTCGACCCGAAACCCCTCATCGTTCACGACGGGAACGACCACATAGCCATCATGTCCGCCGGGATCTGATCCGGCATATCGGCTACTTCCCGGCACTGAGCCTGGGTCACGAGGGACAAAAATCGGTGAGGTCGGCATATCGTCCATTGCAAACTCGTGGTGCGTCTGGAGCTGCAGGTCTGGCACTGAGGTTGTTGTCAACAGCGGAGGAGTCTCATCTGCTGGCCATTCGGAACGGTCGATCCGGTCTGCATACAAGGCGAGCATCTTTTGCGTGACCGCTTCGGGTCGCCATCCAAAATGAACTTGGTGATGCATGGTTGGTTTGGAGCGCCCTTCGGTAGACCAATCGATGGCGTTCAGTTGCCTGCTCCACAACAGTGTGGGGTCACGTTGCTCGGCGCGCTCGTGCACCTTGCCAGTCTCTGGATTGAACTCAATCAGAGTATTGCGATCGGGGCTCATGGGAAACCCAAAAAGTCCGCACAGCGCAGGGTCAACAGGTCGGCCGAGAGCGTCAATATCGCCGGCGCCCTGAGTCATTGCCAAGTCTGCATTCTGCGTGTGTTCAAACAGGACTTGAATGCCATCTGCATCCTCGTACATGGCGTAGTAGTGATTGATTTCGGGCGCAATCTCAAACACATTTGCCGCGACTGGAGTACCCGGGGGCACGGCTTCTAGAGCGTCTTTGCGAATCACGTACACAGGGCCAGAGGCATTTGCTGGCTCCAAGCGGTCGCCGCCAGTGAGCACCTGAGGTTCCACCTTGAATGCGCAATCGCCAATGATGAGCCAGTCGCGAGTCTGGGTAATGGTATGCACTGACTGAGGGATGATCCCGCCGGTGATCGGCCACATTTGGAGCGGATTCACTCCATCCCAGCGCACCACGTGGAGTTCTCCCCAGAAGATATTCACGGTCCAGAGAACATCTCGGTCGGGGTCGATCACGGGGTGTGCCGTGCTCATGACGAGCGGCAGAATCGGCTGGTCGAAAATCTCGAAGTCTTTCCATTCGGAGCGATGGCCAACCTCGCCAAGAAAGCCCAGCGTGAGGGGGTCAATCTCGACTGGCCGCCCAACGTCCCAAGTCGTAAAGAGGCGATCCCCCCAGGGTAAGGGCGCAGTGTTGGCAGCGTTGCTCATACCGAATGGAGACTGCACCCCCATGTGAGTCGCAGAGAAGACGTCAGGCCGCAGGGTCCGTAGGCGAGCCGAAGGGGAGTCAATGATCCGCTGCCGCCAGGCGAAGGAGTCCTGAGGGGCTCCGTGCGTTCCAGCTTCGAGCGAGAGCCGGTAGGTCATGCCATCGCCAAAGAACGGATGAGGGTTGTCGAATGTGCTTGGGTGCGGTGCGCTCAGAATGAGTTCGCCAGTTAGATCCTGAGGCCAGATTCCGCTCAGGAGCGTCAAATCATGGTCTTGCGGCGTGGACTGGCTAAAGACTGATCGGGGCAGTGGCACATGAGCTCCAGATAAGATTGGTAAACGGTGTTTACCCGCAATCGGGATCGTGTGCAACTGATCTTGCGAATCAGTTTGCTCGGATGAGGCAAGCTGTTGGTATGCGTGCACCCCTCACTCGGGAACTTTTGATTGAAACTGCGCGGCAGCAATTGGAGTCTGAAGGTGTTGGACAGCTCTCGCTACGCGGTCTTGCCCGGCAACTAGGCGTTACTGCTCCAGCGCTGTACGCCTATGTGAAGGACAAGGATGACCTGCTCGCAGCGGTTGCCACCGAGCACTTTGAGCAACTCGTTCAGCGTTTCGACGCCATTGATCAAGCGGACCCTCTCGAACGAATTCGGGCCTTGAGCAGGGCTTATGTTTTGCATGCGCTGTCTTCACCAGCGTTGTTTCATTTGATGTTTCGTTACCCTCCAACGCCGGTTCCTGGGGTTGACGCGTTTCCAGCGGCAACTCGAGCTTTTGATGCAGCTTCAGCGGCAACATCTGAGGCAATTGCGGCTGGCCAACTTTCAGTGACAGACCCGGGTGTAGCCAGCATGACGATGTGGGCGGCAATTCACGGAGTGGCAGAAGTATTGCTGCTTGGGTTTGCAGCGGATGAGGAAGCCTCAGTTGAACTGATGGACTCTGTGATCAACACCGTTCTTGCTGGACAAGTCCATCCCATAGCTCAGTAACTGCCAGGGGGATCTCCCCTAGGGGTGAACACCGTTTACAGATCGCAGCCCGAGAGATACATTGACCGGTATGTCAATCGAGTCTCCAGCTAGTGCAAACCCGTTCTTGATCGGTCAGTACGAGCCTGTCAGGGATGAACTTGATGCGGAAGGCCTTCGAGTCACTGGCAGGATTCCCTCTGCGTTAGATGGAATGTACGTTCGCAACGGGCCGAACCCGCAGTTCGACCCGCTGACCCGGTATCACGTCTTCGATGGCGACGGAATGGTTCACGCGGTGCGCTTGAGTGATGGCCGAGCGAGTTATCACAACCGGTATGTCGAGTCGAAGGGGTTGTTGATTGAGCGGCGAGAAGGTGAGGCGCTTTTTGGAGGCCTGTCTGAGTTTCGGATGCCGCCCGAGGAGCTACTCGCCGAAGCCGGGATGATGAAAAACACCGCGAATACCAACATCGTCAAGCACGCTGGCCGACTGCTTGCGCTCATGGAAGCGGGCAAGCCAATCGAGATGAGCAACGATTTGGCCACGCGTGGCGAGTGGGATTTTGGTGGCGCTCTGATCGGCCCGATGACTGCTCACCCCAAAGAAGATCCAGAGACCGGCGAGTTGTTGTTCTTCGGCTACAGCCCGTTCCCGCCGTACTTGCGTTTCCACCAAGCCGATGCTTCGGGAACGCTCATCAACAGCATTGAGATTAACCTGCCGAATCCCGTCATGATGCACGACTTTGCAGTTTCACGCCGCCACGTCGTGTTCTTTGATCTGCCTGCGGTGTTCGATCTTGATGCGATGCTCGCAGGCGGGGCGGCCATTGAGTGGGCGCCGGAAAACGGAGCTCGAATCGGGGTTCTGGACCGACAAGCACTCGAACTTGGTGTGCGCTGGATCGAGGTCGACCCGTTTTTTGTATTCCACTTTCTCAATGCCTATGACGATGGAGACACCGTTGTTGTTGAGGGATGCCGGTCGGATCGTCTCAATGTCAGCTTTGGTGATGACATCGTTGGCGACACCGTGAGGCCGTCGCTGCATCGTTGGCGCATCAACCCGCTAGCTGGAACGGTCACTGAAGAGAGGTTGGATGATCGCCCCGCCGACTTCCCACGAATCAATGATGCATTTGCGGGGCTGAAGTCTAGGTATGGGTACTTGGGACACACACGTAGCTGGCAGGAAGACGAGGTTGTCTTTGATGGTGTGACGCGCCACGACCTACAAGATGGGATCTCGGTTACCCACATCTATGGCGATCACTCAGTCTGTGGGGAGGCTGTGTTCGCGGCCGACCCTGACCGGACCGAAGAGGATGCCGGCTGGTTGCTGAACATCGTCAGCGATCAGAACTCAACTGAGTCGGCACTCGTCATTCTTGACGCCCAAGAGATGACCGAGGTTGGGCGAGTGCACCTGCCGCGCAGAGTGCCTTTCGGGTTTCACGGCAACTGGATGGCTCAGCAGTAGGGAGGCCCGCAGCGCTCAGACTTGTTGATTCCGACTAGGGCGTCGCATCACGCTCACCTCTGGATCTGCGTCTAGCCAGGGCACTGCTAGAGAGGTTTGGGTGGCAGAGGCAGCTAATCTGACAGGTCCGGGTTCAGAGCGCACCACCGAGTGCCCCCATTCCCAAGGAGTTATGTGAATCCGTCAGAGCCGTCACAGCCAACTGCCGCAAAGCCAGCGCCGAACCAGCCTTCTGCGAGGCCTCCGCGCCGGCAGGGTAAAGCAGTGAACCGGCGTGGCCGCGGCGAGCAAAGTACCACCCGAGCCACAAGTTCGGCGGCCTCAACCACGGGCGCTGCAGCCTCGGCCACTAGCGGATCGGCTCAGCCGGCAGGCATCGGAGCGCGGCTTCGTTACATGTTCGATACCGGTCTTTCTCGGGGTCCATCAGTGGTCATTGGTTGGCTAGGCCTGCTGACACTGTTAGTGATTCTGCTGGCTGCGCTACTGATGACCTTTTTGGGTTTGGTCGGAGTGAACGGAGGGGCTCGCCTGGGTTTCGGTGAAGCGTTTTGGCAGGCCATGCTCCGAGTTGTTGATGCCGGAACATTTGCCGGAGATAGCAGCTGGCCAACCCGAATGCTGGGGTTGGCAATCACCTTTGCTGGAATTTTTCTGGCTGGCAGCCTGATCGGACTTATCGCCAACTCGGTGGATCAGCGTGTTGATGGACTTCGCAAAGGTCGCAGCACGGTGTTGGAGACCAACCACACTCTGATTCTGGGGTGGTCAAGTCGTGTGCCAGTAATCGTCAGCGAACTGGTCTTAGCTAACGAGAGCCTTCGACGCGGGGTTGTGGTCATCCTTGCAAACGAAGAGAAGTCCCTGATGGAAGAGGAGTTGCGCGATCACGTGCCGGATTTCTTAACAACTCGACTCGTCTGTCGTCGAGGTCACACTGATCTACCCGCAGACCTTGCTCTGGTGAACGTCAGCGGTGCCAAGTCGATCATCGTGGTGGACGAGAACGATTCGACGGTGATCAAGACGTTGCTTGCAGTGCGATCCATCGATCCTGCTTTCGAGAACGCTCACCTGGTTGTGGAGACGAATTCGGAGTCAACGGAAACCTCAATCCGATCCCTATTTGGCTCGCGAGTGGTGACGGTCAACTCTGATCAGATCGTGGCCGAGTTGACTGCTCAGGCCTGTCGCCAACGCGGACTTAGTACGGTGTTTCGTGAACTGTTGGACTTTGATGGTGATGAGGTCTACTTCAGCCGATTCCCAGAGGTCACCGGGCGCACCTTTGCCGAGGCACAACTCGCATTTGAAGACAGTGCAATCATGGGACGCCTCACCCAGGACGGCGTCGTTGAGCTAAATCCGGCCCCTGAAACTATGTTGCAGGAGCAAGACGAACTCATCGGCATTGCATCGGACGACTCTACGTTCCTGTGCGGCGGCTTCCGTGCCGCTCCTGATGTTCCAGCAGTGCTGACAATCCCAGAAACCGTCGGGCCAACCAGAATTCTGGTTGTGGGTTGGAGCGTGTTGGGCCCGCGAGTACTTGCAGAGCTAGACGAGTTCCTCAGCCCAGAAACTGTCATTGAAATTATCGCAGACCCAGATCAGGTCGAGGTTGAGCAGATCAAGTCCTCGATCTCGGTGAACAATGTGCAGATCGAAGTCGCTGCATTTCGGGGTGGACCAGAAGAGGTGACGGCCTATGCAGTCCGACGCCATTTCGACGAGGTCATTGTCCTTGGCTATCGAGATCGAATCTCTAGCGATGACGCCGATGCTCGCACCTTGCTGACGCTGATGGCCTTTAACCAGCTTGTTGACAACCATGAATTGGGGGACGTAAGGATTGTTGCTGAGTTGCTTGAGCAGCGCCATACGCCACTGGCCGTGGCTACTGGTGCCGATGACTTCATCGTTAGTGTGGAGTTGACGAGTTTGCTGATTGCACAGCTGTCTGAGCGGCAAGAACTTGATTTGGTATTTCGAGACTTATTCGATCCGTCGGGGTGCGTAACTGAACTGCGACCCGCCATTGCCTATGGGGCCGAAGCGCTGCAGACGTTTGCGCATGTCGTAGCTGCTGCCTCGCTGCAGAATCAGACTGCTCTGGGCTATCGGCTTGGGGGCACTGGTGAAGTGGTCATCAACCCGCCGAAGTCCACGGAGCTTGCCCTCGGGGCTATGGATTCAGTCCTCGTGCTGCGCTAACTCCAGTGCTGCGCTAACTCCAGTGCTTGGCTAAGCGCAGCAGCCGAGGATTCCCCTTGGCCTGGCAATGATGCTTACTCGTCCGAGAGGGCGTCAATGCAGATCGTGACAGCCAAGAGAAGGACATCGTCCTCGCCGTCAAGGATTTCGATGCCGTAGGTATCGCGCACGCGGAACCACTTCTTGGAGACCGTTGCGATGGTGTCACCATCGCGCTCGATCTCGTACTCATGGTCGGCGATATTCCCGTGCGCATGAAGGTCGTCTCCGCCATCCATTTCGACCTTGTACCGGTCGCGAATCCCGATGAGCTTCTTGTGCACTGTTGCGGAGCGCCCGTCGGGCAGCTTGAGAGACATCTTGTCCCGGACGCTTAATACCCGCTCTTTGATCTCGGCCATGTTCTTTCCGGAAGCATCTTCCAAGATGAAGGTCTTGCGCATCCGCATGGCCTTGCCGTCGGATTTGTAGACCTTGTCTCCGGCTTCGTTTTCAATCCAAGAATCGTCACCAAAGCTCATGAGTCTCTCGTGCATCTGAAACTTGTGCGTGGCATTTTTTGAGCGGTTCAAGATTCCCATATCGCTGATGTTAGGACTCATGCCGAGCTACTGCGGAACTTCTGCAGTTCTAAAGATTGATGTCACGAACAACACGAAACCCCATGTTGCCGGCGCTGCTCTGCGGGGTGTTCGCACTTCGAGCAGAGACCCGGTACCTCCAGCAATAGGACTCGTGACAGAGATAGGAGCCGCCACGCATGACTCGATGAGTGCCCGTGGGGGGCCCGGAGGGGTTGTCCGGAGGCTCAGTGAGATGGAATCGGGGATCAAAGAAATCGGCGCACCACTCCCAGACATTTCCGCAGGTGTTCAAGAGGCCGTACCCGTTCGGGCTGAATGCGTCGGAGGGCGCAGTTCCAGCAAAGCCGTCAGCCGAAGTGTTGTGGCCTGGGAACTCTCCTTGGAAGACGTTCATGCGATGCTCGCCTTCGGGCTCCCGCTCATCTCCCCAGGGGTAGCGCATCTGCTCTAATCCGCCTCGAGCGGCGCACTCCCATTCGGCCTCGGTTGGCAGTCGCGCTCCTATCCATTCGCAGTAAGCCTTGGCATCTTCCCATGTGACGTGCACGACCGGGTGGTCCTGTCGGTCCTCAATCGTGGATTGTGGCCCCTCTGGGTGTCGCCAGTTAGCCCCCAGCACAAGTCTCCACCATGGCGCAGAGGCGACCCCCTGCGTGGGTGGAAAATCATCGGGTAGGAGTCCTCCAAACACGAACGAGGAATCCTCGCGCTCGGACTCAGTGAGCCATCCAGTAGCGGCAACAAATTCAGCAAACTCGGTGTTGGTTACAGCCGTTGGGGAGATCTCGAAAGCATTGAGTGAAACCTCTCTGACTGGACCCTCGCCATCTGCTGGGTAGGCCGATTCCTCAGAACCCATAAGGAAGCTGCCGGCAGGTATCGAAACAAAGGTTTGTTTCGCAGAGGGTCCAGAACTAGTTGGCAACTCCCCTGCAGGAAGTTCTTCTTGTTCTCCGTCTTGGCTCGGCCCAGCCGCCGGTGCCCCTACTTGCGAGGAGCGGTCATTGGATGAGGGAGTGCAGCAGGGTTTGGTCATCGTCTCAAGGGTTGCCGAGGGAAGAACTTCAGTCGTTCGGGTCTGGATTCCAGCACCAACTCTAGGTGTGGTCCGCCCAAAGAAATCCGTTCTGAACTAAGTTGTTGCAGTTGCACTGCGCCCTAAGGGGGCAACGACTCTTCTCGGCACATGCCGGGAACAAATTTTGGAGGTTGTCTTGCTCGCATACGATTACCCGCTGTTACAGATTGTTATCACCATGATGTGGTTCTTCCTTTTCTTCCTTTGGATCTGGATTGCTATCACCGTGCTTGTCGACGTATTCCGCAGCCACGACATGGGTGGCTTTGCAAAGGCGCTTTGGCTCCTCTTCATTGTCATCGTTCCGTTCCTTGGCGTGCTGGTGTACCTGCTCGCTCGTGGTCACAAAATGCAGGAGCACCAAGTTGCGGCGGCCAAGGCCTCACAGGATCAGTTCTCCGCATATGTCAAAGAGACTGCCGGTTCTAGTGAGTCTTCAGCTGAGCAGCTGACCAAACTTGCTGCACTCCATGACAGTGGCAAGCTCACTGATGCTGAGTTTGATGCTCAGAAGGCCAAGATTCTTTCCTGAGTTTGAAGCCAATTGAATCTGCCCGCCTACTTGATCTCGTATCAATAGGCGGGCAGTTTCGCGTCTAGGTTCCGGATACCCTGAATTCATGACGGGCACGGGGGCAGTAGAGGGTGAGCCTGCAGAACCAGACAGCTCGGATACGCAGGTATTGGCGGGCGCGGCGTACCTAGAGAGCGCCACGGGGAAAGTTGACGCCTACGGCCACCGGCCACTCTGGCGGGGATGGCTACATGCGGCAGCTTTCCTGGCCGTGATTCCGGCAGGCCTGTATCTCTTGAGCCTGGCGCAAACCACTGCCGCACGAGTAGCGGTGTTGGTGTACTGGGCCAGTCTTGCTGGCCTCTACGCAACCAGTGCTAGCTATCACCGGCTTGCCCGCTCGGCCACCTCAGTGCTGTGGTTTCGTCGGGCTGACCACTCCATGATTTACGTGTTGATAGCAGGGACCTACACCCCGATTTGTCTGCTGATTTTGCCAAAGATTTGGGGAATTCCCATGCTGGTCCTGATCTGGACGGCTGCGCTTGCCGGTATCACGATGAAGATGATTCGCCTTGGACTTGATAACGGCCCGAGTGGGTCTTGGCTCTACATCGTGATGGGCTGGGCAGCAGTTCTTACCTTGCCCGTGCTGATCATGAATTTGAGCTGGGTGCAGCTGCTACTGCTAGCAGCGGGCGGACTGCTCTACACCTTGGGTGCAGTGGTTCTTGGCAAGCATCGACCAGACCCGAGCCCCGACAAGTTTGGCTATCACGAGGTCTGGCACTCCATGACGATCGCTGCAGGGTCATGTCACTTTGCGCTTATCGCAACGATGCTGGCCTAACGAGTGCTGGCCTACGCAATGTTTGCCTAACGCAGTGTTTGAGGGCTGACTCCTCAGATTGCGTGATCCTGTGGTCCAAAATCATCCCAGTTTGCGGGGCTCTCTGTTGGGGTTGGGTCGGGTCCACCGTGGTTATGTCCTGCGTGGATTTGTTCACGTCCAGTCAGCACTGCAGCGGCCAAAGCCGTGGTAATCGGAACTGAGATGACCAACCCGATTGATCCCACCAACATCCGCACAATCTCCATAGCCACAATTTCGCTACTCAGAATGCGGCTAATTGACTTGTTGCCTTGGCTAAAGAGCAGCACCAGGGGAAGCGCAGCACCTGCATATGCCAGCACCAGCGTGTTGACTGTCGAAGCCACGTGATCGCGTCCCACGGTTATGGCTTCTCGGTACAGCACAACTCGGCTCATCTTCGGATTGGCTCTTCGTAGCGCAGACACAGTCGACACCTGAGTCACCGTGACATCGTCAAGCACCCCAAGTGCGCCAACGACGATGCCCGCAACCAATAGGCCGCGCAGGTCAAGCGCAGAAGCAGTCACGCGAAGTACTTGCGCATCCTCACTAGCAAGGCCAGACAAATTGCAGAGCTCAGCTGCGATCAGGGCAAGTCCGACGATCAGAACCAAACTCAACAGTGTGCCTGCGAGCGCAACCGTCGTAGCCGTGTTCACTCCATGGGCTAAGTACAGCGCAACGTAGGCAATGGCTACGGTGCCGACCAGGGCCACTAGAACGGCTGATTCGTTACGAAGTAGCGAGGGCACGATGAAGGCCACCAGAATCAGCCCGCTTGCCGCCAGGCCGAGCAGAGCGCGTACCCCTTGCCATCTTCCGACAAAGATCACGGCTGCAACAAAGAGCAAGAGCAGCCACCACATCGGTGTGCTGCGCTGGAAGTCTGAGAAGGAGTAGCGGTAGGGCACCGGACTTGTAGCAACGTCGAGCAGCACGACCTGCTCGCCACCCTTCATCTGCGGGATTCGAAAGTCGGTATCTCGAATCAGAAACACGCCGGTGTCACCAGCATTCTTCCCTGAGGTGATTTCGACCGAGACCTCTTGGCATCCGGCTAGGGCGTTGGCCTCAACCGCATCGCAGGTGGTGCGAACAGCCTTGGTGACTGTTGCATCAACAAACTCAGAAGGTTGAGTGCCAAGATCCAGCGCTTCACCCCGTGGCCAGAGCAACCCAAGACCCAAGAGGGTCAAAATCGAGACAGCAATAATCGCTCGGGTTACCCACTTTTCGGTCTGTTCAGCGGTCTCCATCGTTAGTCATTCTTCTACATTGCAGTCAGCAGGTGGGTCACCCGGCCGCAAAGTTTCGAAGGTTGGCTACGGTTTCTCCTATGCCTGACGACTTTTCCGAAACTGCACCGGGTGCGGTTCCTCCTCCGCCCGACAGATTATTTGCGAGCGACAATGCTTCTGGGGTTCACCCCGAGGTGATGGTGGCCTTACAGCGCGCAAATGCCGGCCATGCACTCGCATACGGACAAGACCCGTGGACTCGCCAAGCCCAAGAACAGTTCGATGAACTCTTCGAACAGCGCGTTGAGCTTGCATTTACCTTTGGTGGAACGGGAGCAAACCTGTTGGGACTGCAGTGCTTGTTGCGGCCTTGGCAGGCGGTGATCTGCACCGAATCAGCCCATATTGCCGTAGACGAATGCGGTGCTGCTGAACGCTTTCTTGGCTGCAAGCTGATCGACCTGCCATCTTCAGACGGCAAGCTCCTCCCAGAG
>CAMDLX010000073.1 GCA_945901935.1 Bifidobacterium breve | reverse complement strand
CGGGGCTGCTGCTGTTGCGTTGCTCGAGCTAGCGCACGCTGGCGTCGGATGCGCCGACGCTCACGCTCGCTCAGGCCGCCCCAAATGCCAAACTTTTCGCCATTGGCCAAGGCGTACTCCAAGCAGTCCTCACGAACTACGCAACCCTGACAAACGCCCTTTGCCTCTTTGGTAGAGGCTCCGCGTTCCGGGAAGAACAAATCGGGGTCGACTCCGAGACAGTTCGAGAACATTTGCCAACTTTCGGCGCCTGTTGCGTCTTCTGGAAATGCCATTTCATCCTCCAAGCCGATCCTCATATGACGATTCCCCAGATCTCTCGGTGGGCTGACCCGGCGCCCATCAAGATGTCATACGTCTCACGGCAGTGTAATTACGTCGATGTAAGTAGGTATTATTACCTGCCTTACCTGTAAAACGCAAGGAATTTTTCTGCGCAGACCAATGGGCACTACTCAGGCGGCGTGCCCCAGTTGCCTAACGCTGTCAGCGACGAGCGGTCAGCAATTTGCGGCGATGTTCCAAAAAGTCCACCAACACATAATCCCCAAGGGTCTGTGGTGTCGTAAAGAATGCACGACCGCCGTTGAGCTTGGTCATCTGTTCAATGAAATGCTGCAAGCTGCGGTCTGGGTCAAGCATGAACGTATTGATCAGAATCCGGTCCTTGGTGCACCGGGCTACCTCGAGCAGGGTGGCGTCCACGGTGGCTTTGACCGGCGGATAGTGGAACTCTGGTTCGCCGTATGAGTTGATGTGTGCGGTGGGTTCGCCATCGGTGATCATGATGATCTGTTTGGTGCCGCTCTGGCGAGACAGCAGTTGCCGGGCCAGTTGGAACCCATGCTGCATGTTCGTTCCATAGACAAAGTCCCATGAAACCTCGGGGAGCTGCTCGGCAGTCAGCACTCGTGCAACCTCTGAGAAGCCGACGATTCCTAGATAATCACGCGGATATTGCATGGTGATGAGCGCATGAAGAGCCATAGCGACTTTCTTTGCCGGCAAGAAATTCTCTCTCATGGGCATCGAGAGTGACAGGTCGAGCATCAACACCGTGGAGGAACGAACGCTCTGCTCGGTCTCTTCGACCTCAAAATCCTCGGGGCTCAGATGAACCGGCACGCCCTCGCCTCGAAGGATTGCGTTGCGGATCGTCTTCTCGATCTGCAGATTGAACGGGTCGCCCCACTGGTATTGGCGGGTCTGAAAGTTACGCTCGTGACCAATACCGCTGTTATCAATCTCGTGTTGGCCAAGCTGATCCCTGTCAAGCTTTTTGAACAACTCAGCGAGAGCGTTCTGGCCGAGTTTGCGCATTCCCTTTGGAGTGAGTTCAGCACGGCCCTCTTTGTGCTCAATGAGTCCGGCCTCGGTGAGCTGGCGAGTAATTTCAGCCATCCGGAGCATGCTCTCGGCGGACTCCTCACCGAGCAGATCGCGAACCCGTTCAATGTCTGCCGAGGCCAGCGCTCCAGGGTTAGAAGCGCCGCGCATGAGCTGCTCAAGTTGGTCAAGGTCACCGAGCTCACGCATAAGTTCGCCAGCCGAACCCATATCTAGTGGCTGCGAACCCTCGAACTCGTAACTGGATTCCCAACCAGCATCAGGAAAAGCCTGCTGAAGGTTTTGGCTGAGCTGTTCAACCTGCCAGCGCAGGTCCATGTCCTGCATCAACTGATCGCTGAGCTGTTGCATCTGTGCGCGCTGCTCTGGAGTCATGGAGTTGAGCATCGCCTGAGCTGCAGCCATACGCCTGGCCATGGCCTCGAGCAGTTCATCTAGCGTCTGCGGATTCTCGGGAAAGAGGTCTCCAAACTCCTGCATAAAACCGTCAAAGTCGGGCTCTTCCCCGCGCTCGCGCTGCTCCAGCATTTCATTCAGCGCCGCCATCATGTCTTTGGTGCGGGCTAAGTCTTCTGGGGTCATCTCGTTGACTGCGCTGGACAACTGATTGACATAATTCTGCATGAGCTGCTCACGCAGTTTTTCGGCCAACTCGTTGAAGCGTTCCTCGGCCTCGGCCGAGGTGAACTCGTACTGACTCAGGGCCTGCATCTGCCCCGCAAGGTCGGGTGGCAACATGTCAAGGTCCATGTTCTTGCCCAAGGTTGACTCACTAGTTAGCTCTTTGCGCCGCTCGTCATTGGAGGCATTTGCCTGATCAAGTTGCCGCTGTAGCTCGGCGCGCTCCTGCTTGACAACCTCTCGAAGTTCCTCTGCGATCTCGCTAAAGACTCCCCCGAGATCATAATTCTCAACAGCATCCTCACGGCGTTGACGAATTTTTTCGAGCATCTCTCGAATGCCCTCGATGTGCTCTCCGTTGCGGTCCTCAAACCCCTGCTGCAACATGCGACGAAGTGCTGCGTTGATGTCTCCGTGGTAGAGGAGATCATCAGTGAGCTGCTCCATGACATCGAACGCGTCCACCTCGAATCCCTGCTGTGTTCCATCCCATGGGGAATAACGAAAGCGAGGTCTGGGCATAGGTTGAGGGTACTCCCCTGAGTTGCTTTCGACCCGGCAGCTAGCTGCGGGCCCGGTACTGCGCTCGGCCGCCTACGGCGTCTTTATTGAGCCGCTTAGCCAAGTGCAAGCCTTCAAGAATCAACTCAACTGCCGAAGCAATCGCGGCCGGGCTGGGGGTTTCTCCCGCCAGTTCAGCTACGGGTGCCTGCAAAGAAGGCAACTGCTCAAGCAGTTCTACGTACTTGGCTGAAGCAACATCCTCGCCGGTGTCCACTGGCCCACGCTCCTCAAGGCTTGAAATCACCGCCGTCAGATTCTCTGGGGAGACACGCTCGCGAAACACCGTCAAGATTGCTGCGCGAATCAGGTGGTCAAGGATCTGGCCCTCGCGGCCCTCCTCGATGGTCTCAATCTCGATCTTGCCCGCAGTTGCAGCAGGAAGGGCCTCAAGATCACAAATACGTGGCACGACTTCGTCTTCGCCAGCAATGAGTGCACGCCGGGCGGCATTCGCAACCATGACCTCGTAGTTCGACACCGACAGACGTACCGAAACTCCGGAGCGCTGAGAAATATGTGGGCTCTGCCTGGCTTGTTGCGACAAGGTGGCCACGATGTCGGTCATGAATTCCGGAACCTCGACGCCGATGCCCTCGGCCGCGAATGGCGAGGCCTCTTGCAAGATGATGGCAACCTCTGTCTCGACATCGAGTGGGTAATGAGTGCGGACTTGAGAACCGAAACGATCCTTCAGTGGGGTGATTAGCCGACCACGGTTGGTGTAGTCCTCGGGGTTTGCCGAAGCCACCAGCATGACGTCGAGCGGCAGGCGAATCTTGTAACCGCGAATCTGGACGTCTCGCTCTTCGAGCACGTTGAGCAGGCCAACTTGAATTCGCTCGGATAGGTCGGGCAACTCATTGATGGCAAAGATGCCGCGATTGGTCCGCGGAACTAGGCCGTAATGCAGGGTGAGTTCGTCGGACAAGTAACGGCCTTCGGCGACTTTGATGGGATCAACCTCGCCGATCAAATCTGCTATTGCAGTGTCGGGTGTCGCTAGTTTCTCGCCAAAGCGGAAGGAGCGGTGAACCCAAGAAATGGGAGTATTTTCGCCATGTTCGGCCAGAAGGGACCTGGCGTGGAACGAGACTGGAGCATACGGATCGTCGTTGATTTCGGATCCCTCGACAATGGGCAGCCACTCGTCAAGCAAGTCAATAAGTGACCGAATAATGCGAGTCTTGGCTTGGCCGCGCTCACCCAAGAAGATCACGTCATGGCCGGCGAGCAGAGCGTTCTCTACTTGCGGGAACACTGTGTCTTGATAACCAAGAATCTCTGCGAACAACGGCTCACCGCTTCGGATGCGAGCAACTGCGTTGCGTCGCAACTCAGATTTGACCGACTCGGACTGCCACCCTGACTCACGCAGTTCGCCAAGGGTAGAAATCTTGGGCGGTGCGGTAGCGGTAGCCGGGAGAATCTGTGAGGCATCTGCAGGGGAGGAAGTTTGTGGCATTCGCGCAGGCTACCCGTCTCGTACCCGCTACTCACTCGCGGCGGGTTTACTCATCGATTACCTCGAGGTAGAGGGGATCGTTGCCTCATCTAGAAATCTCCGCTTTGGGGATGGATTGGGGGTGGTTCTGTTCTACGCCTGATCTATGGATTTATCGATGAGTCAACGCAAAGCGGTCACATTGAAAAAGGGTAGCTGCGAGGACCCTCACGCCGACGGGACCGCCTTGGTGGAAATATCACAGGCAGATCAGGCGGCCGCACTTCTCCTTCGGCCAGGGCGATCGTGCAGTCCAAGACAGCTGCCGTGTAAAGTCAGGTCGGTGACCTGGAAAGATTCGAGTTCGGCCGTAGTAGCGAGTTCGCCGAGCGCCCAGAGCGAAGCCGAGCACGAACCTTTCGCCCGGAACTCGGGCCGGTGGGCAACATGGCTAGCCCTCGCCATAGTGATCCTGCCTGTGCTTGCCGCAATATGTTCGCTGATCGGCCGAACGTGGATGCCGAGCGGGGATCAGGCGCTCGAGGTGCTGCGGATCGGCGATGTGGGCGGATCGCATACGCCGCTTGTCGGCGCTTGGTCCCGCTGGGGATGGTCCCATCCTGGCCCCCTCCTGTTCTGGGTGCTTGCGCCGTTTACGTGGCTCTTCGGCAACATCGGAGTGCTTATAGGATGCGGCGTTCTGACTATGGCGTCATGCGCCGGCACTGTGCTCCTTGCTCGTCGGACGGGCGGTCTGGCGCTCGCTGCACTTACCTCGGCGACCCTCGCATTGCTTGTTATGTCGTCAGGTCTGGAACTCACGTTAGACCCCTGGAATCCGTATATGGCGTTCTTTCCTTTCCTCCTCTATCTCTTCCTCATTTGGGCCATCTGCTGCGACGATTTCATAATGCTTCCCGTTGCGGTTTTAGTTGGGACATTTTGTGTTCAAGCCCATATTGGTTTCCTGCCGGTCATCGTTGCCGGCGGATCGCTGGCCGTGACCGTGATGATATTTCGCCGGCTGGCTGCACGTTATTCTCCCGTCCACGTTGACCTCTCATCAGGTGCCTGCTCCGATCGGGATGACGGCGGACTCGGAGACGCAGACCTTGAAACAACTCGGAGCACTGGCGGCGCCGAGGCCGTTCCACAGGCGCAGCGTTCTCCGGGATGGCTCCGTTCGCATCCGGTATCAGCGACGTTCGCAGCGTCCGCCGCACTGGGCTTCCTGCTGTGGACCCCTGCGCTACTGCAGCAACTGACGCAAGAGCCAGGCAACATGTCTGCGCTTCTGTCCTACATGCGCCATCCGGAGGAGGTGTCCGCAGGGTTCGCTGTTGCGCTCGGAATCATGGGGGCGCAATTCCGATTTCCGGCGCCATGGATGGGGGCGAGCGAAACAGATGCGTTTGGTCTCTCGCTCTTATCTTCTAAAGTCTTCGCAGCGATTGGCGTTGGACTCATCGTCATTGCGACCGTGTGGTCATGGCGACGTCGCCTCCAGCGTGTTGCCCTGCTCGGCTTGGTGGCTTTAGTAGAAGTCGTGGCTGCAGTTTTAGCAACCTCGAGAATAACCGGAATAGTCGCCCCATACATGAGCCGTTGGTGGTGGGCAGTCGCCGCCATCGCAACAATCACGGTGCTGTGGGGATCAATTTCCCTGCTGGGATGGAGCGAGAAACCTAGGCTGCTGAAGGTGCTCCTCCTCGCCGGCTGCAGCATTGCGGTCATCACGATGGTCCGGGATTTGCCGGTTGAGGTGCCGCTCCCTGATGTGTCGGCGGCGTTGGATCAAGTGGCGGAGCCAACGGCGTTGGCTCTTCAGCCGGGGCGGCGTTATATCGTCGACTCCTTCGACGCTCGATATTGGTTTTCTACAGGACCCGGACTATTTCTTGCCCTCGAAGCGCAAGGGGCGGACGTAGTTCCCCGGGTGTCGGGCTTGACCGACCTGAAATATGGAAGTTTGACCGAGCTTCAATATGGAAGTTGGCGAGTTGAACCTACTACTGCAACGGAGGGCGTGGTCAGCGTTGTCAATATTGAGGATCTTGATGCGGGTTTGCCACCACCGCCCGGAAGTCGCGAGGTTGCTCGATGGGATCCCTTGACGGCCTCGGAACGGGCCGAACTCCGGGCGCTTGAGCAAGCTGCCCGCCAAGCGATGGGAGCGTCAGCGGTCGAAGGCGCGCTGCTCCTGCAAACGCCTGTTTCAGTGAGCACGGCTCTTAATGCCGGTGCGACGCAAAGTCAGGTCGACCGGATTCGCGAGCTGCAGGAACGTGGTTTCGGCCTCGTGGTATTCGTGTCAGAGCCGGATGCTCCGTGACTGGGTGCGGAGGAGGATTCGGCATCAGGCAACACTCGCGGCGAAACCGGTTCGCTCAAACACAAGCACCAGCCAGCCCTCCTCCTGTTCAACCTGGTTCAGTTTGAACTCCGAGAAAACCTGCTCCACGCGCTCCTGCTGATGTTCCAACACCCCACTCACCATGATCAATCCTCCCGGGGCCACGCTGGTAGCTAGCTGTGCTCCACTCTCTTCGATGATCGGCAGCAACAAGTTTGCCAATACAAGATCGAACTCGGTCCCGTCACCGACAAAGCCTTGAGCGGGCAACGTCTGGATCTTGTCCGAGACACCATTGAGTGCAGCCACGAGTTCGGTGACTCGAATTGCCTCAGGGTCACTGTCCACGGCGAGCACTGATTCCGCTCCGACTAGAACACTCGCCACGCTCAGAACTCCCGTGCCACAGCCCACGTCCAGAACACTCGCCCCGCTCAGATCTAGCTGCGCGATCTGCCCAACGCAGAGTCTCGTCGTTGCATGACTCCCGGAGCCAAATGCTGAGCCTGGTTCCAGAACAATCTCAAGGAGTGACCCGTCATCTACCAGCTGTTGTTGTTGCGCATCGTTACTGACCCATTCGGGCCGCAGCAGAATTCGGTTGCCACACACCCAAGCCTGAGCGTGCTTGCGCCACTCATTACTGAGTTCAAAATCGGCTTCGATGGGATCAATTCCAACTACAAGGGAACCGGCCTCTAGGCCTCGAATCCCCGAGGGCGTCAGGTCTCCGATCAACCTGACAAAACCTTCGCTGTCTGCGAGCTCAACCACAGCCGTGGCTCCGAACAGCCAAAAACGATCAGCCATGGCTTCAGCTTCGGTCGCTAGCAGCCGGACTGTCACGGTGAATCGAGGTTCAAAAATTCCTGGAACATAGAACACGCCGATGAGGGTAATGCGGGGCTGTGAACCGAAGGAATCTTGCGCCGGTTAGTCGCGAGAGCTCAGACGCACTAGTTTCGGACGTACTGAGCACTGCGTTCGGAGCGTGCTGGTCTGGCCAGGAGATATGCATGACCCAAGCAACGGAGAGTCGTCCGGGAGCTGACGCCCCGGAAGTGAACGGCCCCCCCAAACAATCCAGGTTCTGGATTGTGGAGTTTTATTCATCAGCCATTGGAAAAAAATGGGTGATGGCTCTCACCGGCATTGGCCTGATGGGCTTTGTGCTTGTTCACATGGTGGGCAACCTCAAGATGTTCCTAGGCCGCACCGAGTTTGACCACTACGCCGAGAGCTTGCGGACGCTTCTGTATCCGATCTTTCCGCACGGAGTGGTGCTGTGGATCTTCCGCATCGGGCTCATAGTGATGTTCGGGTTCCATATCCATTCGGCCTACACGCTGACCCGGATGAATCACCGAGCGCGGCCCATCAAGTATCAGTCGCCACGTGATTATGTGGCGGTGACATTTGCTTCACGCACTATGCGCTGGACGGGCATCATCATTGGCCTGTACTTGATCTTTCACCTTGCGGATCTGACTTGGGGGTTTGCCAACCCCGACTTCGTGCGTGGCGCTGCCTACGACAACTTGGTTGCCAGCTTTGAGCGTTGGCCAATCGCCATCATTTACATACTGGCCAATATTGCCTTGGGCATTCATCTGTTCCATGGGGGTTGGTCCATCTTCCAGAGCACGGGAATGAACAACCCTCGTTACAACAGCGCTCGCCGCGGGTTTGCGGCGGGGTTTGCCATTCTCGTTGCAGGAATCAACTGCCTGTTCCCAATTGCTGTTCTTGCTGGCGTGGTGCACTGAAATCGTGACTGCTACTTCGCCAACTCAAGCCCCCATGCCCGTTACTACTGCAGGAGGTTCACCCTCGTGGCACTGACCCTCGATTCCAAAACACCTGAAGGCCCTCTGGCTGACAAGTGGGATAAGCACAAGTTCGACCTAAAACTCGTGGCCCCGCATAATCGACGTAAGTTTGAGGTAATCGTCGTCGGCTCTGGCCTAGCGGGTGCTGCTGCTGCAGCCTCTTTGGGTGAGGCCGGATACAACGTGAGCGTGTTCACGTATCACGACTCTCCGCGTCGAGCGCACTCAATTGCCGCCCAGGGCGGTATCAATGGGGCAAAGAACTACAAGAACGACGGTGACAGCATTCAGCGGTTGTTCTACGACACCATCAAGGGTGGCGACTACCGCTCGCGTGAGTCAAACGTGTACCGCTTGGCCCAAAGCTCGGTCAACATCATCGATCAAGCAACGGCGCAGGGTGTGCCCTTTGCTCGCGAGTATGGCGGGCTCTTGGACAACCGCTCCTTCGGTGGGGCCCAGGTATCTCGAACCTTTTATGCCCGTGGTCAAACAGGGCAGCAGTTACTACTTGGTGCGTATCAGGCGCTTGCGCGGCAGATTCAGTTGGGCACCGTCACCCTGTATAACCGCATGGACATGCAAGACGTGGTGGTGCACGACGGCCGAGCAGTCGGCATTACTGCACGCGATTTGCTGACTGGCGAGATCAGCGCCCATTCGGCACATGCAGTCCTGCTGGCAACTGGCGGTTACGGCAACGTGTACTTCCTGTCTACTAACGCCAAGGCATGCAACGTGACCGCCACTTGGCGTGCGCACAAGAAGGGTGCGGCCTTCGCCAATCCTTGCTTTACGCAGATTCACCCAACGTGCATCCCGCCGGCTGATGAGTTCCAGTCCAAGCTCACGCTGATGTCTGAGTCTCTGAGAAATGACGGGCGCATCTGGGTGCCTTCGGCCATGGAAGAAACTCGCGCACCTGGCGAAATTCAAGATGCTGATCGCGACTATTTCTTGGAGCGCAAGTACCCGGCCTTTGGCAACTTGGTTCCTCGTGACGTTGCTTCACGTAACGCAAAGATCGTGGTGGACGAAGGCCGCGGCGTGGGATCGCTCAAGAACGGCGTGTACTTGGACTTTGCTGATTCCATTGGACGCCTTGGCAAGGAAACCATCAAGGCCCGCTACGGCAACCTCTTTGACATGTATGAGCGCATCACGGGCGAAGACCCCTACAGCGTGCCGATGCGCATCTACCCCGCTACTCACTACACCATGGGCGGATTGTGGGTTGATTACAACCTTCAGACCACTGTGCCCGGGCTGTTTGCATTGGGTGAGGCCAACTTCAGTGATCATGGCGCAAACCGTTTGGGTGCATCTGCGCTCATGCAGGGCTTGGCTGATGGCTACTTTGTTGCGCCAAGCACAGTGGCTGGATACTTGTCGGGACTCCTCGGCGATGCTCCGGTCGAGACCTCTCATGAGGCATTTACAAGTTCTCTTGCCTCCACCCAAGACATGGTCGATCAACTCGTGGCGATCAAGGGCACCAAAACTCCTGATCACTACCACCGCGAGCTCGGAAAATTAGTCTGGGATTATTGCGGCATGAGCCGGAGCAAGGCTGGCCTTGAGACGGCATTGAGCGAGATTCCAGCGCTGCGCGAAGAGTTCTGGAAAGAAGTCAAGGTGCTTGGCTCTGGTAACGGGTTTAATCAGTCTCTCGAGAAGGCCTTGCGAATCGCTGACTTCATGGAGATGGCTGAGCTCAAAGTGAGTGACGCTCTACATCGCGAGGAGTCCTGCGGAGGGCACTTCCGGGAAGAGCATCAGACCCCCGAGGGCGAGGCTCTTCGCGATGACGAGGACTTCGCCTATGTCGCAGCTTGGGAATACGGCGGCCCCGATATTCACAAGGACTCAATCCTGAACAAAGAACCGCTGATCTTTGACAACGTCAAGTTGTCTCAGCGCAGCTACAAGTAAACGGCACTAGCAGTAGTCGGCCCGGATAAGGGAAGAAGAATAATTGTGAGCACCACCTTGAATCTGAAGCTCAAAGTCTGGCGGCAGGAATCCGCCGATGACGTTGGCGCATTTGAGTACTACGACGTGGCAGTCGCCGACGACGCCTCCTTTTTGGAGATGTTGGATTACGTCAACGAAGGCCTGATCTTGGATGATCGCGAGCCGATTGCATTTGACCATGACTGCCGCGAAGGCATCTGTGGCAGTTGCAGTTTGATGATCGACGGCCAAGCGCACGGACCGCAGAAGGGCACGGCAACTTGCCAGCTGTTTATGCGCAAGTTCTCCGATGGCGATGAGATCGTCGTGGAGCCATGGCGCGCCGCCGGATTCCCACTCGTCAAGGACTTGGCTGTTAACCGTGCGGCCTTTGACCGAATCATCGAGGCGGGTGGTTACATTTCGGTCAACACTGGTGCAGCCCCAGATGCCAACATCACCTTGGTACCCAAAGAGGCAGCAGATGCTGCCATGGATGCTGCAGCCTGTATTGGTTGTGGGGCTTGCGTAGCAGCCTGTCCGAACTCTGCCGGCAACTTGTTTACAGCGGCAAAACTCCAACACCTCAACCTGCTTCCACAGGGCCAGCCTGAGCGGCTTGCCCGCACCGAGGCAATGGTTGAGAAGATGGAAGAATTCTTTGGGTCGTGCACGAATCATGGTGAGTGCCAAGAGGCCTGCCCGAAAGAAATCTCGGTTGACTTCATTGCAATGATGAACCGCGATTACCTCAAGGCCAAGCTGGCGAACCGCAAGCGATCGGGTCAGAAAAAGTTCGGCTAACCCCAGTCCCAGTGGTTTTGTTGGGGACGTATAACCTCTAGAAGGTGACGCTTCAGGACCCACAGATTGACGGTCCCCAAGTTCTCATTCCTGGGTCGGAGTTTTTGCTCTCTGGTCTTGGGCGGATCTTGTTTCTGGTCGGCCTCATCACTCTTGCTGTGCTGCTTCTGCTGGCCTTGCGCCGAAAAAAGCTGGGGCGCAAGGTGCCCTTAGTCTGCGCCTCGACGCTGCTGCTGATTGGCCTTGTTCTGGCTGTCATATATCGACCGCCGCCGTTTTTCGTTCCCGAGTTTCCGGCGCTTCCCCGCTTACTTCCTGCCGAGTCGTTGTTTTACCGTCCGGTTACTGACCTGCCA